>DATGVQ010000083.1:0-32797 GCA_035300145.1 Acidiferrobacterales bacterium | reverse complement strand
GATCGAAGCGCCCGACGGTATAGAACAACTCCGGGCGGATTATCTCATCGGCGCGGACGGCGGCCGCAGCACCATCCGTAAGGCGCTCGGCATTCAGTTTGACGGCTATACCTTTCCCGAGCGGTTTATTGTCCTCACGACCCCGATGGACTTCGCGCAGAGAATGGGCTGCTGCTATCGCAGCTATATGGCCGATCCGGAAGAGTGGGTGAACCTGTTCAAGGTGGCCGGCGACGACGGCAAGGGCCGCTGGCGCGCCGTGTTTCCGACGCGGCCCGACGAAACCGATGAGCGGGCGCTGAGCGACGCCGCCGTCAACGCGCGTCTACAGGGAATCTTTCCGACGACTGAGCCTTACCATGTGGTACACCGCAATCTGTACAAGGTGCACCAGCGCGTCGCCGCGAGTTTTCGTAAAGGCCGTGTTTTTCTCGCGGGTGACGCGGCGCACGTCAACAACCCGATCGGCGGGCTGGGACTTAATTGCGGCATCCATGACGCGCTGGAACTTGCCGAGACGCTGCACCTCGTCGCCAGCGGACAGGCGGACGAGGCGCTGCTCGACCGCTACCAGCGGCGCCGGCGCGCGCTCAATATCGAGCACGTGCAGCAGCAGACCATCAGCAACAAGAAGCGGCTGGAAGAACGCGACCCGGCGGTGCGCCAAGCCAACTTCGACCAACTGCGCCGCACCGCCGCCGATCCGGCGCTGCACAAGCAGTTTCTGATGCGCACCTCGTTAATTGAAAGTGTGCGCAAGGCCGCGCTGATTGTATAGGGTGCTGGATACAAAGATTTCTGGTAGTGGGTCAGTTTGAATGTTACAAATAAAAACGCCCCACCAATTACAGTGAGGCCTTAAGCGGAAGAAACGCCGTTAACTTTTTACTTTGTCTATCTCTAGCTGTTTAATAAAACGCGGCGTTTGGTCAGACTCATATAGACCGGAAATAATACTTTTCCGCAGTTCCTCGCTTACCGTTGATGAGGAATAAAGATTCTTGCTTGTACTAATTTTGTCAGATGGGACTCTTGCTCCATCCGGGTATGCCGATAACCAACATAAGTTAGACGTTTGACGAATGGGTGGGCGCCAGGCTGAATTACACGAGTGGTGTCGTATGGCCCACGACGAACCGTGCACAGATTGACTAGCACACAACTACGGGGAGGATACCCGCCGAAATCTGCCGGTTTATTGAGAATTACAAATAGGTGATCGCCTTGGGGGCCGGATGGCATAAGCAATGTACCGCCTGCCTCACAAACCCAGGGCACAATTTACGAGATTTCTTTGGAGAAAACAGAATCTATATCTTGTTGGGAGGCAATTCGTTGTTCTAGTTCTTCCGCCACATCTGGATCGTACCCAACAAAGCGTAGTAATCGACCATACGGAATGAGAAGGACGGAGCCTTTAGGGTCTTCCCATTCTGGACATATTTTGTGCGTAAGGTCAGCGAGATCAAATGGTTTCAGGTGACCATACTGCTGCCATACCGACTCAAGAATTGCCAAATCGGCATCGCTTAATTGTGGGAGATCTTGCTTCGGATCCTTTACTGCTTTGTTTAGGGCGAGCATGTAGTCTTTTCTATCCCTAACCCATGTATTCCACCCACCCTCTGTTGAATCGACAAAGTGGTTCATGTGATCCAACGTGCGCGATAGAACAGGCCCATTCTCCATTGAGAATAACTGATCGCCTATCATCGGCTCGCCATATTTGGCAAAAGAATTACGTTCGGCTAGATACATGAGCTTCATTAGCTTTAGTATCTCTAGCCGTCCGTCAGCGCGAAATAAGAAGAAAGCCGCAACTTGCGCTGCTTTCTTTTCGTTGAACTGCATTTTCCTCCTGGCGGACATGTGCGCTTGTGTTAATCACTATAGGCCATTAGTAAGTGCTTGACAAGCAAGGACATCCTATAGTTCCCGTTGTGAAGCACTATTGGACCATCTCAAGGGCTTTCGTCCCGGCTGAGAAGCGCGGCGTTCTCGGCTATGGCTTATGTAATTCAATGAGACGGCGGCCCGGAGCCCCCGGCGCGCAAGCGGCAAAAGCTTTCCCTCAACTCACCAGGCTGGCGTAATAGGCCCAGCGCACTTTATATCCGACAAATTTACCGGCGGCGACCATCTGCTCGATCTGCTCGTGACTGATGACCTTCGGCGTCCCGCCTAATTGCGCCGCGATATAGTTGGCCTCCGCAAGTCGATCGAGATGGATGGCGGCGAGAGTCGCCTCCTCGACCGTCGCCGAGGCGGTCGCGATACCGTGCCCCTGCAGGTGGCAGACCTCCGCCTTGCCGATCACCTTAGCCACCGCCTTGCCGCGTTCAGGGTCGGTAATCAGGTCCGGCGACGGATAAGTGGGCACGCCGTTTATTAATAGCGGGGCCTCGACATGGAGGATAGGGAGAATTTTACGTTCCACTATACCAAAAACCGTCGCCAGCATTTGATGCGTGTGCACCACGCCGCCCACGTCCGGGCGAGCGCGGTAAATTTCGGTATGGATAAATCTCTCGGACGGCGGGCCGTCACCGTCATCGTTGCCCTCTACCAGATTGCCGTCTAAATCGATGACCACCAATTTTTCCGGGCCCACTTCACCCATGCCGTGTACGGTCTCGGAATGACGCGGTTTAATAATGATACGATCCGTACCCGGCACCCGGGCGCTGACGTGCCCCATGTATTCAGTTAATTTGAGGTGATAGAGAATTTTGCCTGCCGTGGCCACCTTTTGTCTCAGCTCTTGTTCAATACTCTTTCCCTTGGTTTTGCTTTTGGTTTTGTTTTTGCTCTTGACTTTCATTGATCGATCTTCTCCTATCAGTAAAGGCGCCAAGCTATACGGTCAGCGGATTGAGTAATTTTTATTGCCTTCGGTTATTTAAGATAAAAAATAAAGCGTGCGCCGACCCTCAGTATGCGCGACGGGACTTCCAAGTCTCCCTCGCGCCCTCGGTCTCGGCGCAACCTTGCGGTGTCAGGCTCCGCCTGCACCGCCCTCGGCCGCCCTGCGGTCGAGCCATACACCGGCTCGCCCACAATGGCTCTACGGCGCGATGTGGCTCCTGCTTCGCCCGTCGCCACGCGCCTACCTCGTACTACGCGCCTTCGCTTCGCTTGTATGGTGTTTACGGCTCCCTCTTGGGAAACTAAGGGGAGCCGGGGTGGAGGGACATCGCTTCGCATCTGCCGGTGTAGACCGGACAGACTTTTCGAGAGAGATCTCCCACCCGCACCACCAGCGTCGATGAGGAATCTAGCGGCAGGCTCGCCTGACCGCCGATTTGGTCGCAAGCTCACGCAAGTCGTGCGCCCACCCCAGCCCCTTCAATGTATAGCGGGAGACGAACCTATGCAAACAGTTCTGAATGTGGGAGTGGACATCGGTAAGGATGAAGTGATGGTCGCCTGCGCCGACGCAAGCTTTGCACCAAGGCCCGTTGCCAACCGACGCACGGCGTTGCTGGCGTGGCTGAAGAGCCTCCCTGCGGGCAGCCGCATCGCGGTGGAGGCGACGGGCCGCTATCACGCGCTTTTGGTGCACTTGGCCCATAGCCAAGGGTTTTCCGTGTTTGTGCTCAATCCCAGGGACTTGCGCCACTATGCCCGGGCAGTAGGGCTGCGGGGCAAGACCGATCGGGTCGATGCCAAACTCATTGCCCGATTTCTGGCGCATGAATACGCCAAGTTGCATGCGCATATCCCCTTAAGTCCCGCACAACGGGCCCTGGAACGTCTGCTCAAGCGCCGCGCCAAGCTGGTCGCCATCAAAGGCGCGCTGCGGCAGACTTTGCGCGGCGTGCCCGGTTTGGGGAATGAGGCCAAGGCGTTGCTCACCCAGTTGCAAGCGCTCCTGGACAAAATCGATTCTCAACTCGAGGCCTTGAGCCGGCAGCAACCGGCACATCAGGCGCTGCGTGAGCGGTTGCAAACCATCGTCGGGGTCGGACCGCTGGTAAGCACGAGCCTTGCCAACGTGTTCCAGCATATCCCTTTCCCCAACAGCGATGCATTGATCGCGCATACCGGCCTCGATCCCAGGCCTGCGGACTCCGGGCGTAAGATCGGCCGGCGTCGACTGTCCAAACGCGGTCCTAGCGAACTGCGCCGGTTGCTCTTCAACGCCGCGATGTCCGCCGCTAAAACCAAGCTCTGGCGACCTGTTTATGAGCATTACCGTAACAAAGGATTGCCCAGCACCGCGGCCTTGGTGGTCATCGCGCGCAAGATCGCCCGTATCGCCTGGTCCTTGTTCAAGTACCAAACCGTGTTCGACCCAAAACGTGTGGCTACCGCTTGACAAGGAACCATAGAATCTCTCCATGGCGCGCAGCGTTTGTAGTCTGGATGGAGCGCAGAGACTGTGAACATATTTGGTTTTTCGCACCCCCAACAACGAGAAATTAATCAGTTGCGATTCGATTTTGGCCGATATTGATAATACTTTCACAATCTCCGTAGCGAAATCCAGGTCACGGCGAAGATCCCCGGATTTCGGCGCTTCGCGCCTTCATCCAGGCTACAACTACTGGCGCTACCGCCCGGCCGGCCATTTACACGCTTAATTGTCGGGGATATATTGCATTTTTATCTTCGCTGGGAGCCACCCAAAGGGGAAGATATGGCCACACGTCTTCAGATCACCGTCAACGGCAAGCCACATCGTGTTCAAGCGACAGCAGATACCCCGCTGCTCTATGTTCTACGCAACGAGCTTAAACTCCAGGGACCGCGCTTCGGCTGCGGGCTGGCACAATGTGGCGCCTGTACCGTCCATCTCGATGGACAAGCGATTCGCTCTTGTATCACCCCGGTTGCCGCCGCCACGGAAAAGCCGGTCACGACGCTTGAAGGCCTGGCCGCAGCCTATAAACCCGGCGCAGCCAACGGGAACGCGGGTAAAAACTTGCATCCGGTGCAGCAAGCATTCATCGATGAACAGGCAAGCCAGTGTGGCTATTGCCTCAACGGCTGGATCATGACTTCCGCCGCCTTGCTGGCGAAAAACCCGAATCTCACGGATGCCGAAATCCGGCAAGGTCTTTCCGGCCTAAAATGCCGCTGCGGCGCACATATGCGAATTTTGCGCGCGGTTAAAAGCGCGGCGAAAACCATGACGGCTTAAGGAGGCGCTTATGACCAGGCTACTCGAAACAGTAACATTATCGCGCCGCCAATTTCTTAAAGGCGCAGGCGCCTTAGTGGTCACATTCGGCCTGCCGGTAACGCTCAATCCCAAACTCGCTGATGCCGCCGAGGACAAGGCCGCCAAGGAAAAGATCCCGCTTGATCAAGTCGATTCCTGGCTTGCCATCGGCCAAGACGGCAGCATCACCGCCGCCGTCGGCAAAGTGGAAGTGGGCATGGGCATCAGCACCGCATTTATGCAAATCGTCGCGGAGGAACTGGATGTCCCGTTGGAGCGAGTCACGATTCTAATGGGTGATACTGAGACCACTCCCGACCAAGGCGGCACCGGTTCCAGCAACGGCATCATGACCGGCGGTGAAGCGCTGCGTAAGGCAGCGGCACACGCGCATCATGCCTTGCTTGAGTTGGCGGCTACCCGCCTCAACGCCTCAGTGGATCAATTGAGCGTGAAGGACGGTGTGGTGAGCGTACAAGCGGCGCCAACGAAGCACGTGTCCTATGGCGAGCTTATCGGCGGAAAGCGCTTTAATCTCACCGTGCCGGAGAAGGTTAAAACCAAAGACCCGGCGCAATACACCGTCGTCGGCAAACCCATAAAGCGGATAGACATACCGCCTATCGTAACCGCGCGGCGCACCTATATTGTTGACGTGCGTGTGCCCGGGATGTTGCATGGCCGCATTATCCGACCGCCGCAGGCGGGTGCGAACCCCATCGGCGTCGACCGCAGCCAGAAAATTCCGGGGCTGGTAAAAATCGTGGCGAACAAGGATTTTCTCGCGGTCGTGACGGAACAGGAATGGCAAGCCGTGCGCGCCGCACGTGAACTCAAGGTGAATTGGTCGCAGCCGGCCGCACGCTTCCCCAATTCCTATGAAGAGCTATACCCGGCGATGGCCAAGATGCCGATCGAAAGCAGTAAAAAAGACGCCGCCAACACCGGCGATGTGGATGCTGCGCTTGCCGCTGCGGCGCAGACCTTTGAAGCGGTCTACGAATATCCGTTCCAGTCGCATGCTTCCATGGGGCCCGCCTGTGCGATTGCCGATGTGCGCAATGGCAAAGCCACGGTTTGGTTCGGCGGGCAGAAACCCTACCGCGTGCGTAAGGCGATCGCCGAGTTACTGGCAATACCAGCGAAAAATGTGCGCGTGCTCTGGTATCCGGGGCCGGGCTCGTATGGCACCAACGATGCCGATGATGCCGCCGCCGATGCCGCGCTGCTTTCGCACGCGATCGGCAAACCGGTGCGCGTGCAATGGATGCGCGCCGAAGGCACCGGCTGGGACCCCAAAGGCCCGGCGCAGATCATTCGTATGCGCGGCGGTTTGGACAAAGACAGGAATGCCGTCGCCTGGGATTTTGAGTCCCGCTGTTTTTCCGGGACTTTACGCGCGGCGGGCGCGCTCACGGCGGGCGATACCTTGGCAGGCGAGTTGCTCGGATTTAACCCGCCGGGCGCGGATGAATTCAGCTTAGCCGCCGAATCTTATCGCTTCCCGGCCAAGCGCAAGGTGTCTCACATACTTCCCTGGAAGCAGTCCCTCGGCACCGGCTTGCGTACCGCGCATCTGCGCGACCCGAATGGCATGCAAAGCTGCCTCGCCAGCGAATCGTTCATCGACGAGCTGGCCGCGGCGGCGGGCGCCGACCCGGTGGAATTCCGCGTGCGCTATCTCAGCGACCCGCGCCATGTTGCAATAATCAAAGCGGCGGCTAAACAGGCCGGCTGGGAAACGCGGCCTTCGCCGAAAAAAGCTAACAGCGGCCCCATTGTGACCGGCCGGGGCATCGCCTATGCGCCACGCAACGGCACTTATGTGGCGACCGTGGCCGAGGTGGAGGTCGACAAAAACACCGGCGAGGTGCGCGTAAAGCGGTTTGTGGTGGCGCACGACTGCGGATTCATCATCAATCCGGATGGACTGAAAGGCACGATCGAGGCGAATCTTATCCAATCCATGAGCCGGGCGATGTACGAACAGGTGCAGTTCGACCGCCATAGCGTCAAGAGCGTCGACTGGATGAGTTACCCGATTATCGACATGACGCAAGTGCCGGACGAAATCGACATCGTCCTGGTCAATAATACGCCGGAATTCCCGGCGAAAGGCGCGGGCGAACCGTCGACACGGCCGACTGCCGCCGCCATCGGCAATGCAATCTTTGACGCCACCGGCGTGCGCCTGCGCCGGGTGCCGTTCACGCCGGAAAGCGTGAAGGCGGCGCTAAAGCAATACGCCTAATACCACTCACTTCGCTTCAGCTGGCTGCTAAAAAAATGGTATTGTAGGGTGGGTTAGCCCGTTAGGGCGTAACCCACCGGACGCGGCCGATGGTGGAGTTACGCGCCCCACAGGGATGTGGGAGTGTCGCGGAAGGGCTGCTCCAGCGCATCCATGCGCACGCAGCATTCGTCCTTCCCTGGACAGCACAGGATGTCGGGAGCGACCGGCTGCGCCGCTAACCCACCCTACGTCTTCTCTAGGTGTTTTGTTTTTTTAAGGCTTTAAATACTTGCTGGTGCCCGCCTCAATCTCCCGCGCCCACTGCTTCCACCATTCGCCGGGATTCTTGCCGTAGTCATCGTAGTTGCCGGGGATGGTGATGCCGGGGATGGGATGCACAAAGTCTTTACGCAAGATTTCATCGGGGTTGCCGTAACGCGCGGCCAAAGCGCGCACTTCTGGATCACTTAGCGAGGTCAAGTTGCCCTGTTCGATTAAGGTCTGCCATTGGCCGGTGTCCCGGATCCTCACTTGATACGTCGGCAACACATTATGTTGGTGCATGGAATGGCCGATGGGGACGTTGTATTTTTTGCCGAACTCGATGGATTTTGGCGAATTCATGCCCGGAACCTCAGGCCCATGCTCGGATTCGGTGCCCACCGCCCAATGGATCACGCCCGCTACGTTGCGCTCGGACAGATTGCCGCCGAGCAATAGCTCGCGCGGCGGCACCGGCAACAGCATTTCACCTGGGTGCTTGAAGTACTTGGGATTGGTGGCGGTACCGGCTTCATACAACCACCAATAGCCGGGCCGGTTGAAAAACGGCCAGGTCAAATCCTGCGTGCCGGGATAATTCAGCAGCACGCGGAAGCCTTCGCCATACCAACCGCCGCCAACCACCTTCGAAACCTTACCCTTGTCCAGATACATTTCCATGCGCGGATGGGTGGCGCGGTGACTATTGGTGGAGGCGATCACGCCGGAGACTTCCAACAGCACCGGCGGCAAAAAACCCTTGCCATCATCGTAAGCCGGATACTTAATCAAGGAATATGGCCAACGACCGGTCGCCTGCGCCGGGAACATATACAAATGGCCTTGCTGATATACGCCCTTGGCCCAGGCTTGCGCGATCTCAGGGGTAAGATCCGCGGCAATGGCGGTGCCTTCGGGGTCGGTCACCTCCAGCCGATCGGTAAACGCCAGCGGCTCCATAGTTTTGGTTTCCACCAATCGCCAAACATCGCCGGGGAAGTTCGGAACCTGGCTCGAGATGTCGTAATGATTGAGGTAGGTGTAACTGCCGAAAAACTTATCAGCGTGCGGTCCCAGCCGCCGGCGGCTTTTATTGCGGGCGCCAAGGCCCATATAAACCTTTGAGATTTGTGGATGTTTATCGAGATATTTAACCAGCCCCTTATCGATTAACTTGGCATAATCCTTAGAGAGTTTGGCCAACCGCTGAGGATAGTCGGTCTTCGGCCATGTAGCGTTATACAATGCCGGATCGCGCTGCTTAATCCAATCACGCCCTGCCTCTGGATCCGCAACCTGGCCGGTCAACTCGAAAAAGAAATTCAATTCTTGTTGGCCGTCACCGATCTGCATCACCGATTCGGCCTTGGCAATGGCCTCCAAATCGGCCTTTTTCGCCTCCGCCAAATCATGCTCGTACTGGACGTGCGCCTTGATCTTGCGCTCCTGGTAGGCGCGCTCAATCGCCTGTTGCACCATGCGATCGGCATCATAGGGCACGACGATCAACACTTCATCGCCGGGATTAGCGAGTCCCAAAGGCACGCGCCCGCCGGTCTGGGTCACCGCGGCTCTGGCTGCCGGCATCATCTCCTCGACACTCTTTGGCTTTTTTAAATAGGAAGGAAACCGCGCTTCCGGAAAGTTAGCCTGTGGACCGGGCCCGATTAATCCGTACTGTTTGCGCCGCGCCGCCATTTGCTCCGGCAACCAGCTCGCATAGATACCACCCCGGTTCTTAGCACTGGGCTTGATTGTGGACACCGCCGAGGAACCCTGTTGTTTAACGGTGTCGGATTCCGCTGTCTGGCCGCCGCTCGTCACACCGAATATCAGCAGGCTGGTTACAATGGAATGGATACTTAGGCTTTTCATATTAACTTCCATAGTTAGTGATGGATTAAGACTGCGTTGTGAAGACTGCTTCTACTTAAGATACCGGCTGACGCCGGCGTCAATGTCCTTGGCCCACCTGGTCCAGTACTCCCCAGGATTTTTGCCGTAATCGTCGTACTTACCGGGGATATTGATGCCCGGGACCGGGTGCACAAAATCCTTGTGCAACAACTGGTCAGGGTCGCCGTAGCGCGCGGCGAGCGCCCGCACTTCGGGATCACTCAGGGACGCAACGTTTCCATGCTCGATCAGCGTCTGCCATTGGCCGGTATCTCTGATCCGCACTTGGTAGGTCGGAAAAAGGTTATGGTTATGCATGGAATGGCCGATGGGAACATTGTACCTCTCGCCGAACTCAATAGTTTTGGGCGAGAGTTTTCCGCCGCCCGGTGTCTCCGGGCCGTTTTGTACTTCGGTGCCGAACGCCCAATGGATAACACCACCCACATTGCGCTCCGACAGGTTACCCCCCGATAGCAGCTCGCGTGGCGGCACCGGCTGCAGTATCTCGCCGGGATGTTTAAAGTACTTCGGGTTAGTGGCGGTGCCGGCTTCATACAGCCACCAATAACCAGGCTTGTCGAAAAATGGCCAGGTCAAATTCTGCGTGCCGGGATAATTCAGCAACAAGCGAAACCCTTCCCCATACCAGCCGCCGCCGACTACTTTTGAAATACGCCCTTTGTCGAGATGAACCTCTATGCGCGGATGCACCGCGCGGTGACTGTTGGTGGAGGCCACTACTCCTGAAACTTCCAGTTGCGCGGGTTGCAGATATCCGGTCTTGGCGGCGAGAGGGTATGTAACTAAAGAGTATGGCCAGCGACCGGTGGCCTGAGACGGCAGCATGTAAAGGTGCCCTTGCAAATATACGCCGGCGGCCCAACGTCGGGCAATCTCAGGACTGAGGTCAACCGCAATCGCGGTGCCTTCGGGGTCGCTCACCTCTATCCGGTCGACAAAACCCAAAGGTTCGATAGTCTTGGTTTCAATCAAACGCCAGACATCGCCGGGAAACGCGGGCACCTGGCTGGAGATGTCATAGTGGTTGATATAAGTGTAATTGCCGAAGAATTTGTCGCCATGCTCGCCCAAGCGCCTGCGGGTAAGCGGACGTGCGGCCAGGCCCCAATAGACCTTGGTGATTTCCGGGTGCTGGTCGAGATATTTGATTAATCCTTTATCTACCAGCCTGGCGTAATCCTTCGATAACTTGGCGAAGCGTGCCTCGGAATAATTCACCTTCGGCCAGGTGGCTTTATACAACGCCGGATCTTGTTTATTGACCCAATCGCGCGCCGCCTCCGGATTAGGGACCAGACCGGTTACTTCGAAGAAGAAGTTCAACTCCTGTTGACCGTCACCGATCGGCATCACCTCTTCTACCTTGGCGAGGGTCTCAAGATCCGCGTTAGCCACGCCTGCCAGCTCATTCTCGTATTTTATCGTGGCCTTGATCTTGCGTTCCTGATAGGCGCGTTGAATTGCCTGCTGGACCAAGGGATTGGCATTGTAGGACACCACAATCAGCACCTGATCGCGCGGATCGGCCAGGCCTAAAGGAACACGACCTCCTATTTGCGCCACCGCTGCGCGCGCCGCCGGCATTAAATCCTCGATGGTCTTCAATGGCCTTAGGTAGGACGGGAACCGCGGCTCCGGAGGCTTGCTTACCGGACCTGGCCCAATTAATCCATATTGCTTGCGCAGCTCCGTCATCCGTTCGGGCGACCAGCTGGCATAAACGCCGGCGCGGGTTTTAAGGTCTGATTTGGCGGCTGCCGGTTCCTGCGCCGCCTGGCTGGCAGTTACCGCAACATCCAGCACCAGCAGGCCTGCAATTACTGGACGTATGATGCTTAAACTTTTCATACCGGCCCCCTTGCTGCGTGTTTAATTGGAAGCTATCTCCAAAATGGACGTAGGGTGGGTTAGCGGCGCAGCCGCGTAACCCACCATCGGCCGTGTCCGGTGGATTACGCCCTGACGGGCTAATCCACCCTACGAATGCTGCCTTGCTCCATCCCGCTATCACTTTTTCAGGTCGAAGTATCCCGACTCAATAAATTTTAACCACACACTTCCTACCACTTTTATGCTTTCCTGAGTAAAAAGATAATGATGAAAATCCTGAATCCGGGCGACGCGATATTTCGCTGCATACAGCTCCATGATCTCGCGATGGGCGTCGACGACTTTAGGAGGGATGGCTTCGTCCAAGGTTCCATTCATGTCGAGAATGGGTACCTGCTTTAATTTCTTGGGCGGAAAACTTGGTTCTATAATATCCTGGATCAATTTAGCCAGCCCGGCTTTTTTATACTCGGTGGGGAGAAAATCCGCCATCCATAAACGGGTGGCAATCTCCGTCAATGCCGCAATATGGAACTGCATCGGCGCATCTTCCGCGCTTTTGAAACGCGGGTCTTTTAGCGCGCCTTGCCACCACACCTCTTTAACCGCCGGCGGCACATCGCGCGTATAGAAATCAAAATCGTCCAGTCCGCGCTCTCGTACCCGCAGCGCAGATTGCGTGTAAGGCAATTTGAAGTCACCCTGTTTAGACTTCCTATAAAGATACGCCAGACCGGTATTGCTCGTTCCCCAACCCAAATACGCATCCGGCTTGATGTATTTAGCGAGAGGATAAAGAAAGGCGCCGCCGGTGGACATGCCCCAATAGAGCAAAAACGACTTCTTGCGTTGCGCCTTAGGCAACACGCGGTCAATCGCCTGCTGATAACCTGTAAGCAGCGTTACCGGCGTTGCCGCGAGCATCTGCGCATATAACTCAGTGCCGGGTTTAGGGACGCGATACACCGCGCTATCGCCCGAAGTCGCCTCGGTTAATGATGATTTCTGGGTAGTATACTCCTCCGCAGACCAATAGCTTTTCTGGTCGCGATTGAATATCGGCATGCGCTGATCGAGTGGAATGTCCTTCCAGGAACCACTGCCGTCACTGGCGAAGAAATTCCACCGACCCACCCGGGTTAGGGCGATAAAAGTAACCCCTCGCTTCGCCAGCCACGCCCCCATACCCTCTTTGCCTTCCGGCGTCTCCAGAAAGTCCATGCCGTACTCGCTGCCTGGTTCAGCGCCGACTACGACCAACTTTTTACCCTTGTGCATCCGCGGCTGCTTGGGGCTCAGTGTCACTACTACCTGAGTAAACTTCTTTCCATAAGAGGTGAAATCGAGGAAATCTATTTTTTTGCTGTAAGCGGTTGTCTCCGGGTAATCATCGCCGGCAAGAATGGTGTCGATCTCATCCTTTGTCATCGTGCCTTTATCGGGGGGCAGCTTCCAAGTTGCTGCCTGCGCGGCAACATGAGTATTGACCGCAAATGTAATGGCAAAAAAGCCGACTACGGCCTTATGCGAAACTGCAATTAAGTTTCTCATATCTCCCCCTCATTACTTCAGCTGTTAGTATTTGCAGGGTGGGCAACGCCCACCACGAGTAGCGTCGGCCGTCATCCGATGGTGGGCTGTGCCCACCCTACGTCCCACCGCCAGTCTTCAATCCGCATCAACAAGGCGACCATCCCTCATTAAGCGAATGTCCGAAAACGCCTCCGCCACTTTGCGATCATGCGTCGCCACTATTACTGTCTTTCCTTGTTTCGATAACGAAACTAACAAATCAGTAATCACGCCGATATTGGCGCTGTCCAGGTTGCCGGTGGGCTCGTCCGCCAGAATCAACGGTGGATCATTCACCAATGCCAGGGAGATGGCGACCCGCTGTTGTTCCCCGCCCGAGAGTTCTTCCGGCCGTTTATGGCCTTTCTGTCCCAGGCCTACCGTCTCCAAAAGTTTTTGCGCGCGCACGCGCCGCGCTTCTTTTGTAACGCCGGCGATCAGCATCGGCAATTCCAGGTTCTCCAATGCGCTTAAACTGGGAATAAGATTGAAGAACTGAAACACATAGCCGACTTGTAGCAGGCGATAATTTTCCAGTTCGCGCTCGCGCAGGTGGGCGATATCGACATCGCCTACCCTAATAGAACCGCCGCTGGGCCGGTCAATGCCGCCGATGAGATTTAGCAGGCTGGTTTTGCCGCAGCCGCTGGGCCCCATTAATGCCACCGGTTTACCAGGGGCGAAATCCCAGGATACGTGATCGAGCGCCACCACTTCGGCGGCGGCGGTATGATAAATTTTAGAAAGGTTTATGACCTTTACTGGAGCGCCCATTACCGGTCTCGCTTCGGCCGTCGCCGACTTCGTTTTCACTCTATACCTCCCTTCTATTTTTAATGATCGGACAGGCCCTCGCGCGCGCTCCGGTTAAAAACCCAGCGGCTAAAAAACAGCAGAATGCCAAGCAGAATCACGATAAGCAAGCCGCCGACCATTACCGTCTGTAACGAAACCGCGAGATGCGTCGCCAGATAGGTCATGATCGTTTTCAATTCACGCAATTGCCAGATCAGGTTAGTGATGCCGTAACCGACCAGGAATGAGATCAGGGCGCCGAATACCAAACCGACGATAGCCGGGGCACTGAGGCTGGCGCTGAGAAACTGCAAGATCTGGCGTGGGCCGCAGCCGCGAATGCGCAACAGGCCGAGCGTGCGGCGATCCTCGGCATAGTTAGACAGCGTCACTGCCAAGATGCCGATCGCCGCCATCAATATCCCGCCCAGCAAATAAATCTGGACATTCTGGCGCGCGAGGAAGATGTACATATCACTACCCAAGCGTGCGACTTCATCGCGCAGCTCGCGCACTTGCAACGGCTCGACCGCTAAGGCGCGCAGCACCGTTTGCCGGAATGTCGCCGCATCGACGCCGAACCTGGGCGCGATGCTAAACACCACTCTCGGTATTAACACGTCCAATTCCACCAACCGCGGATTGTCGGCGGCGGCGACGATGTAAGCGCGATTATTAAACAAATAATTCAAGTAATCGATGCGGGCGCCGACAAAACTATCGCGGTCATTCACGCTTGCCAAAGGAATGCCGGGCATGAAACGCAAGGTGCCGCCGATGACAGCCGTCAGCATCTTGCCCTGCTGATCGCGTCCAACCGGCATATCGCTGCCGACCGGACGCCGCCAGTAATCCGCCAACGCGGTTGAAAGCAGGATCTCGCCGGCATCAAGCCGATTAATCAGGCCGGCAAAAGACCCGCTCTCGCCCAAAGCGCGCTCATGGTAAAAATTATTCAAGAATGATTGTGTATCGCCTAGCAAATAAATCGGCACACTGTTAAACCCGCCGCCACGCATATAAAGCCCGTCCACCAATCCTTCCACCAAATAACCGGCCGATGCCACTTCCGGCAATCCCTTCAACTTGGTTGTAAGCCCCTGCAATTGTGCGCGCAACAGCGCATAACGTTCCCGCAACCCATGCTGCGCGAGGGCGGCGGCCGGCACCAGGTCGGGGGCGTTCAGCGTTACCTGCAACGGCCCGCCGAGTTGCACTTGCGCCGCGCGCTCGGTCTTGTTGTCGAACATCGCCGTCATGATGGTTGGATAAAGGCTGAGGCTGGCCATGAGCGCCACGATCAACAACAGACCGGATGCGCGGTGCGGCCGGGTAGCCATGTGCTGTAACGATACTTCGCTTAAACGCCCGCCAAAAAACCAAGTGGTCGGACGCAGAATGGCGGCAAGCCAGGTACGCCGGCTGGCCAATAATGTGGTTGCGCCGTAGACAAAAAACGGGAAGGCGACAAAATCGAGCGCGCGATCTGAGTTTTGCCACCAGGGCGGCGACGCCGGGTCGGCCAACGACCAACCTAAAATCCAGCCGGTAACCTTTAAGGCGCCGAGCGACAGCACGATAAATTGCAAAACGCCGAAACGTACTCCCGCTTGTTCCGATTCAGAAGTAACGACCCGGCCGGACGCCTCCAGGGGTGAGATCCGCGCGGCGTAGCGCACGAGACGGCGGCTTACCAGCAGGGACAACCCTACACCGATAACAAGAGAAATGCCTAATAAATAGGGGTCTTGTATTTTGCGGACGGTTTCCCAAGGAAGCCAGCCATGCGCATAGAACAAAATCGGCAAGAATGTGCCCAGCGCCGCGCCGGCTATTCCGCCGATTAACCCACCGATGCCGATCGCCAGCATCATGCTCCGGCCCAACAATTTGCCGGAAACGCCGCGTAGCCGCAGCAACCCGAACTTTCGGCGTTCGTTGAGCAGCAGCAGCGTCGATAAATTGGCTAGCAGTACCCACGCCATCCACAGCAACGGCAGCGCCGCCAGCAAACTAATCAAACCGACCACGCGCGCGGTCTTGTTCATGCGCTCGAATAAAATCCCGGAAGTATTATCCAACCCGACGCGGAAGCTGACCTCCTGCGCCGCCTTGCGCACCTGTTCTCCCAACGCGTTCAAGCGGGCATAGCTTCCCTCCGCGTCCCAACCGGAAACCAGCGCACCGCGGTCGACGCGCGCCAAATGGATGATGTCCGGGAAATAATCACCGGCTTCGGCATGAATGTCTTTTGGCGGCTCGCCGGGTTTTTCTTCATCGTGATAGTGTTTGATCCCGCGCGATACAGCGTCAAACGCCTGCAAAATCTTCGGTTCGTAAGGAACTACCAGGATCACCCCCAATTCCGGCACCAGCGTCGGCGAGCTGGTCTGGTCCATAAACCAACGATTGAGTTCGTTGCGCTCTATCCGCACCGTGCGCCCTAAGGTCGCGCTAAACACTTCCGCCTTGCGATGTTCTCTTTCAACCCTGAGTTCGAAACGTTTTTTATCTTGCAGTTGCAGGAAGGCGTTCCCCATCTGCGCCTTGGACCCCACCAACACCAGCACCGCGCGGCCCGCCTCCGGACGGATGTCGGACGGCAACAGCGTATTGTCGGTGACGGTTAAGAGCGATAACCATGGGCTGCGCATCGGTTGGCCGTCGATATAAGCCAAGGTGCTGGTCGGCACTGCCGTGCGCAGAAAGAAGATATTCCGTGTCTCGGTGATGCGCTCCAGGTTGGCAATTTTCTGGCGCACTGCCTCAACCAGCGGCAAATCGCTTGTTTGATAAACGGAAATATCCCACGGCACGCGCGCGAGCTGATCTTCGACATACTGTTTAAGCGCATAGCGCGAGGCGACCTGAATGGCGGCCAAGAGAAAAACAACGACCAGAGTCACGGCACCGAAAGCAACAAAAGCACGCCGGCCAAGGATGCGAACGATATAGCCGAGATGCGCTGATTGATTCATAGTTGTTTTCAACCCTCCCGAAAATCTTTGCGGTAAAGACCTTTACCTCTATGCCGCGTTTTTAATATTGCGTACTGAAACAGGCTTTGGAATGCTACCATGGGCGGAATCTTTTGTGCCAAAGCTGTTATTTGTGTTCCGCCGGATCGTTCGTAAACATGGAACGGGCAAAAAATGTTTTAACTTTGCAGTTCCGGTAGATCCTTGAACAGGTCTAAGGCCTCCGGATTAGCCAGCGCTTCCTGGTTTTTTACCGGCCGGCGGTGCACCACTTCGCGCACGGCGAGCTCAACGATTTTGCCGCTGCGGGTACGGGGAATATCGGCCACCTGCACGATCTTAGCCGGCACGTGCCGCGAGGTGGTGTTGTTACGGATTTGTTGTTTAATTTTAGCGATAAGCGCCTGATCGAGTTTCAGCTCATCCCGCAGCCTGACGAACAATACCACCCGCACATCGCCTTCCCAGTCCTGGCCTATCACCAGACTTTCCATCACTTCTTGCAATTGCTCGACTTGGCGATAAATCTCGGCAGTGCCGATGCGCACACCTCCTGGTTTTAGTACGGCGTCGGAGCGACCGTGGATAATCAAACCCTGATGTGCGGTTAATTCGACATAGTCGCCGTGGCACCAGACATTCGGGAATTTCTCGAAATAAGCGGCGTGATATTTTTGTCCGTCCGGATCGCTCCAGAAACCGACCGGCATCGAGGGAAACGGCGCGGTACAAACCAATTCACCTTTTTCGCCGGTAATCGGCCGGCCGGCGTCATTATAAACCTCAACTCTTAATCCCAGGCTACGGCACTGAAGTTCCCCGCGCCACACAGGGAGAATGGGGTTGCCTAAAGCAAAACAGGAAATAATGTCGGTGCCACCGGAGATGGACGACAAGCAAATGTCCGGTTTAATGGATTGATACACGTATTCGAAGCTTTCCGGCGCTAACGGGGAACCGGTGGAAAACATCGCTCTTAAGTTTGTCAGCCGGTATGTTTGCCGGGGCGCCAGGCCGAGTTTTTTCAGCGCATCGATGTATTTGGCGGAAGTACCGAAATGCGTCATGGCTTCCGCATCGGCGAAATCAAACAGAATCTTGCCGTGGTTGCAAAACGGCGAGCCGTCGAACAGCAGCAAGGTAGCCTCCGCCGCCAACGCCGAAACCAGCCAGTTCCACATCATCCAGCCGCAGGTGGTGAAATAAAACAGGCGATCGGAGGGCTTGATATCACCATGCAGTACATGCTCCTTGAGATGCTGCAACAGCGTGCCGCCGGCGCCGTGGACGATGCATTTGGGCACGCCGGTGGTGCCCGATGAGTACAGCACGTACAGCGGATGATTAAACGGCAGTTGCGTAAAGTGAATCGGGGCGGCTGGATAGGGATCGATAAAATCCTCAAATCGGACCGCGCGATCCAACTCGCCGAGAGGCGTTGTTTCGCGCGTGTAAGGGATGACGATAAGTTTTTCCACCGACGGCAGTTGCTTGACGATCTCGCCGACGCGCTCCAGCACACCGTGGGTTTTGCCGTTGTAAAAATAGCCATCGACGCTGAACAAAACTTTGGGCGCGATTTGGCCGAAACGGTCCAGCACCCCCTGTACGCCAAAGTCGGGGGAACACGACGACCAAATGGCGCCGATGCTGGCGGCGGCAAGCATCGCGATTACCGTCTCCGGCATATTCGGCATATAGCCCGCGAGCCGATCTCCGCTCCTGACTCCTGATGCGCGCAGCGCCTGAACCAAACGGGAAACCTGATCGTAAAGCTGCGCCCGAGTCAGCCTGCGCTTTAGCTTGTCCTCACCCCAGAACACGATCGCGTCGCGTGCGTCCGGGCGGCGCAAGAGATTCTCGGCAAAATTCAATCGCGCCTGGGGAAACCAACGGGCGCCTGGCATCTTGTCCGGATTTTCGAGCGCGGTCGCGCCCCGGGTTTCGGCAATGACTTCCACAAACGCCCATACCGCCAACCAGAATTGCTCCGGATACTTGATAGACCAACGATACAAGGCGGCATAGTCGTCTAGCTTGACGGCATGCTCAGCCTCGATTTTGCGCATAAAGGCGGTCAGGTTGGCCGCCTCGATGCGCTCACGAGAAGGTTGCCATAGTGGCTGATTCAAGTGCTTCTCTCGCAAAAACCAGGAGTCCGGCGGATCAACTTATCACAACACGTCGCTGATTAAGAAGTAAATAAGCCGCTCAAGCTGGGTGGAGCATGGCTTATCCGGCCATAGGGATTTCTCTAGTAAGATGTTGAAAAGTCCTTCCATGGCCTTTTTCAACACGAAAAGCAAAAAGTGCGATTTTTGCTTTTCTTCATTTTCAATCATTTACGTGATCGAAAAATCTGTCGGGAACAGATTTTCGCGTCAGCCCCGCAGGGGTGAGGCGCAGGGAGGCGCCGAGCAAAAATGACGGTACATCCCTATACCGCGATGGGCAGAAAGCCCAAGTGCCGCGAGAGCGGCCACCGCAGGTTGTTGAAAAACAGAGTTTTTCAACAACCTGCTAGTTAGAATAAGCCCGGAACCCAGCGCTTCACTTTTCCCAGATACGCGACATAGGGTTGCCCAAATCGCTGCGTTAATCTGCGCTCGTCACCCAAAACTCGGAAATGAAACCAGACAGTGGTAACCACGGTGAGCAGTGCGGCAAATAGCGAATTAAGCGTAAGCGCCAACCCGGTCAAGAAGATAATATGGCCCAAATACATAGGATTGCGCGTGTAGGCGAAGGACCCGGTGGTCACCAGCCGTTCCGGCGGCGTGTCCAACCCCGGGCCGCCGCCGCCGCGCTTGATGCGGTATTGGCCGCACAACCGATATTGTAAATAACCCCAAACCATCAACGGCAAAAACACCGGCTCCAGCCGCAGCCTGCCTTTGTTTAGCAATAATTCCCAGGCGAGTGTGAGAATAGGGTAAAGAACAAAGGTCCGGAATGAAGTACTACGAAGGCGTCTAACAACCCAGTTTACAAATGACATGGTTTAGAAGAACCCCCTGAATAGGATTTTGTTATTGTGCCGCGGTCCTCACTACGCGCGGGAGCATCCGCCTCCGCGCGCCTCGGTCTCGCAGCATTTGCTATGACCGTCTACAACCGCGCACACGACCACGAACTGAATGGACCCCCTCCCGTTCACGGCCGCCGGCAGTCCAACTGATCAAATCAGCATTGGATCATACCGCCAAAAAAGGAATGGTCGCAACCGGAGTGTTGGATATCGAAGACAACCACCGTGTTCCGGATTTTATCGCGACTTCAGCTCGTTGCTTATGCGCCAAGCACTGCCAATAGCACAGATACTGTAATTATGGATATAAGCGTGGACATCCAGATCGTCCCAGAGGTCTCAGAAACTAATACCTGATGGCGCTGCGCTATTACGAAGCAGGTCGTTGCCGGAGGCAAAGCGGATAGCAGGATCGTCGCGGCGGCCCACATTGGTTCCAGTTCAAAGAACCAGCGAATTAACAACCAGGTAACTAATGGGTGTATTAGGAGTTTTACAAATACCGGTATGGTGACACCGTTTAGCGTCCCACGTACGGACTGTCCGGCAACGAATACGCCGATGCCGACGAGAGAGCAAGGTATCGCGGCGCTTCCGAGCAGATCGCAAAGCTTTTCTAATGGTTTTGGCAACGAACCGAATATTGCCAGTAATACGCCTAATACCACCGAAATCATTAGCGGGTTTTTTGCCAAGGAAAACCCAATATCACTGATGGTGCTTTTGCTGCCATTTTTCGCATTACGATCAGCTTCAATCAACAAAATAGTAATACTGACGAACACCGTAACGATAATGGTTGTCGCTAGAATTGCGGGTAATGCCGCTGCCTTTCCAAACGCCGTAACAACCAGGGGAACCCCCATAAACGCAGTGCTGGAGCAGGTGGTGTTCATACTGCGCACAGCAATATTGGCTAGGCGATCTCGGTAGAAAATAAAGCTAAGGGCCGCGGTTATTGCGTACGTCACCCCCAAGCTGCTCATCCACGCCAACAAAAATGGCCAATAAAAGATCTTCTCCACAGGGGTTCGAGCGACTACAACAAACAGCAATGCCGGAAAGGCTACATAATAAACAAAGCGGTTTAACGCCTCGCCGCTCTGTTGTCCCAGGACACCAAAGTAGCTCGCCAGATAACCGACAAAAATGACCCCAAACACCGGTAACGTGATATTTATCAGGGCTTCCATCAGTCCTCCCCTAGCAAGTCATTAGGTATCTACACATCTCGAATAGATCGTCATTCCCGCGCAAGCGGGAATCCAGATACCCCGCGTCAATACTGGATTCCCGCTTGCGCGGGAATGACAGTTGGGTGTTGCGGTGCGATTGGGCGGTTCCTACAGAATCATTGAGTTGATGAATTGTGTAGATACCTATGCTAGCAAGTGGCGGAGATTGAAAAAGATTTACCGCCCATTTTTTATCTGGCGAATCGCCCTCAGCACCGAATTCCGGATGCCAAGGATATCGAGCTAAAATCTCGGTATGTCTGGAAACTTCATTTGTCCTTTATGGATATGCATAGCGCCGAACTCGGCACATCGATGCAACGTCGGCACCGCCTTTCCTGGATTTAACAAGCCCTTGGGATCGAAGGCTGCTTTAACCGCGAGGAACTGCGCAAGCTCGTTGGGACTGAATTGCAAACACATGTGATTAATCTTCTCGACGCCCACTCCGTGTTCGCCGGTGATGGTACCGCCGACCTCCACGCACAACGCCAGGATCTGGCCGCCGAACTCCTCCGTGCGTTCGAGTTCGCCGGGGTTATTGGCGTCATAAAGAATCAGCGGGTGTAGATTGCCGTCACCGGCATGAAATACGTTCATTACCCGAAGACCATACTCGTCGGATAACGCGTTTATCCGTGCGAGCACCTTACCGAGGTGTTTGCGCGGGATAGTCCCATCCATGCAGTAGTAATCGGGTGAAATGCGGCCTGCCGCCGGAAAGGCGGCCTTGCGCCCCGACCAGAATAGCTGGCGTTGCCGCTCGTCCTGGGAGATACGCATGTGCGTACAGCCGCTCATTTCAAGAACTTGTTTGGCGCGTTCGATACTGGCGTTAACTTCCTCGGACGTGCCATCCAGCTCGCACAACAAGATCGCCGCTGCGTCCGTGTCATACCCGGCGTGAATAAAGTCCTCGACCGCACGAATTGTTAAATTGTCCATCATCTCCAGGCCGCCTGGAATGATGCCTGCGGCGATAATACTGCCGGCGGCATTGCCTGCCTTCTCGACATCGTCGAAAGACGCCATGATGACCTTAGCAAATTCGGGTTTAGGCAATAACTTCACCGTGATCTCAATGATAATCCCGAGCATGCCTTCCGACCCGGTCATCAAAGCGAGCAGATCGAAGCCCGGTGAGTCCAGCGCATCCGATCCGATCGTTACACGCTCCCCGTCGATCGTAATCATTTCGAGTTTGAGAATATTGTGAACGGTCAGGCCATACTTGACGCAGTGCAAACCACCGGCATTTTCGGCAACATTGCCGCCAATGGAGCATGCAATCTGTGACGAGGGATCGGGGGCGTAATACAACCCGAGATGGGAAACCGCTTCCGAAATGGCGAGATTGCGCACCCCGGTCTGCACCCGGGCGGTACGGTTGCCGGCATCGATCTCGAGGATCTTATTGAACTTGGCCAGGCTTAGCAGCACACCATTTTCCAGCGGGAGCGCTCCCCCTGAAAGGCTGGTCCCGGCGCCGCGGGGGACAATGCATATCTCTCGTTGATGACAATACTTGACGACTTGTTGCACCTGCTCGACTGTTTCTGGCAATACCACCACGAGCGGCAATTTGCGGTACGCGGATAGCCCATCGGATTCATACGGGCGCACCGACTCGTCGTTTGCCAACACCGCGTCATGCGCAACAAATTGACGGAGATCGGCGGCTAGTGACGCGCGGTCTATCCTTGGTTTGTCAACGTTCGCCACTATCGTTTGCATAACCAGTTTGTCCACACGAATGAGATCTTCGCCGGTATGGCGCTCGGCAGCGAGTTCTGCCGCCGCAACTTCTATTAAAACGCGGAATCGCGTTTTACGCAACTAAGATGAGGCTGAGCAGGTTCTGAGATTTAAATGGGGATGGAAGTTTTAATTTTTATGACCGTGATGCACGGCGCTATCATCGCTTCACGCTCGAACCGCTGCTTAAACCAGCCATCGTACCCAAACGCAACCGTGATGATCCCGATACCGACGTCTCGCCTAAGGAATCACCGTTACAGAAACCCACGTTCCTGCTCCCCCATACAAAAGGAGAAAAAGCTCACCCACAATGGGTGAGCTTGAAGGTGCCATTTGACCGCAAACGCGCCGCTAATGACGACGGAATTTAAAATCGAAAAATCGGTTGACCAAAAATCTGCTAAAAGGCGCTCGCGCGCGTAATATTTTCCGCTGGAACCTGCAAGTCTAGCCGCAAAACTTTACTCACGGACCGGCAAAACGGTTTCCATCGATGCAATGCTGTTGAATGAAATCACCCGGCTTGAGATGCGGATACGATCAGTTGCGTTCGGCTTTCGGAATTGAATTACTAATATTCGCAACGCGAATCAATTTACGCAGGTCGGCAAGTTCCATTTGTAGTGCTTTGACGGCCTCCGCGGATGCCGCTTTTTCTTGATCCACTTCACTGTTATTTTTATTATGTGCTTCCATTTCTGTTGCACGGAAAGGTTCACTCATAGTCCCTTCTCCTCCAAGTTTTATTGCATCGAGACTGAATCCCGATGGGCGTCGAGTAACATCAACGGTAAAAATCTTAGCGCCAGAACCTAATTAAACGCTATTTACTGCCAACCACAAATAGAATATAGCTGAAAAACAGACAACCGGTAGGAGGGCTCGGATGGACCGTATTTTTCACCCTATTTCTTCCATAAATCCTTGTATTTAAACATTAAAGATAGGATAAATCGGCGATATCATTGCAATGGATGTCGCTGGTATACCAAAAGCGCTAAACGCGAATAATAGCCCATTGAAGGAAAGACCGGTAGTGATGTTCCCTGTGAAAGTAGCTCCAGGCGCGATAAATAAACCAATGAGTCAAAAGTCAGGAGCCTATGGTTTTGTAAGAACTGACCCTTCTTCCCTGAGTTAGGGAGAAAAACTCTCCTTGGCATTAATCCTTTTTCGACCTCAGCAACAGGCCAGCTAATATTGCGATAACTGGCGCCCCATACTGAAAAGTGAAAAGCCACAGCTGTTCGTCATCCGTTAAGTAAACAACTGTGCCATGTACATTCAAAGGATGGGATCGACCAACGTCAGGCTGCGGCTTTGTGGGCAGCGTGTTGACGTACACGGTATTCAAATGAAGCCAAATCAATGCAAACCCAAAGGACAAGAGAAGGAAAGCGCTACCCAACATCTTCCTTACAGGTATCTTCTTCAATGTCACATCCCACAAGAGTTCATAGGCTGGCTACGGAATAGAGGTTGTCCAATAAACGTGTTAGTTATGGCAACCGACGCACCAGCACCAAGACCAATCCCTATCGTAATCCCCCCACCTTCTACTCGTTGTCCATTTTGACCGAACCCGAAAAAGGCATCCCCAGATGCAAAAGGGCCCCAACCGCCTCCGCTGCTGAAATTATCGAATGGACCTGCTAAATCGAAGATCGTATCGCCGTTTGACATTCGGAAACTGACCCCACCAGAAGCTTCGGCACCCGTTCCAATACCAAAAATGGGAATCTCGATAAATCCAGCAATATTACCTAATCCATCAAAAGCGATCCCCCCGGAGAACGGAAAAACAAGGGGCCCCCATTGAAAATTTAAGGCAATACCAATCTGAAAGGTCCAAAATCCTAGAGGGTCAGTCCATCCAAGCGGATTGTTTGCTACATAGGCGTATGTATTAATTCCGCCTCGCAACCCCACCGGATCACTCGTCACATACCGCCCAATCTCCGGATTGTAGTACCGATGCCAGTTGTAATGAAAGCCCGTTTCTTGATCAAAGTACTGGCCCGGGAACCGCAGATTGATGGTGACGCCGTGGGCCAATAGATCCGTTTCATGAATCTCGGCCTCGAAGTTTTCGTGTATTTCTTCCTTGAAATTGAAGTTTCTGGCGGGAAAGGTATCGCCAAATGCATCGCTGGTCCAGCGCCAGACAATTCTACCCCTGCTGTCCGTCGCGAACCGGGGCGTATTGAGATGGTCGGTATGCAGGTAGGCGATCTTCTCATGACCGTCGCGATCGCGGTCGTCCTCCTTCATTTTATCCTGGTCATCGCCGTGACGGTTGATTTGCGCTACCGGGGTGGCATCTCGCCAGACATAGTCGCGTATCGGCGTGCCTGTACGGTTGGTCTCCGCTAACAGGTTTCCTTGTATGTCGTAGTGGTAGACGATGATGCCTTCATCGGTAATTTTCTCAATCCGTTGACCTAAGGCGTTATAGCGATATTGGGCAATGGCGCGGCCGTGTAGCCTGACTTCGGCCAGCCTGAGAGTAGCTGGCTAACGAATGTGCTTCGTTCGTTCGAACTCTTTAAGATATTCATCGTAAGAAGTTACTAGCTCCTTTTTTGAAGGCATCAAGATACCGATCACTATAAACAGCAATAGGCGATAGAAACCCGATAATTCTCCCCAATGGAACGAAAAATATATGATAAGCGAAAACCACAGCAGGGTGTAAAGCCAGAAGGCCACAGTCATGATCACATAAGCACGACGGCTGAGCGGTTTTATGCCATTATGAAACCGCTTAAAACTAACCACAGAACTCCACCCACTTCGCCATTTTAACGGCCTGTACACCCATCGCGAGTTGCGTTGTTATTAGCATTGACTCATTGGGGGTTCTTGTTCACAAGGCGTTATCGCGGTGTTAATTAAAGATCCAATACCGACCCCAACATCAAAAGCCAAATTGACAAGAAGGGCACTCGCGATTTCCGTTATACCGCCGAGTATGAGAGCTTCGCCAAACGGAAAGCGCGCCGCGCCGCTGACCACACCCGTATTTACAAACCTAAGACATAGCAATTACGGCCGTTCCAGAATCATCGCCGCCGCCATGCCGCCGGCGGCGCAAATGCTGATCAAACCGTAGCGGGCGTTGCGCCGTTTCATCTCATTCGCAAGCGTGGTGACGATGCGTCCCCCGGTAGCCGCGAACGGATGCCCGACCGCGATCGAACTTCCCAGCGGATTAAGCTTGCCGCGGTCCACCGTGCCGATAGCCGGTTCGCGCCAGCCCTGTTCCCAGGCGCGCAGATTGGCGAGGATCTGCGCGCCGAAGGCCTCGTGCATTTCGATAATATCCATATCCGACAACTTCAAGCCGGCTTTTTTCAATAACCTGGGCACGGCCAGCGCCGGCGCCATCAACAAGCCCTGTTTGGGATCGATAGCGGCATACTCGAAAGCTTTAATATAGGCCAGCGGTTCGCGCCGTTCCAGCCGGGCGCGCGCCTCGGACATCAGCAACACCGCCGAGGCGCCATCGGTTAAAGGACTGGAATTGCCGGCGGTCAAGGTGCCGGCGGCGCTGCGGTCAAACACCGGGGGCAACTTCGCCAGCTTTTCCAATGTGGTATCGGCGCGTATCAAGAGATCGTGATCGACGCCATCCAACGGATAGATCTCTGCTTTTAACCGGCCATCCTGGGTAGCGGCATGGGCATTCCTGTGGCTGCGATAAGCGATTTCGTCTTGTTGCGCGCGCGGGATGTTCCACTCCTTGGCCATGATCTCGGTATGTTCACCCATGGTCAACCCGGTCGATGGTTCGGCAATAGCGGGCAACGCAGGTTTAAAATGCCAGGGCCGCAGCTTAAACGCCAACGCCAGAGTTTCTTTAAACGTGCGCGCGCCGGCCAGATCGATAAACAAACGTGACGCCGCCCGGCTAAAGAGAATAGCCGGGTTGGACATGGACTCGACGCCACCGGCAATGCCGATCTGTGCATGCCCGCTGACGATGGAATCGTAAATGGCGGTGATGGCGTGAATGCCGGTAATACAATTATTCGACACGGTCAACGCATGCGTCGAGGCCGCCAAGGCGCTTTTAAAAACAATCTCGCGCGCAAGATTGGGCAGGCGCGGGTCCAGCAGCACGATACCATATATCAATTCATCGACGCTTTGCGGATCGAGCTGGTGTTTTTCCATCAGCCCGGCAATGGTATGCAGCCCGAGCTGCAGCGGCGAATGATGCTTAAATATCGTGCCCGCCTTCACAAATGGCGTACGCACTCCGGCAATAATACCGACTCGTGTTGCGCTGGGTTCTACCATGATCAAGTTCCTTTAGTCAGGAGAAAAATCATGGCCCTAAGTGTAGAGGATTTTGGGTGGTTTGGGTCAGCGATATTGCTGCGCGTGCCACGGGTACTTTTTAAGACCTGGCAGGCGATAACCAGCGCTTTACGAATTTTTTAGTAAAAAGAAATAAGGCCCCGCCCGATCATACGGGAATACGGGGCCTTGTCCTGCGTCCTTACAAGAATTCCTATAGTCGGAATCCCGGATGTCACGTCCTTATGACACCTGCCACTTCCGCAAAGCAGCCTCGGCAATATATCGATAATCTCCCCCGCACCAGATCCGACTAAAGTCGGAGCAGCAACGTTACGGTATGCCTGGTGGAAAAATAGCTTTGCCTCCTAACAGGTTGTTGAAAAAGTCCATCCGTGGCCTTTTTCAACACGCAAAGCAAAAAGCGTGGTTTTTGCTTTGCTTCATTTTTCAAACACGTAGCGTGTTTGAAAAATCCGCCGGGAGCGGATTTTCGCGCCAGCCCCGCAGGGGCTTGGCGCAGGGATGCGTCAAGCAAAAATGGCGGTACGTCCCTATACCGCACCGCAGGGTGCTGAAAAACGAGTTTTTCATCACCCTGCTAAGCACACGCTCTAACGTTGCCCGCGTCGCAAATGCCCACTATCATCATAGCGTGAACTATCTCGCCCATACGTTTTTATCGCATGAGACGCCGGCGGCGGTTATCGGCGGTTTTCTGGGCGATTTTGTAAAAGGCGCCATCGGCAATCGTTTTAGCCCCGATATTGAACAGGGCATCCTGTTACACCGCAAGATAGACCGTTATACCGATGCGCATGCGGCCATCGCCGGCAGCAAGCGTTTGGTAAGCCCGGACAGACGCCGCTATGCGGGCATCATGGTGGATGTCTTCTATGACCATTTCCTCGCCAAACATTGGTCTCGCTATGCACCCATCCCGTTAGCCGAATTCACCCGGCGGATATATTCCATATTAAATCAGCATCGCCACAGCCTGCCTGAGCGGCTGCAGTGTATGTTGCCGCGCATGGCTAACGATGACTGGCTAGGCTCATATCGCGAACTCCGGGCAATCGACGCGGCGTTAAACGGAATAGGAAGAAGATTTAAAAGACAAAACAAGCTTGAGAATGCAGCGGAAGAACTTGAGCATCACTATGCGCAATTCGAAAACCATTTCTTCGCCTTCTTACCGGACCTCATTCAATACGTGAACGACGAGAAAGGGCTGATTCAGCCATTAAGTTAAGTAATGACAAATGGAATCGATGCGAAAAAATACCGACGGATATATTCATAGCTTCAGCCAAGCCGAGCAAGACCGGCTAATTCGGCAAAGCCGCTCCCTCGAACCTTACGTTCATGCCCACATTGATTTTGCCAGGTGCCGCCATGTCTTGGAGGTCGGTTGTGGCGTCGGCGCGCAAATGGAAGTGCTGCTGAGCCGCTGGCCCCATTTAAAAATCACCGGCATCGACAGCGCCGAAGCCCAGATCGCACGCGCCCGCGCCTATCTTAAAAACTATGTCGAAACCGGCCGTGCGGCTCTGGATATAGCCGAGGGCGGCAAGCTGCCTTTCGCCAATAATAGCTTTGACGGCGCCTTTATCTGCTGGGTGCTGGAGCATACGCCAAAGCCGGTTGCGTTGCTCAAAGAGGTTAAACGGGTCATAAAGCCGGGTGGCCCGCTTTATTGTACCGAGGTGTTTAACAGCGGCCTCTACATTTACCCGCCGGCGCCGGCGATCGACACTTATTGGGAAGCCTTCAATCGTTATCAGCGAGAACTCGGCGGCGATCCGGATGTCGGCATAAAGCTCGCCAATCTGGCCTTGGAAGCGGGATTTACTGAGGCGGTGCTCTATCACCTCGCGCCCCAGTTGGATGACAGAATGAAACACGCTACCGAACGCGCGGCATTCATGGATTACTGGACCGAGCTTTTCCTAAGCGCCGCACCGGCATTGCTTGCGAACAAGAAAATTGCCACGGACCTGGTGGATGAAATGAGGCGGGAAATGGACAGCATAAAAACTAATCCGGGCAGCGTTTTTATTTACTGGGGAATTCAACTTAGAGCGGCCCGGTGAAGGCGATCAACATCTACCTGGATGGATTTCATCTATGGTCCTTCAACAAAGATGGCGAAGTAAAGCCGGGGTTGGTTGAACAGCGCGATAAGCGTATGGGTGATTCGCTGGAAAAAAAGAGCCAACGCAGCGATTTAACGCCGCTGACACAGCCACAACAACGTACGGATGCGGTAAAATTTACTTCAACAAAATAGCAGCGCAATGCTAGGATAAGGCATTGCTAAATAAGGAGGTAAGAACCATGCAGCCGACGCAAAAAGCCACTTTCGGTGCGGGTTGCTTCTGGGGTGTAGAAGCCGCTTTTCGCAAAATCAAAGGCGTGGTCTCCACAGCCGTCGGTTATTCCGGCGGCACCTTGCCCAACCCCGCTTATAAAGACGTTTGTACCGATCGTACCGGCCATGCCGAAGTCGTGGAAGTGACTTACGATCCTGCGCGGGTTTCTTATGAAGAGCTCTTAAAAGTATTTTGGGAAGCCCACAACCCCACCACGCTTAACCGCCAAGGGCCCGACATCGGTAGCCAATACCGGTCGGCGATTTTCTTTCACAACGCCGAGCAAGAAGCGCAGGCGCGCGCCTCAAAGGAGCAACTGCAAAAATCCGGCAAATACAAAAAGCCGATCGTCACCGAAATTGTCCCCGCCGCGCCATTTTATCGCGCGGAAGAATATCATCAGCGATATTTGGAAAAACAGGGAATCGACACCTGCCATTTTTAACATCTGTCCGAATAATTAATTAGAGGGCCCCGCTGCGGCCCCTCGCCGCGCTCAGGATGCGGCGCTGCAGATAACGCTAAGTAGGTAAACCACTTAACAAATAAGCGGCAGTATCGTGGGTGTATCTATAGCAAATGCCTGAAAAACCATTTTTTATTTGACAAGCTCGGTTATCTTAGACACGATATTAGTATTAATAAGACGCCTCTATCGTCGGTTAATAGCCGGTGTAATCTGGTTGTTTAAGTAAAGACCAGTTGCGTTTGTAATGCCCAGTGACGCAATAACCTAAAGGGAGCTTATTTATGCGAGCAAAAATTTTCCTGTCGGTGGCAGCATTTTCATTCACCTTAGGATTCGCTGTCCCATCCATGGCGGAAAAAATATATAAATGGACCGACGAAAAAGGCCAGGTCCACTACTCGCAAGAGAACCCGCAGGATCAAAAGGCGACAATAATAGAATCAAATAATAAGGTCAGCGGCGTGGAAGGCCTGACGCCGGAGATGAACAAGCGGCTTAAAGATCTGGAAGAAAGAGCAAAAGAAGCACAAGCCGCGAAAGCGCAGGAACTGGAGGAAATGCAGACGGGGCAAAAAAACCGGAATTATATACCTTACAACACGTCCGATGAAATCACAGCGTCGGGACCCAAAGGACCCGCAGTGTCAGCACCCACGGGACCCACAGCGTCGGGACCCAAAGGACCCACAGCGTCGGTACCCACAGGACCCATGTTGGGACCCGCAGTCCGGTATTAGAGGAACAAATCACGCCGAGACCATGTGAATAACGTAAAAGGCCGCTAACATGTCTTAATTCTCCATTCTTTTTACCAGCGTCGAAAGTGGAATATCCAAAGCATCTGCAATCTGCCCGAGTGATCTTAAAGATGGCGATTTCAAACCACGTTCAATTTGAGAAATATAGGTAAAATGCAGTCCTGCAAGATCTGCTAACTCCTCTTGGGTCATCCCTTTTTCCGTTCTAAGCGCACGTATCACTTCAGGAAAACGATCGACAGAATGCTTATTTTTGGTCCCAGCCATGCTGCATAACATGGCTATTGCTAATACTATAGTCCATATACTATAGTCTTTATACTATAGTATTAGTAATTATGACCATAAAGGGAGGTCACCCATGCTAATCCTCACCCGCAAACCTGGCCAGTTATTCACGATAGCCCCGGATACATTACTCGATCCCACCACCCCCGTTAGCGTATTATTTCATAGCCCCATTGAAATCCTCGTCACTCAAGTCAGTGGCATTCAGGTAAAGATCGGCGTTCAAGCCCATCCTTCGCTCACGATCCTGCGTGATGAGTTGTACCGCATCGGAAAAAAATAAGATATAGCGTAGGGGGAAGGTTAGATAGCTAGGGACGAAGCTTCGGCGGGCGACGGGAACGATAAACCTAGCCTGGAGGTTATTAGTGCTTTGATGGGCGGCATTGGTGTATCTCGATACCTCCCTATGCCTTAAAAAACCATGATACTATAACAGTTCAGGGTCGTGCGCTACGTTGCAGCTTGCTAACCATCTTCGGCGGCTTAGCACCACTAAAAGAGGAATCTAATTATGCTGTATTTCCGGTGAAACAAAATGCCGGAACGTACAGAAGGATTTAACTCGAATGAGGTATGCAAAGATGCGATTTTCTTTCTTTCAATTCCGCAAGATCCTCCATGCTTTCCGCTTGCTTCCCATAACATTTCTTATAGTCACTGTTTTAGTGGGACTTGGCTTAACAGATAGTAGCGCGGCCGAAGCAACAACGGTGCGCGTGGGAACCAGCAACAGCAGCAGCGATGTGGCCTTCTTTATCGCCGACAAAAAAGGTTACTTTAAACAAGAAGGGTTGAGTGTCACCTTAACTCCTTTCGATTCGGCCGCCAAAATGGTGGCGCCGCTTGGCGCGGGTCAATTGGACGTCGGCGGCGGCGCGCCTTCGGCTGGACTTTATAATGCTGTCGCGCGCGGAATTAATATCAAAATCGTCGCGGATAAAGGTTCGAGCCCTCCCGGCTATGGATACAATCCGTTGTTGGTGCGCAAAGATTTGGTCGATAGCGGTAAATTTAAGAGCTTCAAAGATCTGAAGGGACTAAAGGTCGCAACGCCCGCCCTGGGCACGAGTCCGGACGCGATTCTGAATGAAGCGCTGAAAAAAGGCGGCTTACAATACAGCGATGTCGAAGTCGTGTACATGGGGTTCCCACAACACGTCCTTGCTTTGCAGAATGGCGCGGTTGAGGCGAGCGTCACCACGGAACCCTCTGCGACCCGGGCGGTCCAGAGCGGCGCGGCGGTGCGTTTTCAAAACGATGCAATCTATCCCAACCAGCAAATCGCCGTGGTGCTTTATGGCGGGAAGTTCATTAAAGATAATCCTGAAACTGCAAAGAAATTTATGCGCGCCTATATCAAGGCAATAAGAGACTATAATGATGTGTTAAAAGACGGTCGTTTGGCGGGTCCCAATGCGGACGAAATCATCGCTATTCTGACGGAATATACGTCTACTAAAGACCCGAACATCTACAAAACGATTGTGCCCAATGGATGTAACCCCGACGGCAAAGTGAATGAGGCCAGCTTGAAAAAGGATTTCGAATTCTATAAAAGCAGAGGGCTCATTGAAGGAAACGTCACTGTCGAACAGGCGGTTGATAGCTCGTTCACGGATGCCGTGGTGAAAGAACTGGGTCCGTATAAACCAAAGGGATAAGAGGAGTAAGAGAAAACGATGTTGCGACATGAGCAGCAAGAGTTGCTGACGCAAACCGGCCCCGCCACCCCCCTGGGCGAACTGTTACGCCGCTACTGGGTCCCGGCGCTATTAAGCGAAGAACTCCCCGCACCGGATTGTCCCCCGGTGCGCGTGAAACTCTTAAGCGA
>DATGVQ010000082.1:0-2957 GCA_035300145.1 Acidiferrobacterales bacterium | reverse complement strand
CATGTGGATTCCGCCCGAGTTCTCCGGAGCGTTTACCGCGCTTGCACTTTTCAGTGACGGTATTAAAGAAAATGTCAGCACTAGCGCGACCTGGGGAGTCACCGATAATAATCTCGGGACAGTCAGCAACGCGTCCGGTGGACAAGGTCTATTCACTGCATTGCGCTCGGGGCAGACGACCGTAATGGCGGCGCATGGCGCCGATGTTGCGAGTGCGACGGTCAACGTCATGCCGATTCGGCTCATCGGCCAAGGTGGTTTGGTGTTTCCGCCGCCGAACTCGCTTTTGGGTGTTCCCGTTGTTACGATTGATGGGTTTGGCGCCGCCACTGCAGGCTGGAGTTTCCAAGCAAGCGGCGAAGTGTTTGCCGGTGGCCATGACAGCACCGATTGGACACCGCAGGTCCAAATCAATGCCGGCGAGAATCCCGCGGATGTCGTGATTCAACAACTGGTCACCGCCAATAGCGCCGGCGCCCGTCTTATGGTCTGGCAGGGAAATGCAGGTCTATATGCGTCATACGCCCACGCTGGACAGTCTTTCGGAGCGGCTAAAACGATACCCACCACTACTATCTCCGATTTCGTGAATACATTTTGGGGAATCAAGGCTATCACCGTTACCAATGCCGGGGAGGCGCTTGTGTTGTGGAATGGCGGCCTGTCCACTTACCTCAGCCGCTATGATGCTGTCGCTGATAGCTGGGCGCAGCCGCTGTTATTGGGTGATATGTCGGTTCTGCGCGCGGCATTCAATGCGAATGGTGAAGCTGTGTTGGCATGGCAGGTCCAAGATCCAACCTCGGATCGATACATGCTACTCGCCTCTGTATATATTAACGCGACTGGGGCAGGTACCGGTCTACAAGCGGCGGAGCCGCTCTATGTGCGTTCCGGTACAGGTGTTTTCGACTTAAACCTGTCGATCAACAGTGGACGTGATGCCGCAGTCGTCTGGGCCGCTGCTCCCGTTAATCCTGGAGATATAGAAAATGTGGCATACGCGGCGCAATATTCAGAGCAGGCCGGGTGGCACACGAAGCGTGTCCTGCCGATGGGCACCGCCCTACGGGCTGGCAATGTACGGATCGGCATGAACGCGTCGGGCCATACGCTCGTCACATGGGTTGATGCCTCACAATCGTACATCTATGTAAACCGGTATACCCCGGCGGGAAGCTGGGAAACAGCCGTAGCCATCAGCACCCTGGGGCTGGGAACACCAGAAGTGCTGGCCCTCGCGCTTGCCGCCGACGGAAATGCGATTTGCATCTTCTGGGATGGTGAAAGTTTTCCTCAACTTCCCTTCAAATATCGCCGATATGTCTCCGACCAAGGCTGGACGTCGATGAACACACTTCAGCACGCAGGGAGGATCGGGAATCCAAACTCCTCATTACAAGCGGCCTACAATGAGAATGGCCAGGGGATAATGGCTTGGAAGGAAGAAACAGGCATAGTTATTGGGAGTACGTCTTATTCTATCTCGTATAATTTTATGGAACTTGCTCCCAGCATTAATCCTTGAGCTGCCGGAGAGCGGCCTTCCTCTATGATCTAACAAATTGCAGGAGCGGCTCATAGTTTCCGGTATCCGCTGCCCTTAGCGCCGCAAGGTAACGATCGCGCGTATGTCCCGCCGTCATCAAATCGCCAGCACCCCAGGTAAAAGGTGCATGGTCAAGCCGATCAACTAGCTAGTAGGTCGCACATCAAGCGTGCATGCCGGCCGTTTCCATTGGCGAAAGGATGATTGGAAGTCTATCGCCACAAGTGTCTCCATGGTTGCCGGAGCAATTGATCAACCAGCTGCCCATGCTGATTTTTAGGCGCAAGGAAGCGCACGAGCGACGGGATGTGTTCTATACCGCGGTGATGGAGGCGCATGCGCCGGGCGAGCATAAGACGCGCTGTTGATCATTTGCACCATTTTGACAAACAACGGATCAGTGGTGGAACAACAACGCGATTTCCAGCACTATTTGTGTCGACACTGAACGCTTTAGTTGACCCCGAAGGGACATTCGCGTCCTCTCATCATCTCGTAGTGGTGCCGCCGACACATCACGCTAAGTTCAATTCGCTTCCGATTACACCCTGGCGATCTACACGGTTCTGGTCCTTGTTCCGGGCCAAGGCGGTCCCAGAAGTCCTTATCTGTAAGCCGATAGAACTCAGCGGTAGGCTCGAAGGTTAGCTCTCCGACTGCTACGAAGCCCGGCTGTAACCAATATGGGTCAGGGCCTTTAAACAGCAGGCCATGAAGGAACTCAGAAAAGCTGGCCGCGATGATGCGCACACGCCCCATGTCTTCATGATCACAGTCGAGTATGCGTGAAGAGCTGGCATCGATTGCCACATAATTGCTATCTAACGCATCACAGAAGGCAAGCCAAGACGGTGAACAGCAAAGCCTACCGTATTCGCCGCCTTGCAGTGGACCGACACTAGAGATTTCGTGCAGCGGAAGGATTTTGTAACGACCCTCGAACAGCTCCGCCATTCCGATTGAACGATAGAATTTTTTGAAGTCGTTCGGTAGATTGCACTTGTGAGCTTCCTCGATTTTAGCCAGAAGCGCGTCAGTAAAGGGCGCTGCGGACGAATACTTATGGCCTCGTACAGCAGCAATTAGGCTGTCCATATCTTGTTAGAAACCTAATTTAAATTGGAAGACCAAAATCATAAGCTAATAATCCCGATACTATTCCGGTACCGCCTCCCCTTTTGATGTCCTATGAACTTGAGATGGAGCGGAGCTGAATCAGGTCGAACCCATATTTAGATATATTCAATTTACTTCACATCAAGGATTTCTGTTTTTCCAGACGGCGTTTTGTACGCTAGTCCTTCTCCAGGAAGAAAACCTTTGAATTTACTCGGAGCTTTAGCAATCCAAAGTCGCTTATCCAACAGCCCTTCTCCTGAAACACCTTTTATTAAGTAAACGTATATCT
>DATGVQ010000081.1:0-18668 GCA_035300145.1 Acidiferrobacterales bacterium | reverse complement strand
TGCGTGAGGTCGCTCTGTGTGTCCGAGGTGACGCCGGCCTCGTAGAACAGGGCGAGCTGAATCGACGTGCGGACGTCCTTCATGACGAAGATGTCGAAGGGCGTTTTTTCGTCGGTCAGGTTCCACCGGAATTCGCTGCCGAAGAACAGCGTGTGGGCGCCGTTATAGCGGCCTTGGGGATAAGAGCGCAAACGGCTGAATCCGCCGAGCGAGGTGGCGGTGCCGAATTTGTTGTTTGCGATCTCATTGGCGATCACTTCGGTGCAGGATTTCTGCTGTGCGGGATCGATGACCGCGGCGCAATTCAAACCCAGTTGCTGTTGAAGCGTTGCCGGATCGGTTTCTCCTTGACGGGCCACGAACGCGTCCGCGCGGAGGACGTTGAACGCCCAGGTATTGCGTTTCCCGACGGGAACGTAGGCGGTCGTGTTGTAGTCCATCACGTAGTAGTCCGGCCCCGAACCCCGCGGCGGTGTCTGCGTGCGCGTGACGTCGAGCCGGAACCCGCGCCGTGGATCGGTATTGTCGTCGGTCAAATCGAGGCGGGCCCCGAACAACGTGGTATGGCCGCGGTCGCGAGGCGGGTCCTGCGCTTCGACGATGACATTGCCGTCCTTATCCCGGATGCTCTTCAGCCTCGATGCTCGCTCGTACCCAGCCCCGTAGATCTCGAAGCGGCGGTCGAAAAACGTGGCGGTCATCCGGGCGCCATAGGCTTCCGTGTCTCCCAGCTCGAGCAGGCGGAAGTCGTTCTTATCCGTGTTCATCCCGCGCTGGCTGTAGCTTTGGATCGTCACCTTGCTGATGGCGCTGTACCCGGCCTCGAGGATAAGAGTTCGAGGAATGAGGTGGATGTCCCTCACACCGACCGCGCCTCCTTCGACGCCTCCCGTGAATACGATGCCGTAGGCGTCCGTGTACGTGTCCGCGATGTTCTGCGCGGCGGCTACCAGGCTGATGCCCGAGCCGATACCGGGCAGTTGGTACGGGTAGGGGAACACCGCGTAGCCGAAATCCTTCGGGAACTGTTCCCGGCGCCGATCGGGAACGACCGGATCCTCGGAAGACGGGTCGGCGGCAACGGCGGTAGAGGCGAGCGCACAGACCAGGCACGCGGCGAGCACGAACCGCGGCGCGATGCACCGCATCAACGCAAGCGCTCGCTGCGCGGGCCCGGGGGCGGCACGGCTAAAACGCCCACGCACCGAGCTGGTAATAGTCGAAACCGCGGCTACGACCGCCAAGGCAGGCGGCGAGGAAATCCTCGCTCTGACGGAACAGCGTCAACTGATTCGACCATTTGCGGTTGCCATGCCCCTCGCCGGCAAACACGACGTAGTCGACCCGCTTTCCGGCTTTTTTTAGAGCAGCGACCATCGTATCCGATTGCTCCTGTTTGACCACCGGGTCATTAACTCCTTGCATGATGAGCAGCGGCTTGGTAACCGCTTCGGCCTTATACAGTGGAGACTTGGCGTCCATTCTTTTGCGATCCTCGGGATTGGCGGGATTACCCACATACCGGTACCACCAAGGTTTCCCCAGTTCCCAATATGCCGGTGCGGTTTCAAGTAAGCGTGCCAGATCGCTCGGGCCAACGACATCGATGCCGCAAGCAAACGTTTCCGGCGTGAAGCTGAGACCAACCAGGGTCGCGTAGCCGCCGTAGCTGCCGCCAAAGATGGCGATCTTGTTGGGATCGGCAAAGCCGGATTGGACTGCCCAATTCACGCCATCGATCAAATCGTCGTGCATCTTGCCGGCGAATTCCCCAATCGCCTTTTCCATGAATGCGCGACCGTACCCGGTCGAACCCCGGTAATTGACCTGCAACACGGCATAGCCGCGATTGGCAAAGAATTGGGTAAAGGACGCACCGTATTGAGCCCAGCCGTCGCGGGCCCACGGACCGCCATGGACCTGCAACACCATCGGCAATTTCTCGGGCTTCACCCCAACGGGAAGCGTAAGGTAGCCGTGCAGGGTCACGCCGTCGCGGCTGGTAAAGGCGATGGGTTTGACGGCGGCAAGCCGCGACGCCAGCCGGCTCAGGCTATCATCGCCAAGTAACGTGTATTTTCCGGTGTCGATGTCGTAGAGATAGTGTTTCATGCCGCGATCGGTGACGACCGATATCGTCGCCAGTCGCTCTTGATCGTCGATGCTGTTGATACGTGGTATGGCGGGTTTACCTTCAGACAGCTTGGCCCACGCGTCGCGCAAGCGTGCGTCGAATATCTCGGTCTTGGGGTAACCGGGCTGAAAAACCGCACCGAGCGGGACATGGGTTTTGCGGCTAATCAGGGCGCCGTCCACATCGGAGTCGGGGTTGGCAAAAAACACGGTTTCGTTGCCGCTGGCGAGATCCGCTTTGACCAGGGCGATCTTATCCCGCCCTCTATTGGAAAGGGCCCAGACCCATTTTTCATCGTCGCTGACGTCGAGTAATGAGACGCGGTCAAATAGACTCCATTCCACCGTGGTTTTCCAGTCATCGCCTGCTCCATTTTGCCTGACCTGCAACACGTGCCGTTCTCCCACTTGACGAACACGCGCGATGAGGTTTCCGTGGCGGTCGGTGACCCAACCCGCCACGTCCCCGGGATTGGTGACGAGAATAGTTTCACGACCAGTGGCTAAATCAATCTGGTATAAATCGAATACTTTTTTATCGCGGCGGTTCTCTATTATCACAACCCCGGAGCCGCCCTCGACCACGCGCACAATGTGCGCGACCGTATGTTCATACGGCGTCAGATCGGTCAGTTCCGTTCCTGGCTGTTCGACGCTGCCGACATAGATATGCGTGTTTTCGTCTCCGCCTTTGTCCGAGACCAGCAATAAATGCCGGCTATCGCCCGACCACTTGAAATAGCGGGGGTAGATCGAATATGTTTTGATGTCATCACGTCCGATGGTTTTCACGAACACTGCCGGACGCATTCCCTTAATGGCGATCCAGGCCAGCTTTTTGCCGTCCGGGGACACCTGATGTCCGCCGTTCATTTTTCGGTCGGCGACAAAATCCCGGACCGGTATCAGCTCCGGCAGGGAAGCGCGCTCGAGCGATGGATGAGCAGGAGCGATCGCGCAGCCGCCCAGTGCGAGCGAAAGGACGGTAAAGAAGACGAAGCCCTTATGTTTTTGGCACAAACGTTTTTTACAACCAGTCATTGTTATTCCCTCCTAGGTGCATGGTAAGCGGATCCGTTATGCCGGTCTGGCCTTGAGCGGTCCCCCGACCCTGGCATTAGCGGTCGATTTCGACTCGAAGCGCAGCATACGCTGCAGGGACGTCACATAGTCGCGCAGCGCCGCATGACCTTTCTTCGTCAGCGAATAGAAAGACTGCGGCCGACCCTCGCCGGCTTCTCTGCGCACGGAAACGTAATCGGCGGCGATCAGTTTCTTGAGATGCGATTCCAGATTGCCGTCCGAAACTTGCAGCTCGCGCTTTAACTCCGTAAACGTCGCTTCGCCGGCCCCAACCAGATAAGCGGTAATTTGGGTACGCAAAGGCTGGTGCAGTAAGGCATCAAGAGTATCCATGGTTTGACTCCGACCGCGCGCCCGTCCACGGCAATGCCGTTGGCACCGGGAACGCGGTCATTTCAGATTAAACTCGGTTCGCACCGCTCCTGGGTGGTTCCCATCGTCAACCCCCGGCGGCTTGACCATATACGACCCGCCCATTACGCCGGCGCATGAGCTTGCGAGCGACGCGAGTGTCGAGTTGACGATCCGGTTCATATTCGTGTCTCCCGGTGACAATAAGTAGCAAAAAGTCGGCGCCGCCGTCATCGCTCGTTTTTGCGCAAGACTTTCGCAATGAGGCTGGTACGCACCACCGGCCCTTCTTCCGGAGTGAGCTGCGCCTTGAGCGACGGAATCCTGATCCGAAGGCGATCCCGGGCGCGCAACCAGTCCTCGCCGGCAAACCGGAACTCGCCGGTCAGCTGCCCATCGACCATCATCGCTTCGATGGGGTTAGCCAGAACCAAAGGCCAGACCGTTTCCGGTCCGCCGCGGAACAGGTCGCCCGATATCCCCACCTTTACCGGAATCTTCGTGCCGGCGGGTATCGACACGATTTGGGGTCCCGATACGGAAGACCGGTGCAGGAACGTCTCAAGCGACACCACCGGCGCCTCGGGCACGGTGACGGCATTTGCGTAACGGTCAACAGACAGCGGCAGACCAAGGACACAAAGCAACCACAGCATAGCCTGCCGCAGCCGGCGCCAGGCGGAATGCGCGTTGCCTCGATCCAGCATCACGGCGAGTAAGGGCAAGCCCACGCCAAACACCGAAGCCGCGATCAGTTTCGAGGTCTGGGGATTGAGTTGAAACGCTAAGGTGCCAACGGCGATCGCAATCATCAGCGCCCCGACCCATTCAAGCAGTTCTTCCGAGAATAGCCCGTGGACATAGAGCCCCACCCCGGCGAGGACGAGCCAGGTGGCGATGAGCATGTAGCGACCGCCGAAAAAGAACATACCAAAGTCCAAGAGCGTGCCGAGCGCGAGGAGCAGCCACCACACCTTGAGGATCTGGCGATGGACGAATGACCACGCCCGATCCCGCTTCTGCTTGGTTCGGCGAGTTAGAAACCAGTCAACCACACCCACGCCGCCCAATACCGTGGTGAGGAACACCAACCAGGCCACGGCGCGCTGTTCTACGACGGGTATTTGATCCGGCGTGAGAATGTAATCGCCGAACAGAAACAGCGCACCTCCCGTGACGCCCCACAGAATAAGACTATGGCGCTCGATGCGCAGACTGCGGTGGCCTGCCGCCAACATGGAATGAATGGCATCAAGCTGAGTGGTTACGGTGTCGGTCATTTAATCATCCTCGCTAGCTAACCCAAACTCGCCTGCCGGCATGGAGCACGGCGCGGCGCACGTCTTTAACATGCGTCGCCGGGAAACACCCGTGTCATGCGAGGCGACGCTGGAATTTCGCGGAAGTTTGTTCTTGCCGATTGTCATGGTTCGAGCTTTACGCTGGAACTGACGGGCGCCATTAGGCGGTCTCCCTTGGTTGACGTTAGCTGCGCGTTCTTGTAGGCAACCGGGAACTCGGTACCCGAGCGCATCTGCGCGATAAAGGAAAGAAGCCCGGATGCGCCGACACGCTGTAACCACGGCCTGACTTCGCAGCCCGCAGTGGCATATACCACCGCCAGATTCTTCGGATTGAGTTCGGGATTTCGATACTTCTCAACGGCATCCAGCCACTGCCGCATCGATTCGAGCTTGGCAAGGGGTGGTAAAGGAACGCCGGTGGTTCGCGCTTCCCCGCAAACAGATTCGGCGTGGGTAGGCTCCTCGCTCACCGCAACCACCAGTCCTTCATTAAACCACGACGGTACCCGTCGCAAAATCCGAAAGCTGTCGATTCGAGCATATAACTCTACGTGTGACCGCTCGTGGCTCACGATAGGCGCCGAGATGCCTCGAGGCGAGAACAACGAGCCATAATCACCGAAGCTCTTGGCACGGTTGGTCGACCCGCCGAACGACTGGAAGCACGCCTCGGTTGAACAAAAGAAGAGCTTTGGTGTGGAAGTGACAGTGCCGTAGTAATGGGTAAGCCGTTGTTCCGACTCGGCGACAAGTTCCAATACCAGCTGTCGCTGGGCGGGCGGCATTCCTTTATTGACGAATACGCGGGGTGCGATAGGTTCCAATTCAAACCATGTCGGAGCCCAGAGCTTCGTTCCTCTGACGGTGCTGCATCCAGCGCACAACAGTAGCGCGACGATGACCCATACTCTGTTCATCTAACAATCCACCGGGGTTAACTCTGATATTCAGAGTCTATAACTCTGTAATTCAGAGTGTCAAGCCGTTTTTGGGGGTATTGTCAAGTTAAGGCGGGAAAAGTATTGAAAATAGTTGAAGCTCAAAGCCCACGGGCGCGGGCGCGACCGGCAATTCTCTCGATATCCTCCTCGAGCAAGAAACCTTGGCGATGCAAATCCTGCGCGGCACGACGCACCTTCTCGACATAGTCGTCCACTCCCTGGTAGCGTTCCTCGAGCGACGGCCGGGGATCGCGCGCGGCGTCGCGTTCAGCACGTGTCTTCGCGAACGGAAACACACTGCCGTCCCCTCCTCGATACCATAAAGACCAAAGACGCGAGATCGAATTTAATGCTTCGAGCGGGGCAATGCAACCACCGGGCGTTGTTATAACAATTGGACTATCGATCCATGTATAAGTAATGTCCGATCTTCACCAATGATCGATGTAGGTTGGGTTAAGCCGCGACAGCGGCGAACCCAACAAAATCGTAGCAGTTTGGTGGGTCCGCTTTGCTGTGCAGGATGCACGAATGCCGCGAGCGCAGGGACGCGCAGGAGCGGCCGCTTGACCCACCTTACATGACAATATGCGATATCGGACATTACTTTTACATTTATCAATAGCGGTGCTTCCGCCTAGACGGACCACCGACTGCGTTCGGCAGACTCAGGCCACGCTTAGCCTCATCTGCGCGAGTGCAGCCCGGCCGAGCAGTCCATACGGATTGGCGAGGGTCTCCATAATCTCGAAGTGGTTATAACCCTCGCCGACGAGTAGTTGCACCGGCTTGCCGGCCTTTTTGACCGCCTCCGCGAAGTCGCGATTTTGGCGCTGGAACTCCGGCGTCTCGAGCGTCCCGCAGGCGACGATCAGCGGGGCATTGAGCTTGTCGAGATGGCGTTGCGCGCTCAAGGCCTGTTCCATCGCGTCGTCGAATTTGACATAGGAACTGCGGGCGGAGAGGCGCGGGCCTCTCAAGTCGTACATGCCGCTGCCGCATAGACCCGCCTTCACCGTGTCTACCGGCAGGCCGAAGTCTTTCTGCCAGTCCGTTACCAGGACCACACTCGCGAGATGGCCGCCTGAGGAATGACCCGAGACGTAGAGCCGACTCGGATCTCCGCCGATGCTCGCGGCGTTCTTGTAAACCCAGGCGACGGCACGGCGCACCTGGTCCGCCATCGTCCTGAGGCTGTCCGGGGCGTTCTGCACCCACACAAAGTCGGGAACCACGTAATGCGCCCCGGCGTTGACGAACATCTCGGCTGGGAACGCATAGTCTTTGGCCAGCCCGCCGCGCCAGGCGCCGCCGTGAATGAAGATATGGATGGGCGCGTTGGCGCGTTTGGTCGGATAAATATCGAGCTTCTCGATCTCCGTTGGGCCGTAGGCGTAGCGCCTGGGTGCGCCGATGCGGGCACGCGTCGCCTCGCTGTTGGTGGCAAAGCGCGCGGTGATTTGCCGGAGGTTCGGCGCGTAGACGCTCTGGTCGTAAGCATCATCGAGTTCCGCCTGGTCGTAGTCGAGGAACACGCGCGGCCCTTTGACGCGGGGCGCGGAGACCGGCTGGGCGAACGCGAGGCCGGTCGCAGCGGCGACGGCGCCCGCGCCGCCTATCACCGCGCGTCTAGTGATCCGGGCGGTCATCAGTGCGTCGATATTAAGCATGGGTTCCTCCGCGGCGAGGGCGAAAATGGAAATTGGTTTCTAAAAGTGCACCGGGCCTGACGCAAAATAAGCGGCAGAATTATGCCTGACATTACCCCACCGAGGCTGCGACTGTCCAGACAACGTCATCATCCTAAACCGTCATACAGCCCTAATGAAGGAATATCGCTAAGGAAGCTCTGATAAAGTCGTAGTTGTCATTGCGGGATTCTATAGTTCCTTGTCAAGCGATGGCCACACGTTTTGGGTCGAACACGGTTTGGTGCTTGAACAAGGACCAGGCGATACGGGTGATCTTTCGCGCGATGACGACCAGGGCGGCGGTGTTGGGCAATCCCTTAGCGAGGAGTCTGTTAAAGCCACTGAAAAAATAAAGATTCCTCACCAAGAGCGGTTCGGAATGACAACTACGACTTAATCGGCGCTTGCCTAAATAAGCGGCGCCAAGAAGGATGGCGAACCATGCGTGGTTGCACGATATTTGTCTTTTGTAAAAGATTCTAGAGAACTGCCTTTAGCGTCGCGCTCTCGTTTCGCCTTTTCAATAAATTTTTGCATGCACGCTGAGCCTTGAGAAAGATAATTATCGCGGTTGGCCGGCTTCTTCTCTTCTTCTCGTCCACACGCACCCACGAGGGAGCTAACCAATAAAATAAGCAGAAAATTACCCACCCACACTCTTAAACTGTTCATTGTTTCCACCGTATAGGCGCTATGCGCTTTTAGACCTTTCCTTAGTCTGTGCAAATACTGTTCCATAACGGCGGAAACATCACCTCTTTAACTAATCCATTTAGTATTTACCCCAATACCTAAAAAACCAGGCACCCTCCGAACGACATTATCGGCCCCTCTCCTTAGGGGTCGTGTCATTGCCTTTATGATCTTGGGCCGCGCCCCGGTCGCGCTATTCAATTCAGACGCCGCGTTTCCACTGTGTTTTGATACCAGTCGAACGGCTTGTCGTCGACCCTAACCATCACGCTCTTCACAATGCGCGTCGAATGATTCGGCGCCACATTCGCGGCCGATGCCGGACTCATTCACGCCCCCCATGGCGACGCGGGATCGAGGCTCTTGCACAGGATCATCAGTTGTTCTTCCTATCGCATATACTGTGGCCGTGCACAGGCCAGCCGTCTGTTCATCGTCATAGGTATCACTTCTTCTGCTCCTTAAACCAGTTGACCTTATTCCATGCTAGGGTTGCGTATTTTGACTTGCTAGCATCGTCGGAGACTCGGCGAAAGTAGGCAAGCGCCTGTTCATTGTCGCCCTTTCGCAAGGCTTCTTTGCCCAGGAAATAGACTGCGGCGCTCTTGACGTAAAAGTTATTGCTGGTGGTCAGCTCATTCCACAATGCATTCGCCTGCGCCAGGCGCCCACTGTCCTGGAATGCCCATGCGTAGTGAAACAGGATTGTCTGTCTTTTGTCGGTATCTAAATCCGATCGTGCCGCGAGCCTTTTGAATACTGGCACAGACTCATCATAATTACGGTACTGATTCATGATCTCCGCGTACTTGAATTGCGGCTCATAGCGCGTGGGGAAGGTACGCATCGCCCAACGGTGCAGTAGGACCAATTGGTAATTCTTCTTAGCCTTAGCCATGACTTCGGTGTACACGTCGAAGTTATTTTTACTATCGTTCGTCAACAACTTAGCCAATGTCAGATCGTCTGCATCATTGCCAGACTGGCGTAGAAATTCACTCAAATCTGCTTTCCAGCTCACCTCCCCTTTTGAGCGGAGCAGTAAAGCGCGGTATAGCAGCCAGCGATTATCCTTTTTGAGTCTCGATAGATGTTTTGAGGCATCGAGGGCACGGTCGTAATCTGTAAGCATAGTGAATATCATTACCGCGGTACCGTAGGTAGCGTCATCGGGATGGGCCGAGGACACTGCAATGGCCATGTACCTCTGCGCTTCTTTGAGATGTCCTTCTAGGAAATAAAGCGCTGCCAGATCGTTGTAAACATTGGCGTCATTGGGATAGAGCTTTAGCATTTCTCGGAACACGTCGACAGCATCGTTGAAGCGGCCACGCGCGTTAAACATGCGCGCGTAGTCACCCATGTTGTACTGAAGCTCTTTAGCATGCGGCAATGCCGCCTTCATGTGCCCTAATTGCTGGATGAGTTCCTGCTTCATCAGGGCCATGGCATAGAGATAGGCCAGGCCTTTGTGAATATCTTCGCGCGTGTTGTCGATGGCAAGACATCGTTTCCAGAGAGCGGCGACCTGGAGTGCGACATCGCGCGATACTCTTCTTTCCCGCTCGCCAATAAAACCAATTGAGCTATCGTAGATCGATTCATTATCATTGGCATAAGATCCGAGCGTCGGCTCACGCTTCCAGTACTCCTGCAAGATAACGTTCCCCTGCATCATCAGGGCATCGACGTTCTTTGGATTCTTCGCCAGATACTCTTTGATCTTGGCCCGAGCCTCATCGAAGTGTCCCTGCTCAATCAAAGGGTTAACTTTGTCGGTTACCTCACTGGCGAACGCAGGATTAAAGCTGATGAGCACAGACCCGCAGAAAGCAAGGCATAACAGAACCGTGCGGTATAAAAATAACATGATTCCTCCCCGACAAGCACAATGCAAGCTGTGGCTATGGTGACCAGATACGTCGGCTCTTGGCGCTATTTCTAGTATAGACGACGCTCAGACTTTACCATCTAGCAGTAAATTACCTGTTGTTACAAATCAATAACTATGCTTATTTCGGAACCTACATCCAGGCTAAATGAAAATAAAGGGCCGAAGTTAATTCCGACACGTTCAGCACGGCTCGGCTGACCTTAATGAGTTAAAAATAAGCCCTGCGCGCAGTCACTGAACGGTTCGCCGTAGGAGGGAGACCCGGCGCCGGTGGGTCTTCGCCTGCACGAACCCTGCCTGCTTGAGGATCTCCCCGGCCGTGCTGTCCGCCGGCCAGGGCGTTTGCCGGTGGTGCGCACGCAACCAGTCCATCACCTTCTTCGGCCCAAAGCGCGGGTGCGCGAGCTTTGCCTCGATAATGGCCAAGCGCAGCGAGGAATCTGACAACAATCAACTCGATCGGAGCTTCCATAAATGGTTTTCGAGCACGTACTTTGACATCGTTGTAATCCGTAAGATACTATCGACTGACAAAGATTCTTAAAAAATTTCTCAAAATTCATTCAGGAGGAGTTATGGCTAAGGCAAAATTGTGGCCTGCGCTTTTCGCAGTTTTCTCGTTTATCTTTTTGACGTTGTCGTATCAGGCGCTCGCGCAGACCGAGCCGCTGCGGCTCGGCTTTCTCACCGTCAGATCCGGAGCGCTTGCGGCCGGCGGGAAACAAATGGAAGAAGGCATCACGCTGCTTCTGAAGCAGCGCAATTACACCTTGGCCGGACGCAAGGTGGAGTTGTTTATCGCTGATACCGGCGGCCAGCCCGCGCAGGCCAAGACCAAGACGCAGGAGCTTATCGAGCACGACAAGGTGCACGTGATCATCGGACCGCTTGCGACGTTTGAGGCGCTGGCAATCGACGATTATATCAAAGACGCACAGGTGCCGCTGATTACGCCGACTTCCGCCGCGCAGAATGACCTCGCGCAGCAAAAACGCAGCGACTTTGTGCTGCATGCGGTCGGTACCGCGGCGCAGCCGATGCACGTGCTCGGCGACTACGCGGCGAAAAAGCTCGGCTACAAACGCGTCGCGACGATTGCTGACGATTTCACTTACGGCCACGAAGGAGAAGCCGGCTTCCAGCATAGTTTCGAAGATAACGGCGGCAAGGTGGTGCAAAAGTTGTGGTCGCCGCTGAATGTCGCCGATTACGGTGCTTATGTCGGCCAAATCAAGCCGAACGTGGACGCCGTGTACACAGGTTTTGCCGGCGTCAACGGACTGCGCTTCCTGCGCCAGTTCAACGAATATGGCTTGAAGGCCAAGATCGCGGTGCTCGGCAACCCGACCTGCGTCGACGAAGGCGTACTCAGGAATATGGGAGACGAGGCGCTTGGCGTCATGACCGCGAGCTGGTACACCGCGACCATCGGCACGCCTGACAACAAGCGCTTCGTGCAGGCGGTGCTCGACGAATACAAAGTGGTGCCGGGGTTTTACACCGCCGGCACTTATACGGCGGGATTGTTCCTCGAGGAGGCGCTCCAGGCGATCAACGGCAAATTCGAGGATAAAGCCGCTTTCGTGCGCGCGCTGCACAACGTGCGCCTCACCAGCGGACCCATGGGGCCGATCCGCCTCGACGAATACGGCAAGCCGATCCTCAACATCTACGTCCGCAAGGTGGAACGTAAGGACGGCCGGCTGGTGAACACGATCGTCGAGACCATTCCCGACGTCAGCCAATTTTGGAAATACGATCCCAAGCAGTTCCTGGCGAGTCCGCCCTATTCGCGCGATTATCCGCCGGCCAAGAACCTCGAGTAGCGCGGCCGGTCCGCGGCTCCGGCGAACTCCGCGCATGTCAACGGAATCTTATGTCCATTATTAAAGTGAACGGGGCCGACGTCGATATCGAACAAATCGGCTCTGGACGTGACCTGATACTGCTGCACTCGCTGTTGGCCGATCGTTCCGCCTTCGACCGTGTCTCCCCTCTGCTCTCGAAGAAGCGCCGGCTTTGGCTTGTCAATCTGCCAGGCTACGGCGCATCGTCCGCGGCCGGCGCAAGCATCGAAGACTATGCCGGGCATATCGCCGGCTTGATTCGCGCGCTCGGCTTATCCCAACAAACCGATGTGCTCGGCAACGGTCTCGGCGGATTCATTGCGGTCGCGCTCGCGGCGAAGCACGGCGAGCTATTCGACCGGCTGGTCGTCGCCGATTCGGTGGCCGCCTTTCCCGCTCCCGCAAAGGAACCGCTGCAGCGGATGGCAGAGCGCGTGCGACTTGATGGTATGAGTGCGGTGCTTGACCCGGCAATCCAGCGCATGTTCCCCGAACCTTTTATCGCGGCGCACCCCGCTATTGTGGCGGAGCGCAAGTCAGCGCTCGCGAACGCCGATCCCGAATGCTTTCGTACCGCGTGTATGGCGCTCGCGCGCGTCGATTTTACCCCGGTGCTTGCGCGCATCCATAATCCCGCTTTGGTAATGGTCGGCGCGCTGGACGGGGCAACGCCGGTCCCACTCGCGCGCCAACTCGCCACTGGAATTACCGGCTCGAAATTCCTCGAAATCCCGGATTGCGGACATTGTCCGCAGATCGAAAAGCCCGACGCTTTCGTGCGCGCAATCGATGAATTTTTGGATTAACAATAATCGTACGCCATGGGAAGGCCTCGACGATCTGTTGAGCCCATCCGCTGTCGGATTCTGAGTAAGGACTGTCTACCGTTAAATTGGCCGGCATACGACCGCGGTCTCTAATATATCGTGCTTATATTGGCGCCCTGGCTCATTAATGGCATTGGTTGTTAGCAGATCTCGGATCTAACAGGTTGTTGAAAAAGTCCATCCATGGCCTTTTTCAACACGCAAAGCAAAAAGCGCGGTTTTTGCTTTGCTTCATTTTTCAAACACTTAGCGTGTTTGAAAAATGGCGATACGTCCTTATACCGCGCCGCAGGGTGCTGAAAAACGAGTTTTTCAGCACCCTGCTAATCTACCGTCGCGCCAACGTCTTTTACCAGCTTGCCGAATTTGGCATAGTCCGCACGGATCAATGCGTCGAATTCCTTGGGCGTCGTTATATACGGCTCCAGCCCGCCGGCGTGGCTGAATTTCTCCTTGATGTCAGGTAGGGCGAGGAGCTTGTTCACCTCGGTGCGCAGCTTGGTCAATATCGGCTCGGGTGTGCCCGCCGGCGCAACCAGGCCAAGCCAGATGCTGTTGCTCCAACCCGGATAGAATTCGCCGATGGTGGGCAGGTCCGGGAACTCCGCCGAGCGCTTCTTACCCGTTACGGCGAGTGCACGGAGTCTTCCAGCCTTGATCTGCGGAGCGATAGAAGTGCCGGCAAACACCGCCGCGACCTCACCTGCGACCGCGGCGGTGGTGGCAGGCGCGCCACCCTTGTAAGCCACGTGCAGCAGATCGATGCCGGTACGCGCCTTTAGCATCTCCATGGTCAGGTGGTGCTGACTGCCATTGCCGGCTGAGGCATAGGCCAGCGGCGGGTTGGCGTGGCGGGCGTACTCGATAAACTCCTGGAAATTCTTAACCGGCAGTGATGGATTAACCGCGAGCACGAACCCGTTCGAGGCGACAGTAGCCACAGGAACCAGGTCCTTGAGCGGATCGATCCGCATCTTCGGGTAAAGGTGTGGGTTGATCACAATTTGGCTGTCGGCGCAAAGCATCAACGTGTAGCCGTCAGGCGCGGCCCTGGCAACCGCCTCCATGGCGATATTGCCGTTGGAGCCGGGACGGTTCTCCACTACGACTGGTTGCGCCAGCGCCTGGGAAAGCTTTTCCCCCAGCACGCGCGCGGCGATGTCAGGTGCGCCGCCGGGCGAAATGGGAACAAGCAGCTGGATCGGCCGCACCGGGTACTGCGCCAGGGCGGTAGTTACAACTAGCACAGCGAGCGCTGCGGTAGCGAGGCGCATCAGGCACTTCATCGTTTCCTCCTTCGGTGACCGGCCACCGCGGATTTTGCGCTTTCGGCGATTAAGTTCAAGGTATCGCTCCTGTCTCCTGCTCGATCAGCACGGCAATCACTCTTCTTCGACGAATACTTCATCGCGCTTTTTTTTACCGCCATCAGCAGCATAGTCAAGGACAACGGCCGGGCGAAGAACACGCTCGGGTCGCCGCACGAGAGCAGCAGCGAAGGCTGCGCCCCCCCGAGCTTTCTCTAATGACAGAACGAAACCGGATGCCAACAAAATTATTTTTCTTTTTTTCTTCGTTCACCCGCGGATATCCCATAATGACAATATTTTTGACCCAAAATCCCAACGCATGCACCATGTGTTGAACCATGTTATCTTAATTGAACAGATAATCACTGCCCGCTTGAGGCATGGGAGGAAACGATGAGAGCCACTTCGATATCCCGGCTGGTCATGTGTGCGATCGCCCTTGCCGTTACCTGTGGTCTTGCCGGCGCGGCAACAGAAGCGGAGCGGCTGTTCTATACTGCCGACCTCCCTCTGAAGCCCGGTGAGCGCAAAGCCCAAACTCAGGTGTTCTCGATGAATCCGGACGGCTCCGACATACGTCAGCACACGTCGAGCCTCGGCACCAAGGCGCAGGCTTCCCGTTGCGCCTCAAGGCGATGGATCTTGTTTCAAAATGAGGATGCCGTTAACCTCCTGAACGAGCGCCAAGAGGAAGAGACCTTCCTGTCCGCCAAAAGCGCCCAGTACCACTCGCCGCGCTGCTCCTCGGATGGCAAGTATCTTTCAGTGACCGCTTGGGACAAGGTCAATGAAAAGGGCTTTATCGAAGTCTATGAGCTGGCCACCCGGCAACGCGTCGCCCGCTGGCCAGGCGAATACGCCTCGTGGATGCGCGCACGTAATATCGTCATTTACCGCTACTACGACAATCCCGGCGGACCGGGAAAAATTTCACTCTACATCCGCGACCTGGACCAACCGCAAGCGGCGGCAAAACTCCTGTACTCAGAAAAAGTCGGCGAATATCTCTACGACATCGCCGAACCACAGATTGTTGGCCCCGCACCCACGGACTTTGTGTTCCGGGTCTACGACGAGCACGAGTATTACTATTACTTCCGACGCCTTGGCGACTCTTTCGTCCGCACCCGCAACAAGAAACCTCTCGAGCACCACAACGTCTACACAGGCAAAGGGACCTTATCGCTCGAGCAAGGGCAGCTCACGCTCTCACCCGACGGCAAATTCGCCGTCATGAACGAGCACCCCTGGAATACGCCGCCCAGTTTGTATCTGATTGATCTCAAGACGCGGGATTCCCGAAAGATCGCCGGGGGCTTCAATCCGGTGTGGTCCGCCGGCTCGAACAGCATCTTCTTCAACAAGGATCCGGATCACTACGCCCGTTACGCGAACGCGGGCAAGCGCGGAGAAGATTGGAGCCTGGTGTATCCGAAGTCGCTCGAAGGCTATGAGATCTACGTTTACGACCTCAGTACGGGAAAGGAAGTACGGCTCACCCACAACGCACACTATGAAGGCTTTCTGTAGGCATGAAAGACCCCAGCGAAGACACGCTCAGCTATAGAGGGCGGGTGCACTTGCGAACTCAACCTAGCCAGAGGAACCGTCGAGGTCGAGTGCTCGTAGGGTGGGCTCCGCCCACCATTGGACGATAACCGAAGCCGCGTACGGTGGGCGCAGCCCACCCTACAAATATTGTTACCTATGTCTCCGGTCTGTACAGGGAGAGGGAAAGTCGGTGCGGCCTCCGGCCGCAGGTTCATGGGTAGGGCCGGGGTGAGGGAGGTTGTGGAGGTGTGGCTCCATTTTGTTAGGCGCTCTTAGTTTAACAGCGCCTCGGGGTGTCGCTTCGCAATCCGCAATAAGGAATTGGGGGACCCGGACGGTTTTGCGTTCGCCGGAAGCAGACTCACGTTTACCCCGTTGACCCAGGCGGCGGCAAGGTATCGAGCTTGGCGGCCACTGCACGGCATGCCGCTATCAGGTCCGTTACGAGTTGCTGATCAATATTCAAATCGCCCTCGTACTCGCCAAGATTACGAATGTCGTGACACCTGGCCAGCACCCGCCACACCTCCGGCCCCAACCCCAGCGTGTGCGGCAACACCTGAAAGACGATGTATCGGTTGCTTGACCGGTAACCGTGCCAGCGCAATGCCGCCAGGCACAAGGCGTGTGCCGCGTTGTAGGCGAGATCGAAACGGCCCTCCAGCGAATTGGCGGTATTGGCGGCGTCGGCCAGCCGTGCCTGACCGGAGCGCTTCAGGCCTGCGAATTCCTTCGTATCCGGCGGTTCCTTTCGAAGCGACTTGCCGGGGCCGCTTAGATTTTCAAGCGGCGAAGTCATGCCGGTCCCCCATCAACCACAGCTTCGGTTGCGCCAAGACCCGCTTGAGGAAGGCATTGTCCTCCCGAACACGCTTGGCGAGTTCGTGCTGAGAGTACACCGTTGGGTTCACAGGGCGACCCAGCCGGTTCGCAGAGTCTTCCAGCGCGGCGAAGAGATCGGCATAGGACAGACTGTCGCTCACCACCATGAGATCGATATCGCTCTGCGCCGTGTCCTGCCCCTTGGCCACCGATCCATAGACGAACGCGGCGCTGACCTGCGCCGCCAGCGGCGCCAGCGCAGCGCGCAGCACATCGGCAAGACCGGAGGTCTTCAGCACCAGACCGCGCAATTCCTCGAATACCGGGGCCGCCGCATTGGCCTGATAGTGTTTCTGTTTACCGACGCGCGTGACCGTCACCAACCCGGCCGCCTCAAGGTGGGTCAGCTCCCGCTGGACCGCGCCCGTGCCGGAACCCGCGAGGGCGATCACCTCATTCGCATAGAAACTTCGGCCCGGATTCCCGAACAGCACACCCAGCACGCGCTGCTGCACTTTGGTGAAAAGCGCGTCAGCGATCCCAATCGCCGGACCTATGGGAGTCTTGGTCTGTCGTTTCTTTATTCCCATATTGGGAATGATAAACCCCGATTTGGGTATGTTCAAGCGGACCGCTACGGACCAATCGGTCGTGCAAAAAGTACCGAACTGCACCGGTTCCCCGCGATGAACCCTGGAGTCGGCAGGCTCAGAAGGTGGCCTCGAACCGAAGCTGAAACGCGAGGGCGTTCCGCAGAGACGGGTCGGTGTTCGGATCAATAACGTACTGAAGATCGGGTTGGACGGCGAGCCACTTGGCGAACTGCATGGAGTAGGTGAGCTCGATCGTTGCTTCTGAATTCCGGACCGGCGCTCCTTGCTGTTCCTGAAGCGCGATGAAGTGCGCGCCGTTGCGTGCGATGGCTACTGCCAGCCCCAGCTCGTCACTCTGGCGGCTGGAAACAAGGCCTGACGCAACCAGGCCAGCCCCGGCATAAGAACCGAATCGGTTGACGCGCGGATCGCCGAACCCAAGCTCAGTGAAGGCGGCGAGACGCCGTCCGGGACGGCCAAGGTCCCGGAATAGGACGCCATCCGCGAGAAGATAGAAACCGCCGCTCCCGCGATGCTGCACCGGCCTTCCGTTCGCGTCCACCCCGCTGAGATCGTCGAACGTGGCAGTGTAGTACCAGCCGCCGAGCGCGAGTTTCGCATCGTAAGGCGGGAGCATCGCGGACCGGCCTATTCGGAATCGGCGGCTTAAGGGGCGATCTTCGGGGGCGGGGCGCTCGAGAAACGCAGCCTCCGAAACAAAAAGTAAACCGTCCCCGCGCTGGAAAGCGGCATGGGTTCCGTCCGGCCGTTCGAATGGCACGCCATCGAGAACCGCTGCGCGTAAAACAATGCCGCGCTCCGGCTTGAGCGCGAATCGCGCCCCGAGTGAGGTAAAGGGAAAGATCGAGGGGCCCTCACGTCCGCTCTGCGAGAACTCGGGACCGACACCGAACGAGCTGTTGAGAAAGAGTCCGGCGGAATGCAGCCGATAGAACTCGCTGTTCAAATCATAACGCCCGGCGAGGACAGAGAATTGATTGGCGAACAGATTTTGCTGGAGCCAGGCCTCTTCAAGCTTGAAAGCCGCCGGTGCCTCGATACTACTCACCCCTTGCGCATCACCCACGAACTGGCTAGGGCGTCCCCCGTGAATCGACAGTGCGTCAAGATAGACCGTCGCACCCGGCCAGTCCGCGAGACGCTGCCCGTCGAGGGTGAGTTGGAGGTCCAAGTTTCCGAGGTAGGTTGAGCCCCGGCGCAAACCGCCATCCAGGTTGGCAAACGCGGCGCCCCCGTAGACCAGCGCCGGTGTGATGCCGCGATCGGCGAGCTTCGCTTGCGTCTCCTCCCAACCGTCGGCCCACGCGAGCATGGATGAAGCTATCAATAACCAGGCGGCTGCGGCTACCGTTACCGCACGTGGCCTTTCCCATCCCGTAGAAGTACGCATTTTTCTTTTTTTGATCCAATTCAACTATGAGCAGTTCGCAGAGCGCGAGTCAGGCACCTAACAATGCTGAGGCAAGGCGTAGCATCTCCCTATGTCTATGTATAGCGTGAAAAATAAAATTTGCGCCACCACTTAGAGGATGCCTGCTGCCGTTAAATGTCGCTGATAACAAGCTTAGATATCGCGCCGAGCGGCACAATCCGATGAAAGGCGTAGG
>DATGVQ010000080.1:0-7576 GCA_035300145.1 Acidiferrobacterales bacterium | reverse complement strand
ACGATGCCGGGAATGGCGATGGGGGCGGTGGCGAGAAAGCCGAGCAAACGATGCCCCCAGACTAATTGGCGCGCGGTGACATAGGCGATGACCAGCGCCAATACCGTGCCGAGCGTCGCGGTCAGCACGCCGAGGACGAAGGTGTTATGCAGCGCAAGCTTGGTGGCGGAAAACTCGAAGAATACGAAATTGATATTGTGCAAGCTCAGGTTCGCCCATGATAACGGTTCCGACGGCATTTTCACGATGGCGGTTTTGATTAATGCCGCATAAGGCAGCAGTACCGAGCTGCTTAGTACCAGTAAACACAAACCCATCGCCGGCCATTTCCATCCGCCCAGTTGCAACAAGCGTGGCGCGCTATGCTTGCCGCCGACGATGCTGTAGCCGCGGCGGCCGAGTATCCAGTGCTGGGCGCGCAGCAGGCCCACGGTGATCAGCAGCAGCGGCAGCGAGGCCGCGGCCGCCAGCCCCGGTTTCGCCGGATATTGGAACAGGCTCCAGATTTTCGTCGTTATGGTATGAAAGCCGGCGGGTAAGGCGAGGATCGCCGGCGAACCAAACAGCGTCATGGTCTGCAAGAACGCGATCAATGAGCCGGCGAGAATTGCCGGAAGCACGAGCGGGATCGTGACACGCCGCGCGGTATACCAGACGCTTCCGCCAAGGATGGCGGAAGTGTCTTCCAGATCGGACGGGATGCGGTCAAGCGCGTTGGCCACCAGCACGAACACATAAGGAAAGGTGTAGCAGGCGATGGCAAAAGTCAGTCCGGTGGCGGTATAAATATTGAACAGGGAGGCGTATTGATCGAGACCAAACAGCTCCCGATACCATTGATTGAGAATGCCGCTATTGGGCGCCGCCAGGATTTCCCAGGCGATGGCGCCGAGAAACGGCGGCGTGACGAACGACGCCATCACCAGCGCGCGCACCGTACGGCGCAACGGCATATCGGTGCGGGCCACCAGCCAGCCGATGGGCGCGGCGACGATGCAGCAGGTGATGCCGACGCTGGTCGAGATCCACAATGTCGTTATCAGCGGTTTAAGCAGCGTTGGATCGGTGAATAATTGCACAAAATTTTTAAATGTGAAGGCGCCGGCGGTATCGGTGACGCTGAAATACGCCAGCCAAAACAGCGGCAGGAAAATCAGCAGACACAGAAATAAGCCGAATGCGATCAGCACCGGCTTCGACAGATCGAGCCGGAAATTGGCGATAGTCATAAACCGTTTTTCATCAGTCAATGCCGCGGCGGTGAGTTCACCGCCGCGCGTTTGCATCAGGTTCCGAAATACTGGCTATATTTGCTCTTAATAGTCTCGACTTGTTGTTCCACGGCTCCCGCATCCTCCTTCATCAGCTTGATTTTGCTAAGCGGCGTGCGCCCGGCCTTTTCCTTGGTTTTGGGATGCACCGAACGCAGGCCGCCGTCATCAATGAGCAGTTGCTGTGCTTCGGATGAAAACAGGTAGCTTTGCAATAGCCGCGCGGCGTTAGGATGAGGCGCGTTTTTCAGCACCGCCGCCGGCGAAGCAATAATCGGCGTGCCTTCAGCGGCATAGACGATTTCCACCGGCGCGCCTTTTTCCTTTAACAAGAACAAGTTGTACTCGTTACCATCCGCCATAATCGCGCGCTCGCCTTGGGCCAGTTTTTTCGGTGGCTCGGTTGATGACTGTACTTGCATCACCGCTTGTTTGCCGAGTTTATCGAAATAGTCCCAGCCAAGATCGCGCGCGGTCTGGAACGTCGAAGTGACAATCGTGCCGCTGTAGCCGGGGTGCGCCTTCACAATTTTTCCCTTCCATTTCGGATCGAGCAAGTCGGCGAAACTTTTTGGCGCTTCACTGGATTTCACCAGCTTGGTGTTGTAGCCAATCGGACTCAGGGTCACGCGCCAGGTGGCGTACATGCCGTCAGGGTCTTTGTGCTCGGGCGGGAAATATTTTGCGACATCCTCCGGCACATAAGGCGCCAGCCAGCCGTCGCGCTTCCAGACGATGAAGTGCGCGGCATCCGATGAATTGACGACGTCGGCGGCGTAGATCTTGCTGCCGTATTCCTGTCCCAGGCGCTGAAAGATGCGCTCGGAGCCGGCGCGTTCGATCTGGACTTGAATGCCGGGATATTTGGCTTCAAACGCCTTCGCGATTTTTTCCGCCACCGCTACATCGACCGCGGTATAGTAAACCACTTTGCCTTCCTGCTGCGCCTTTTTAATCAGCTCCGGCGTCACCTTTGTGGCTGCCGGCGCCGCCGCTTGAGTTGCGGGTGAGATGGCAATAAGCGCCAGCAGCAAAATGCTCACAAGCCGGCGCGGCCCCCCGTTAAGTATCGCTCTCATATCGTTGTCTCCTAATGATGTGATTCGGTTAGGGAACCTCTGAACAAGTCATTCCCGCGCAAGCGGGAATCCAGAAGACTGCGGAAAAACCTGGATGCCCGCTTCCGCGGGCATGACGGTTGCGACTTAATCAGAGCTTCCTTAGCTCTACCAGATTAAACACAGGCATATTACACTTAATAAGCCAAGGCGCGGCAGTGCTCCGGCGGGAAATACAGCCAGACCTGACTCCCGACCGGTATATTCACCTGCATCGGAGTAGTAACGCGCACTTGCACGTCACCCGGCAGCGCCACCAGATAGTCGCGGATGGCGCCGAGATAAATTTGGCGCGCGACGGTTCCGGCGACAACATTGATATTGTCATTAGCCTTTGGTTGCGCCGTCATTAATTGAATATCGTGCATCCGGATCGAAACCGCGGTCTCGCCGGATAGCGCCAACTGTCCTTCGCCGCAACGCAGCGTGAAGCCATTACCAGCCACCGTGTTATCGCGCAGGTTGCGGCCCTTAAGAATATTAGTGCCGCCAATAAAACGGGCGACGAATTCCGAGTTCGGCCGCTGATAAATCTCTTCCGGCGAACCCGCCTGTTCGATCCGCCCCTGGTTCATGACGACGATCCAATCCGCGGTCGTCATGGCTTCTATTTGATCATGCGTGACATAGACGGTGGTGTATTTATAGGCATCATGCAGCCGGCGGATTTCAAAGCGCATCTCTTCACGCAGATTGGCGTCGAGATTAGACAACGGTTCGTCGAGCAGCAGGGTTTCCGGTTCTATCACCAGCGCGCGCGCCAGCGCGACGCGCTGCTGCTGGCCGCCGGATAATTCGCCGGGATAGCGTCCGGCGAATTTTTCCAGATGGGTGGCGGCAAGAATCGTATCGACACGTTTTCCGATCGCGGCCTTATCAAGCTTGCGCAGCTTAAGGCCATAGGCGACATTCTCGGCGATCGTCATGTGCGGCCACAGGGCGTAGCTTTGAAAAATCATCGACATGCCACGCTGTTCCGGCGGCAAGGTTTTTGCTGATGATGAGATCAGTTTGCCGCCCACGCGGATTTCGCCGCCGTCGGGGGCAATGAAGCCGGCGATCAAACGTAAGGTCGTGGTTTTGCCGCATCCGGATGGACCCAGCAGGCACACCAAGCGGCCGTGGTCGATCATCAAACTTACGTTGTCGACCACGGTTAACGCTCCGTATTTTTTAGTAAGTCCCCGCAGTTCGACCGACGCCATTTCTCACCTTTTTGTTATTAGCCGATGGTACCGGGTTTGTCGGAAATACGCGCGATTACTTGACGAGCAAGGCGGTTATTTCGCGCACGTCTTTGACGTCTTCGAGATGGCGCACCAGCCCGACGACCCGCTTCGCCTTGTCCGCCGGCCATGCGGCGAAGGCGGCGCAGTCGCGGAATTTTTCCGCCACCTCGTCATAAGCCATCGGCATCGCCGGGCTGCCCTTGCCGAAATCGGCGCGTCCCGAGATCGTGCGGCCGTCTTTGAGTTTGATGTCGAGGAGGGTGGTCATCTTATCGTAGCCGGCGGCTTCGGCCTCCGGATGCACCCCGAAGTCGACTTTTTCGATCATTGCCCGCACGTCATCGCGGTTGACTACCGCAGCGGTGAATTCATTTAACCCCGCCTTGCGCTCCAACAGCAGAATCGCCAGGCAGAATTCCATGCTGAACTTGGCATTCAATTCAGTTTTAGGGCGATGGTGGATCAGGGCGTTGGGCATATTTTGATTGGTGCCGACTTTTATCCGCTCGACCTGCTCCGGCTTGATGTTATGGCTGCCGATAAGCTTAAGCATCTCGGTCATGCCGGGGTGGGTGAGCGAGCCCGATGGATGGGGTTTGATCGATATACCGGGTGACATAAAGGTCCAGGGGTTGCCCAGTTTGTCGCGAATCGCGGCTTCGTCGTAGCCGCCGCCCGCGGCGTGAAAAAAGCCGCGGCCGGCCTCTAAGATGTTGGGCGCGGCGGTCCAGCCGATGGCCGCAAACTCCGCCGCCACCACGCCGCTTTCGGCGGCGCGGCCGGCATGGAACGGTTTGGTCATGGTGCCGAAATTCTCGCGCAGCCCGGCCGATTGGCTGCCGGCGATGGACAACGCCCGGCGGATGGTTTCTGCCGGGAAATCCAACAGATTGGCGACGGCGGCGGCGGCGGCGAAAGTGCCGCAGGTTGCGGTCGAGTGGAATCCATGCTGGTAGTGACGTGGATGAATGGCTTCCGCGATTTTACATTCGACTTCAACGCCGACGTGGTAGGCGGTCATCAGATCCTTGCCCGAGCGCCGCTCGCGTTCAGCTATTGCCAGCGCCGCCGGCAAGGCCGGTGCGGTTGGATGCGTTAACAGGCCATACACCCGGTCCTTCGCGACCGCGAGCTGGGTGTCGTCATAATCATCGGCATGAATACCGACGCCGTTGGCAAAGGCGGCGAAGCGCGGCGCCAGCCGCAGTTCCGAACCGATCACGGAAGCGGCGCCGCCGGCGCGGTCGAACGGCGCAAGATAACGGCGCACCAGTTCGCCGCTGTTCGCGACTGAGCCCGACAAGGCCAGGCCTAAGCCATCGAGAATATGTTTCTTGCCTAACGCAACGACTTCATCGGGGAGGTCGGTAAAATGAATCTTGTTGACAAAATCAGCGACATAAGCCGTGAGCGATTCAGAGGCGGTTGTTTGGGAACTGGATTTCATCGATGTATTTCTATTTTTTAGCTTAAAGATCATGCCGGAATCACGGACGATATCAACTGCCGAGGCGGTTCGATTATTACGGCCCTATGCGCCTGATCTCCACATTCCCGTGCAACATGCGTTCACCGGCCAGAATTAATCGTTCGATTTCCTTTTGCACCAGCATGGGCAGGGAATTGCTTTGCAGCAAAGCGATGGTGGTAGGGCTGGGTGCGTCGGATAGCATGGCCGCGATTAGACCATAGGCAAAAGTAGATTGTCTACAATCGACAATCTCCGCGAGGCGCTTGTTTTGTGTAAGTATGGAGTCAAGAAAGAGGTTACCGGGTAGTGCCTCAGTTTGAGTTTCGGCTTCCGACCCAAACCAGTCATTCGTGCCTTTCCGACAGATGCCAACGTGAGGGTCTCAATGTTTTCAGTCGATGGGCCTTACACGGAGAACAAAACTGCGGCTCGCAGCCGTATGCCGCGCTTGTCCAGTGCTGATAATTAACGCTAGTATGACTTTTATGGTGGGCTTTACGGCAACTGGCGGCGGAATATTGGGCGCAACTCTTAGAATCCCAGTGCGCCCACGAGTGTTTGTCAGCTACCACCACAGCGGCGATCAAGGGTATTACCGCGAATTCTCACGCATCTTCCATGACCAATACGAAGTGATAGAGGACAGAAGCCTAGACCGGGCTAAGAACAGCGACGATTCAGACTATGTGCGCTGGGCTATCGCTAATCAGGATATCAAAGGTACTAGTTGTACGATCGTACTCTGCGGTGCAGAAACTTACCAAAGAAAATACGTAGATTGGGAAATCAAGGCTACTCTCGATGATCGTCATGGCCTAATCGGGGTACGACTCCCCACGGCGCAGTCAAACACACAAGGGCATATCATTGTGCCTGATAGGCTCGCCAGCAATATTCACTCTGGTTTCGCACTATGGGTAAATTGGATAGATTTGACTGTGCAGAATTTAAAAGAATGGATAGCCATCGCGCGCGATAAGCCAGCAAACCACATTGTCAATCCGGCCACGATCAAACAGCGAAACGGCTAACTATGCCTGTCAGACCGGGCTCCTTAAGAAGCCACGGGCCGACGCTTCGCGCACAGAGTCACGACAGTAAAGCAACGTCACTTCTTTTCGGCCTTACCGGCGAACAATCTGCCCAACCCTAGACTTACAAGTGCCGAAATCTCACTAGGACGATGGCAAACGGCCAATCGCCGGTTTTCCTCCTGAGTGAGCCCATTTTCCAGACTTCGATAGCCCGTTGCCTTAGCCGTCTCGAGCAGCCGAGCCATACCACGCACGAAACGCTCGTCTACAACCGGTGCATTCGCTAGCGTTGGGAACCAATCGCCTTTCTCGACGCCAAGTTCTCGGGCGATGTCCCACGTGATGCCTCCAAAGCCTCCCGCAAGGTACACGGGCTGCTTGAGTTCAAAAGCAATGAACGCTTCTTCCAGTAACCCGGGAAATTCTCCGTGGAACCCATCTCGCTTTCCTCCAATGAGGACTCGCCCGTGCGTGTTCTGAGTCATGTAGCGGCGCATCGCGGTAAGACTTTGCTGTTGTGTTATCGCATCCGGCGGAGGCGGTGGAGCTTCGTTTCTGCCGATGGTCGGATCAATCACTTTTCCAGATGCATCGAGGCACGCAATTTCGCCATACAATCCGATGTTGTGCTTCTCGTTGCGAAGGTCGCTTAATGTCATCTTCCGGTGCTCATGCCACGCGAGACAGACCTTCAGTGGGCGATCTCGGCGGCTGTAACGCTCAAGTTCACTAATTAGAAATGCTGTGTAACCCTGTGGCTGGAGATGGCCTCCGTAAGCGAGGTGTCCACCGGAAATGAGGACGCAGCGAGCGATTTCTCCAAGGGCAAGCCGAAAGTGGCTCTCGAGCAACCCTAACCGCAAAAGGTCAGCACTTTCGGATACGGAAATACCCAAACGGACGCCACCAAGCGCGTCTGACGGCAACAAGTTATTCATGTTTGCTCATAGTATTGAGTTCTTATCCACCTCGGGCGGCAAGCAACCGAGGAGTCATAACATCAAGCTTCCTATTAATACCGCCTAGTGACATCATTTCTTGCAGTATTGATTTCTCTTCCGTTCCCAATGGCGGGTCAGGATGCAAAACCAGAAGATCTTTACCATCCGGCGTGAGCTTGCCTCCTCTTTTTTCATCCGCAAGCCACTTTGCTAATGTGATTGGCTCAGGGGCGTGAGGCGCCCACCACGCAATATTTAGCCCGAGTTCCGCGCGTGCTAACTCCTCTTGGCGTCGCCAGAGCGCCCGCTTCAGACATTCATCTACCAAAAGATTAAGCCCACGATAAATGTCGGTTTTCCTCCATTGTTGATTAATTATTCTCGCAGGCACGCGTGGGACGTGATCCATCAAGAATGATCCGCGTTCCTCGCCTTCACCCAAGGCGTCCATAATGATCAAGGGCACCCCTTCGCGCTTTGCGATTAACATCTCTCGTTGGCACCATTCTCGG
>DATGVQ010000079.1:0-10077 GCA_035300145.1 Acidiferrobacterales bacterium | reverse complement strand
CGCTGCGGCGATCCTGGTCATGAACCGCAGTTCGCGCGCGGTCAGGCGCAGCGCGGCGTCCGCCCAGATCTCGACGATGTCCAGCAGCTCCTGGTAGGCGAGCGGGTTGACGCGCTGGCGCACCTGCTGGATGGCCTGCTGCCCATTCCGCGACCGGCTGTGCCGCCGGATGAAGTCATTGACCGCGTGCACGCCCTCCCCGTCGGGCGCCAGCACGTCAACAATCCCCATCTCCCATAGCTTCTGCGCGTCATGCTGCTGCCCGGTGCGCAGGAAGCGCTCGGCGTGGGCCGGCTCCATGCGGCGCGCGAGCAGGCTGTAGGCGCCCATACCGGGGAACAGGTTGAACAGGATCTCGGGGAAACCCATCTGCGCGCTTTGCTCGGCGATCAGCACGTTTTTCGCCAGCGCCGCCTCGAAGCCGCCACCCAGCGCCGAGCCTTGCACAAGCGAGATCGTGGTCAATGTCGGGATGCCCAGGTTAGTCGCGTTGTGATAAGCCGCGTCGACGCAGATGCGGCCATACTCATAAAGGCGGTCGCGGTCCCGCTCGGTGATGAGGCGCACGAACAGCTCAAGATCGCCGCCCAGGCTGAAGACCTTAGGCGTGGCCGAGGCCATAATGAAGTAGTGCAAATCATCCGGCGACACGCGCAAGTGATCGGCCACGCGCTGTTGTAAGTCACGGATTTCCTCGAGGAGGGTTGGGGTGAAGCAGGGACGGGGCCTCGGGTTCAGGTAATACCAGAGGGCACTGCGCTCGAAATCGTACTGGCAAATCAGTTGGGTGTAAGACGGGAGATTCAGCGAAAGCTTGTTATCACAATGGGTATCCATACTATCCTCCTAAAAGGCCGCTTTATGCGGCTTGTGGTAACAAGTTTAAAGGGTATCCAAAAAACTGTGAACTAGTTTCTCGTGCTGGGCATACCCGCTCTCACTTTGACGTATTTTCAACACAAAAAAATAGCCTACGACCCTGATCGTAAGCTATTAATTTTTATGGTGGGCCCGCTAGGACTCGAACCTAGGACCAAGGGATTCACTGTACCCCGCTGTTTCCAGCAGGAGTGGACTATCTCATCGCCCTCGACCGCGTTTGCATCATTATAAAGCTGCGTCGTTAGGGCGCGGGATGCTCGAAGCCTGTGATTAAGGACACTCAAGTCCTCAGGTAGTCTCTGCACCTTCCAGGGGTGTACCCCCGGCTTGGCTCAGGGTTGCCGGCGACTGGCTCGCTACGGGTTCCCTGAATTCATCCCGTTCATCTCATACCTTTCGGTATGAGCGCACCATTGTGATGAGTCCCCTGCTCTAACCAACTGAGCTACAGGCCCCAAGCACCCAATCTTATCAGCTTTGGCACTGTGGGGTATATCCAATTGCGACGCGCGCTATAGACGTTCGGCAGCAGGCATTATTGCCGCGAGGCATAGGATGCACATGAAAGAATGTGCTACCTGCGGTAAACCGTTTCATGCCGAGGAACACAATCCCGATTGCGCGTTGTGACAGCACCTACCCGGTTGCGACGGAAAGCAAAAACGGCCCGTACGGGCCGTTTTTGCTGCAGCGTCACAGCTAGTCCAAGAAACTGCGCAGATGTTCGGAGCGGCTTGGATGGCGCAGCTTGCGCAGGGCCTTGGCTTCGATCTGGCGGATACGCTCGCGCGTCACGTCGAACTGCTTGCCGACTTCCTCCAATGTATGGTCGGTGTTCATGCCGATGCCGAAACGCATCCGCAGAACTTTCGCCTCCCGCGGCGTGAGCGTCTCCAGAATTTCCTTGGCAGCGGCCTTAAGCCCAGCGGTAGTCGCGGCATCGGCGGGCGCCATGATATTCGTATCCTCGACAAAATCGCCCAGATGCGAATCCTCGTCGTCGCCGATCGGCGTCTCCATCGAAATTGGCTCTTTCGCGATTTTGAGCACCTTGCGGATTTTATCTTCCGGCATCTCCATCCGTTCCGCCAATTCATCCGGCGTCGCCTCGCGCCCCATCTCCTGCAGCATCTGGCGCGAGATCCGGTTCAGTTTATTAATCGTCTCAATCATGTGCACCGGAATGCGGATCGTGCGCGCCTGATCGGCGATTGAGCGGGTGATCGCCTGGCGTATCCACCAGGTGGCGTAAGTCGAGAATTTATAACCGCGGCGATACTCGAACTTATCGACCGCCTTCATGAGGCCGATATTGCCTTCTTGGATCAGATCCAGAAATTGCAAACCGCGATTGGTGTATTTCTTGGCGATGGAAATCACCAAACGCAGGTTCGCCTCGACCATTTCCTTTTTCGCGCGGCGTGCCTTCGCCTCACCGATGGACATACGCCGGTTGACCTCTTTCAGATCGCTGATAGGCAGACCAACCCGGTTTTGTAATTGGATTAATTTATGCTGGGCGGCAAAAATCGTCTCGGCGTTGCGCTCGATGATTTCAGCACTGCCTTCGCCTGACTTAATGGCTTTTTTTATCCAACGCAGATTGGTTTCGTTGCCGGGGAAGCTCTTGAGAAAAGATTTACGCGGCATGCGCGCCTTGGCGACACAAACGTCCATGATGATTTTTTCCTGCCCGCGCGCCTGCTCCACCAGCGAACGCACTTGCTCCACCAAGCGATTGATTTGTTTGGAAACGAATTTAATCTGCAAGAATTCTGCGGCGAGCTTGCTCTGGATCTTGCCGACCTCGGGGCTGCCGAAGCCTTTTTTCTCCAGCGCCTTAACCATATTCGCATGCAGTTTACGAATACGCGCGAACCGCGCCTGCGCCTCTTCCCGGCTGGGACCGATTTCTTCTTCCGCCCCCATGGTTTCATAATCGACATCGGCGGCTTCCGGCGTAATAAGCTGGGGCAGCGGCGCTTCCGGGGCGTTGGGATCGACAAAGTCCACCACCAAGTCGTTAAGGCGCATCTGCTCGACCTCGACCATGTCCATTATGCGCAATACTTCGACGATGGTAGCGGGACAAGTCGCGATCGCTTCCGTGCTTTGCCGGATGCCGTCCTCGATGCGCTTGGCAAGCTCAATTTCGCCTTCACGCGTCAATAATTCAACCGTCCCCATCTCACGCATATACATACGCACCGGATCGGTGGTGCGGCCGAACTCGCCTTCCACGGCGGAGGCGAGCACTTGCTCCGCCTCCTCCACCACCTCTTCGTCGTCCGGCGTCACGGTCTCGGTTTTCAGCAGCAACGTATCCGGATCAGGGGCGTGGTCATAGACCTCGATCCCCATATCGTTGATCATATTGATCACCGCCTCGATTTGATCGGCGTCGTGCACATCTTCCGGCAGATGATCGTTGATGTCGCGATAGGTGAGAAAGCCTTGCTCTTTGCCTTGAATGATCAGTTTCTTTAATTGCGAACGTTGCGTCTCTTGATCCATAGGTTAGCGGGCCCAATAAGGTGTGAGAGTCAAAAATATTCTAATTATATAACAAATCATGAGGTAGCCCAAGTTTCCTTATCTTGGCTCGCCTCCAATTGATGTTTTTCGTCCAGTAATCGGCATAAATCGGCTTTTTCCACGGCACTTAAGCCCTGTAAGCGACTTTTATGCAAAAGCCGCTCGGCTTCATGCGCATAGGCGGCTACACGCAGGCGATGGATAACGTCTTGGAATTCAACCCGGGTATCCTGCTGCAGCGCCGGGTGCTCCCAGGCGGCTAATTTGGCCAGCACGGGTTGGTGCGGGCTATCTCTAAAACGCTCAAGAATAGCGGCGGTATTTAAATTCGGTTCAGCCTGCAGCAATTGCAGTACCTGGTTAAGCAGACTCATCCCCGGCATTTCCCCAGGGGCAAATACCGCTGGGCCTGGTAGTTGCCGGGCTAATGCCGGCTGTTGCAGCAGCAATGCCAACGCCATGCGCACCAGGGAAGGCCTGCGTTTGTCTTGTGCACTGCCGCGCTTTAAAACCGCCCGCTTTTGCTTCAGGTTTAGTAGCTGGGATAAATTTCTCACTTCTAACCGGCTCAATTCCGCCAAGCGCTCAATCATCATCTGCTGTAGCACGCCCGGCACCAATTTGGACAATAATGGGCGCGCAAGTTCCGCTAATTTGGCGCGGCCATCCAGACGGTTTAAATCGACTTCTTGCGCCAGCGTCTGAAAGAAAAAATCCGGCAGCGGAATAATTTGGCGCAGGCGCGCGCTAAACGCCGCACCGCCCTCCTTGCGCACCAAGCTATCCGGGTCTTCGCCCTCGGGCAAAAATAAGAAGCCGATCTGGCGGCCGCTATGCAATACCGGCAAGGCGTTTTCCAGCGCCCGCCAGGCCGCCTCTAGTCCGGCGCGATCGCCGTCAAAACAAAAAATAATTTCCGGGGTAAACCGGAATAGCCGTTCCAGGTGCTCGCGCGTGGTCGCGGTGCCTAAGGTGGCGACCGCGTAGTCGATGCCGAATTGCGCCAAGGCGACCACATCCATATAACCTTCCACCACCAGCACGCGCTGCTCGCGTTTAACGGCGTCACGCGCCTGGTAGAGGCCGTACAGTTCACTACCTTTATGAAATAGGGGGGTTTCCGGGGAATTCAAGTATTTCGGCTCATCCTGCTGCAAGACGCGCCCGCCGAAACCGATGATGCGCCCGCGGTAATCGTGGATCGGAAACATCACGCGGCCGCGAAAGCGATCGTAATAGCTGCTGTCGTCTTTTTTCACCAACAGCCCCGCCTGTTGCAGCGCCTCTTGCGCGGCGGCATCTTTACCCAACGCTTGGAGTAAATTGCTCCAACCGTCGGGGGCATAACCTAAACCAAATGCAGCCGCGATTTCTCCGCTTAAGCCGCGCCGTTTTAAATACTCGGTAGCCAGGCTGGCCTGCGGATGCTCGCGCAACTGGCGCTGGTAATAGCGGCTGGCCTGTTGCAGCACTTCGACTAAATTTACGCCCGGATCGGGCTTAGCTCTAACTTCCCCCTGCTCTTTCGGCACCGGGATACCGGCATGGCCGGCCAGCTCCTCGACCGCCTCGGGAAAACTCATGCGTTCGTATTCCATCAAGAAGCCGATGGCGCTGCCGTGCGCGCCGCAGCCGAAACAATGATAAAATTGTTTGCCGGGACTGACGGTAAAAGAAGGGGTTTTCTCTTCGTGGAACGGACAACAGGCTTTGTAGTCCTTGCCCATTTTGCGCAGCGGCACGCGCGCGTCGATGATTTCGACGATGTCCACGCGCAGCAACAATTCGTCGATGAATTTTTCCGGGATACGGCTGGGCATGCCGCTATTGTAACAGTGGTTTTGAGTTTTATCGCAACCGGGAAATGACTAAAAAACGGCTTTTTCTTAAGGCTTCAGGACTAAGCTCGGAGGAACAATGGGTTACGACAAAATAATATTACCGGACCTTAACTGAGCGCCGCCAAACGCTGCTTGACCTTGCCACTCACCTTACCCATATCGGCGCGGCCCTGCAGCTTGGGCTTTAAGCTGGCCAGCACCTTGCCCATATCTTTGACCGAAGTAGCGCCGGCTTCGGCAATCGCCCCCGCAATCAAGTTATCGATCTCGGCCTCGCTTAAGGGCTCCGGCAAATAGGCCTTTAGTATGGCGATATCGCGGTTTTCCTTATCGACCAAATCCGGCCGGCCGCCTTTGGCAAATTGATCAACCGCATCGCGGCTCTGCTTAATCATTTTTTCAATCACCGCCATGACCTGGGTGTCGTCGAGCGTGATGCGCTCGTCCACTTCGCGCCGCTGGATCGCCGCCATCAGCATGCGGATCGAATCCAGCCGCGCTTGATCTTTCGCGCGCATGGCGGCTTTCATGTCTTCATTGATTCTTTGCTTCAGGCTCATGCTAACCTGATTCGGGGCAGGATGAATTAATATAAGCGCGTGGTCCGAGACGACATACGCGAAAGTTTTTTCAGTTCGCGCTTGCGTGCGGCGGCGGCTTTGCGCTTGCGCACGGTGGTCGGTTTTTCGTAGAACTCGCGCCGGCGCACCTCGGCAAATACGCCCGCTTTCTCACAAGAACGCCGGAAACGGCGCAACGCGACTTCAAACGGTTCGTGCTCCTTAACTCGCACAGACGGCATTATTTCTCACCTCAAAAATGATAAATGGGCCCGCTCACGGGGAAACCGGAGATTTTATCGGATTTAAGGTCATTTTGTATACCAAATTCGGCTCGGCTTGCTCTATATCAGGCAAACCCCGAAAATGGAGTCCTATGCGTACATTAGGCATCGAAACCTCGTGCGACGACACCGGCGTCGCTATTTACGACTCGGAAGCCGGTCTGCTGGGGCATAAGCTATTCTCGCAAATCGCAATGCATGCCGATTATGGCGGCGTCGTGCCGGAATTGGCCTCGCGCGACCATATCCGCAAGCTCCTGCCCTTGATCAAAGAAATCCTGCGTGAAACCGGCACGCCGCCAAATGCGATCGATGGCATCGCCTACACCACCGGCCCGGGGCTCGCGGGGGCATTATTGGTCGGCGCGGCGATCGGCCGCAGCCTCGCCTTCGCCTGGCAAGTTCCCGCCGTCGGCGTGCATCATATGGAAGGGCATTTACTCGCGCCGATGTTAGAACCCAACCCGCCGGCGTTTCCTTTTTTAGCGCTATTGGTATCCGGCGGGCATACCTTGCTCGCGGATATTGGCGGGATTGGTGATTATCGCATTTTAGGCGAATCGGTGGACGACGCCGCCGGTGAGGCATTTGATAAAGCCGCGAAGCTCCTTGGCCTCGGCTTCCCCGGCGGACCGGCGATCGCGCGCGCCGCGGAACAAGGCAAACCTGCGCGGTTCACCTTTCCCCGCCCGATGACCGACCGCCCGGGCCTCAATTTCAGCTTCAGCGGCCTAAAAACCTTTACCTTGGTGACTGCGCAAAACCATACGCTCGATGCGCAAACCGTGAGCGACATCGCTTATGCCTTCCAAGACGCGGCGGTCGATACGCTGGTTATCAAATGCCGGCGCGCGTTACAGCAAACCGGCCATAAACGGCTTATTGTCGCCGGCGGTGTCGGCGCCAATCGCTTATTGCGCGAACGCTTGAGCGTGATGGCGCATGAACAAAATGTTACGGTGTATTATCCACGCCCGGAATTCTGCACCGACAACGGCGCCATGATTGCCTATACCGGTCATGTGCATCTGCAGGCGGGCCAACACGATGGGCTTATGTTTAATGCCCGTGCGCGCTGGGGACTAGAGGAGCTTACAAAACATTGACCTCCCTCTTTGACCTCCCTCTTTAATTCTTTATATATCCAGCGGTGTGGCGAATTGTTTAGGCGCAGATCGGTAACCAAGAACCCTTAACTTTTGCTCTACAGACAATATATCCAGGGATTTGAAGAAAAGTTTAGGGGATTTGGGAGTATTTTTATTGTCTCAATGCCGGATTGTTTGAACTTAGGCATAAGAGTATTATGTCCTAATTAGCCTCCATCAAATAACCTTAGGGACAAACCTATGGCCGCCAAATCCAAACCCTCCAGCAAGTACGAAGCCTTTGATAATGAAGAATTAATCGCCCTGGCGCGTCTCGATATAGAACGGGGCGAGTTTGAGGAAGCGCTGTGGAAGCTTAAACAGGTTTTAGTAGAATCGACTCCACCCGCAGAGGCGTTAAGCATGGCGGGCCGGCTTTATGCGCAACTGGGATTACGCGATCGGGCCAAACCGCTTTTTCAACGTTATCTCGAACTAGAACCCCATGCGGTAAATGAGACTTTCCAGCTAGGCATGGTGCATTTTGACGCCGGTCAGCCGCAGGAAGCGAAAAAAATTTGGGGGCAATTACTCAAGAATCATCCCGCTCATCCACCCGGCTTATTTTACCAGGCGCTAGTACTCACTCAGGAAGGGCAAGCGGCGCAAGCGAAACAACTCTTAGATAGCTTACTTAAATCGGCTCCCGCGGATAACCTTTATTTTGGCCGGGCCAAAGAGTTGCTGCAAGCTATTGAAGCCCGGCAGCCACTATCTTCCCTCAGCCCAAATAATGGAAAGGGAGTAACTAAAGAAACTCCTCGGATTACCCCCAAAGACGCTTATAAGACTGAACATTGAACGCACGCGCGCAAGAACTTCGTTCCCGGCTCGACCGTTATTATGGATTTCTTAAACAGGACGGGTCGAACCCGAATTTAATTGGCGAAGTCGCCGATTTACATCTGCAACTGGGAGAATTTTTGCAGGCGCGCCAGGCGCTTGAGAACGCGTTATCGCAATGGCCTGATTATGCGGCTTTGAAATCCCGCCTAGCCACGGTAGCCATCGCCTCAAATCAAGTAGAGGAAGCCATATCCCTGTTGCAAGAATTAATGCACGGAGGTACCGACAATCCCGCCATCCGTTATAACCTTGCCTATGCCTTGATGTTGGCCAGCCGGTTTGCCGAGGCCAAAGATCTCCTGGCCCCGATTGCCAGCCATTCATCTGAAGCGCCGGAAGCGCCGTTACTGCTGGCCCAGGCGCTACATCATTTAGGGGAAATGGAAGAAGCAATAAAACAAGTGCAGGCCTATTTGGCGTCCACTCCCAATGATGCTAATGCCTTAGGTCTACTCGCGCTATTGAATCTGGACATAGACGATAGCGATGCGTCCAAAGCAGCGGCGGAGAAAGCGCTCACTGCCAATCCTGACAATTTAAACGCCTTAATTTCTTTGGGCTCGCTTGCACTGGCGGAACAAGACGAACAGCAGGCGAAGATTTATTTGGATCGTGCCGTCACGCGCCATCCAAAAAGCGGGCGCGCTTGGAGCGGCAGGGGCTTGGCGGCGATGTTAAGCCTGGATCTCACTCATGCGCTGGAATATTTTGACCATGCCGTCCAACACATGCCGAACCACATCGGCACCTGGCATTCACTCGCGTGGTGCCAGATTCTCAATAATGATTTAACCGGCGCCCAAGAAAGTTTTAATCGCGCCATGGAGCTGGATCGCACCTTCGGCGAGACCCACGGCGGACTCGCTGTCGTTGCGATTTTACAAAACCGTCCGGAGGACGCGCCGACTATGATCAAACGTGCGCTAAAGCTTAATCCCATGTCTTTTGCCGGGCGCTTTGCGCAAAGTCTGTTGATGAATAAATCCGACCCCAAAAAAGCCCAGCAAATGATTCAACAGATCTTGGCTTCCTCCGCTTTCCCGGGAGGAGAACCTCTTAGAGACGTATTGACAAGGGTAACCTTGAAAAGAAGCAACCAACCTCGATACTGAGTTGCAACGATGGATTAGCACGTTTCTATCGGCCGACAGCATCCAAGGGACGTGGGCTGGAGCACCATATTCTCTCCTTCGCGTCGGTTGCTATAAAGGCCCTAAACCTTGAGGCGGCTGGCGACATGGCCGGCGATTGCTTCCATCCCGCGCTTGAGCCCTTCCAGCGCCTGCGGCTTGTTCGCCATCAGCACATTGAAGTCCTTGTAATAGTACTGCTTGCTGCCGGGCAGTTGCGTGGCAGAGAGGTAAGGGTTGTGATACCCGAATAGAATCTGCTCGGAATACAGCACCGCCTTGGTGTTGGCCGAAACCAGCCGGACATCGACATGAATGTGAGGACGAAAATCGGAGTCTTGAATATTATAGGTCAAGTAGCCGACCACGCGAGCGTCGATATCCAGGTAGGCGCCGGCGGCGGGGACTTTGCCGTAGTCCGACAACAGTTTTTCCGGCGCGATGAAGAGGAGGATGTCGATAGTGCCGGAAACCTGAGTTTTACCGTCGGTGGCCTGGTAAGGGAACGGTGGGTCGTAATGGAGTTTTTGTGCCCCTCTGGTATGCTTAGTTAAATCACGTGAGGAGCAACCGATGGGCACCATTTCCTTTAGTCGTTTCCGCCGTAATCCCGGTAAAATTCTAGACGAGATCGCCGAAACCGACGAGCCGATGACAGTCATCCGCGCCGATGGGCGGGATGTGGTGATTCTCTCGGCCCGGGAATTCGAGGCACGATGCGCCCCGAGCGCGGATGGTCGATCAGTTGCTCGACGCGACGTGTGAGCTTGTCGACCGTCTGTGTCGCGTAGAACGGCGCGTCGCGCGTGATGTATTGGTAGATGCCATCGAGGTGCGCCTTAGCCTCGTCG
>DATGVQ010000078.1:0-41058 GCA_035300145.1 Acidiferrobacterales bacterium | reverse complement strand
CCTATATTCTTATGCTGCTTGGCGTGTACGGCCTTTTCTTTGAGTTATGGAATCCCGGCTATGTGCTCCCCGGGGTCATCGGCGGCATTTCTTTATTGTTGGCTCTCTATGCCTTCCAGGTGCTGCCAGTGAACTATGCCGGCCTTGGACTGATCATTCTGGGCATAGCGTTTATGATCGCCGAGGCCTTTACCGCGAGTTTGGTTTTAGGATTCGGCGGCGTGCTGGCGTTTGTAGCCGGCTCGGTCATTTTGCTGGATACCGATGCCGTGGGCTTCGGCGTATCGTGGCCGTTGATCGCCACGGTAACTCTGGTCAGCGTGGCGTTTTTCCTCACGGTAGTAAGCCTGGCGCTGAGCGCGCGCCGGCGGCCTGTCGTCAGCGGTAAAGAAGAGTTAATCGGCCGGATAGCCGAGGCGACGACCTCATTTAAAAACGAGGGCCGCGTGCGTGTGCGCGGCGAAGATTGGCAGGCGCGCACCCGGCGGCCGGTGCAGCGCGGACAACGGGTGCGCATCATTGATATCGAAGGACTCACCCTGATTATAGAGCCGGAAACCGAAACTCAAATGGAGAAAAACTGATGGGTATTTCTATCTCAACCCTTTTTATCGTTATCGTCATTCTTGTTTTGCTGTTCAATACCATACGCATTCTGCGCGAATATGAACGCGGGGTAGTGTTCCAGCTGGGGCGCTTTTGGAAGGTCAAAGGCCCGGGCATGATCCTGCTGATCCCCGGCGTACAACAGATGGTACGGGTGGATCTGCGCACCATCGTCATGGATGTGCCCCCGCAAGATGTTATTTCACGCGACAATGTCTCAGTCAAAGTAAACGCGGTAGTGTACTTCCGCGTGATTGGCCCGCAACAGGCGATCATCCAGGTGGAAGACTATTACGCCGCTACTAGCCAGCTCGCGCAAACCACCCTGCGCTCGGTATTAGGCAAGCATGAAATGGATGAAATGCTGGCGGAACGCGACAAGCTTAATATCGATATCCAAAAAATTCTGGATGCCGCCACCGACGCCTGGGGCATCAAAGTCACGACTGTGGAAATCAAGCACGTGGACATCGATCCCACCATGGTGCGCGCGATTGCCCGCCAGGCCGAGGCGGAACGCGAGCGCCGCGCCAAGATCATTCATGCCGAAGGCGAATTGCAGGCCGCGGAAAAACTGGTCGCCGCCGGGGAACTTATCAGCAAACGCCCCGAGGCGCTGCAACTGCGCTATTTGCAGACCTTAAGCGGAATCGCAGGCGAACGCAGCTCCATCATTGTGTTCCCGCTGCCGATGGATTTCATCACGCCGTTCATGGATATGGCGAAAAAGGCGAAGCCGTAACCGCTACTTTCCAGGCATCGATTGCTATCGGACTGGTGGTTAATCCGAAATCGAGGGTGGAATAATAGCCCTCGATATTCGGAAATTGATTGTTGCTGTACTGAATCAGAGAAGGAATCCCCTCGACGATCTTAAGCGGCCTCCATTTGTCGCCCTCTTTTGTAAAAAGCATTTCCTGATTGATGCGATAACGCGGCGACCACACGTTCTTTTTCTCTTCGAAGTATTTCAGCTCAACCGTGCACAGTAGCTCGTATTCGCGTCCATTGAGCCGGTAAAAATCGATTTGCCGCGCCAAAGGCGCCGATTTCGCCCGTACCGCTTCTCCCTGCTTGATGGTCCAGCTGATTTGAGGTTTATTTTGGTAAGGAGAAGGAAAACTGCCTATTTCATTTTTGATTTCCGTGGAGATCCGCTTGTCTTTTTCTGCATGCTCCAAAACCAACAAAACTTCGGCAGCCTCAACAGAAGAAAAATAAGCGATAAAAACCAGAAAAAACAGGGCTGCGTTTAAAGCGGCGCTATGCGTCGATATTTTATGCTTAATGCCGCCATATCTCATAGGAATAAAGAAGCGCTTCGATAATGATGAGAATGACAATATACCATTCCACACGCAAGCTGCGGTGGTTATGCAGCAGGTTAATCGTTGTTTCCGCGGTACGCGAGATAATCGCCAGTTTGAGCCCGATGCCGCTGGTAGTAATGATGCTGTCTACTTCCGGCGGACTGTAGCGCCTGGTTCAACATCAGCGTCGCCTGCAGTTTGGAGTCAAAGTCCCAGGCGCTCCCAAATCGTGCTGGTAGGACCGGCGCGGTTTAGGGTGTAGAAATGCAAGCCGGGGGCGCCGGCTTGCAATAACTGGTCGCAGAGCATGGTGGTAACGTCGAGGCCGAAGGCGCGGATGGCATCGATATCATCACCGTAGCTTTCCAGTCGCCTGCGTATCCAACGCGGAATTTCCGCGCCGCAGGCATCGGAGAAGCGCGCGAGTTGCTTGTAATTCGTGATCGGCATAATGCCGGGCACGATGGCGATATCGAGCCCCATGGCCTCGCATTCGTCAATAAAACGATAATAAGCGTCGGGGTTGAAGAAATATTGCGTGATGGCGGAATTCGCTCCGGCTTCGACCTTGCGTTTAAAGTGAGCTATATCCGCTTCCGCGCTCGGCGCCTGGGGATGGAACTCAGGATAGGCCGCGACCTCGATATAAAAATGATCGCCGGTCTCTTTACGGATGAACTCCACTAACTCGTTGGCGTAATGGAACTCCCCTGGCGCAACCATGCCGGAAGGCAAATCGCCGCGCAGCGCAACAATATGCTTAATGCTTAAATCAACATAGGACTGCAAAATATCACGCAACTGCCGCCGGGTAGAGCCGATACAAGAGAGATGCGGCGCGACTTCGATGCCTTTACGGCCTTGAATATCCTTTACTGTTTCATAAGTACGATCGCGCGTGCTGCCGCCAGCGCCGAAGGTGACGGAGAAAAAACGCGGCTTCAGCTGCGATAATTGCGCTACCGTAGCGCGCAGGTTTTTCACACCCTCCCCGGTTTTGGGCGGAAATAATTCAAAACTAAAAGTGCGCGCCCGTTTTTTTTGCGACTCCATAATGCGGTTTTCATCCACGCCGGCGGCGTGGCGAGGCTTCGAAGGTTATCGCATCAATAGCGATAATGATCGGATTTGTAAGGGCCGTCGACTTGAACGTTAATGTACGCCGCCTGTTTAGGCGTCAGTTTAGTCAAATGGACGCCGAGTTTCTTTAGATGTAGCCGGGCGACCTTCTCGTCCAGTTGCTTCGGCAACACGTAAACTTTGTTTTCATACTTTTTGTGATTATTCCATAGCTCGATCTGCGCCATCACTTGATTAGTAAACGAAGACGACATGACAAAGCTGGGGTGACCCGTAGCGCAGCCGAGGTTCACCAGGCGGCCTTCGGCAAGCACAATAAGCTTTTTGCCATCGGGGAAGATGACATGATCTACCTGCGGTTTGATATTTTCCCATTTGTATTTTCTCAAGCCGGCGATATCAATTTCGGAATCGAAATGGCCGATATTGCACACGATGGCCTCGTTTTTCATCGCCTGCGTATGTTCATGCCGGATAACATCGATATTGCCGGTGGCGGTGACAAAGATATCGGCAACCGGTGCCGCCTCTTCCAGGGTCACCACGCGGTAACCTTCCATCGCCGCTTGCAGCGCGCAGATGGGGTCAATTTCACTTACCCAGACATTGGCGCCCATGCCGCGGAACGCCTGCGCGCAGCCTTTGCCGACATCGCCGTAACCCGCAACCAAACAAATCTTGCCGGCGATCATCACGTCGGTAGCGCGTTTGATGCCATCTATCAACGATTCGCGGCAACCGTACAAATTGTCGAACTTGGATTTGGTCACCGAGTCGTTGACGTTGAATGCCGGGCACAAAAGCTTGCCCTTGGCGAGCATTTCATAAAGGCGATGCACGCCGGTGGTGGTTTCCTCCGATAGTCCACGCACGTCTTTGAGCAACTCCGGATATTTCGTGTGCATTACCAGGGTAAGGTCGCCGCCGTCATCCAGCAACATGTTCGGGCGCCAGTTATTCGGGCCAAAGATTGTCTGTTCAATGCACCACCAGAATTCTTGCTCGGTTTCGCCCTTCCAGGCGAATACCGGGACGCCGCGCACGGCGACGGCTGCCGCCGCCTGATCCTGGGTGGAAAAAATATTGCACGACGACCACCGCACTTGGGCGCCGAGCACCGCCAACGTTTCGATCAACACTGCCGTTTGGATGGTCATGTGCAAACTGCCGGCGATGCGCGCGCCCTTCAACGGCTGCTGGCCGGCATATTCCTCGCGTAGAGCCATGAGACCCGGCATCTCGGTTTCGGCGATGGCGATTTCTTTACGGCCCCATTCCGCCAGGCTAATGTCGGCGACTTTAGAGTCAGCGTCTTTGTTGGCGATGTTCTTGATTAATTGACTCATTGCTAAGTCCCTGAAAAATCTTGCTAAGGAGTTTAACTAGCGCAGCAAAGTCTTGACCTTTTTCGGGCCAACCGCGTCGCGTAGAATCGCGGCTTTATCGGTGCGCTCCCACGTGAAGTTCGGATCGTTGCGCCCGAAATGGCCGTAAGCCGCGGTCGCGGAATAAATCGGACGCAGCAGATCCAGGGTTTGAATAATAGCCTTGGGACGCAAATCGAAGTGCTGCACGATAAGGTCCGCAATCATGTCGTCTGGAATAGTGCCGGTACCGAAGGTCTCGACATGGATGGACACCGGTCTTGCGATGCCGATGGCGTAGGCTACTTGAATTTCGCAACGGTCGGCAAGCCCGGCGGCAACGATGTTTTTCGCTACGTAACGCGCGGCATAAGCGGCGGAACGGTCGACCTTAGACGGATCTTTGCCGGAAAATGCACCGCCGCCGTGACGCGCCATACCGCCGTAAGTATCGACAATGATCTTACGGCCGGTAAGCCCGCAATCGCCGACCGGGCCGCCGATCACGAACCGGCCGGTGGGGTTAATGAGGTATTTCGTGCTTTTATCCAGCCAGGCAGCGGGCAACACCGGTTTAATGATTTCTTCAATCACCGCTTCTTTAAGGCGCGCGTATTCAATATCCGGCGAGTGCTGGGTAGACAACACTACCGTGTCGATGCCACCGGGTTTGCCCTCTTCATAACGAATAGTGACCTGCGATTTCGCGTCCGGACGCAGCCACGGCAAGCGTCCGCTGCGGCGCACCTCCGCCTGGCGTTGCATCAACTTATGCGCATACATGATCGGCATCGGCATCAGTACCTCGGTTTCATTGGTAGCATAACCGAACATCAGCCCTTGATCGCCCGCGCCCTGCTCCAAATCCAGGCCCTCCCCCTCGTTGACGCCTTGCGCGATGTCCTGCGACTGTTTATCGATGGCGGTCAGCACTGCGCAGGACTGCCAGTCGAACCCCATGCTGGCGTCATAGCCGATACGCTTAACCGTGCCGCGCACGATCTCCGGCATATCGACCCAGGCGCTGGTGGTGATTTCGCCGGAAATCACCACCATGCCGGTATTAACCAGGGTCTCGCAGGCCACGCGCGCGCGTTTATCCTGGGCGATAATGGCGTCGAGAATCGCGTCGGAAATCTGATCGGCGACTTTGTCGGGGTGGCCTTCCGACACTGATTCGGAAGTGAACAGATAGGATCGTGACATAGCAACTCCGTGTTTAAAAAATGGTGTCAACAGTTAAGTGTATCAAGCTTTGGGCAAATTAACATGCCTTCAGATCATCTAGCCTCTACACATGGGAAGAAAAACCCACCTTAAGCTCTGCCGGAATAGTTCCTTTGATTAAAGTTATATTCACGGCTTACGGCAACTTGTTTTACAATCTACAATTTTTGCCATTTAATTGAAATTTAAATGATACAAAATCTGGGCGACCTGGCGGAATCTTTCCTCATGAGCGCTTTTCATGGCGGCAGTTTGCGCACCATGAAAGCGCGCTATGTCAACGATGCGGGCGATGCGCGCCTTATTCGCCCCTTCATTTACGTACGCGAGCGCCAACTTGTTAACGGCGATGCGGCCGTTAATGGGGAAAACCGAGGCGCTTAACTAACACGTGTATGCATCTCTACGAGGCCAGAGGCGCATTTCTCTGAAGCGCACTAGAATGGGCACGCAAACACATCCGGCCGCCGGCTTTTACAGGCCGGAATTCAAGAGTGAGTTTTTTCTTCCCCGATATTGGCCTACTTGGCTGGTGCTGGGATTGATGCGCCTCAGCCTCCATGTGCCGTGGCGAGCGCGGGCATTTTTCGCTGCGCGCCTGGGCGATTTGTATTATTTATTGAGCGTAAAACGCAAGCGTATTGCCGAGGTTAATATCGGCCTATGTTTTCCCAAATGGTCGGCTGAGGCGCGCGGCACACTTGTGCGCCGGCATTTTCGCGCCACAATGCAGGCCTTCCTCGATCTCGGCTGGTTTTGGTGGGCGACTCCGGCGCAGCTGGATAAACACATTCGCGTGACCGGCTTGGAGCATTATCAGGCGCAATACCAACGCGGTGGCAACGTTATTCTTTTAACCTGCCACAGCGTCGCCCTGGAGATAGGGGGGCCGTTCCTTTCGCGTTTCTTTCCCATGATCAGCCTCATTAAGCCGGTGCGGAACGAACTTGTGAACTGGTTTATGACCAAGAGTCGCACACGCTCCGGCGGGCGCCTATTTATACGCGAACACGGGCTGCGTCCCATTATCCGATCAATAAAACAAGGGATGGGTTTTTATTATGTTCCGGATGAAGATTTAGGCGAGAAGGAATCCGTGTTTGCGCCGTTTTTCGGCGTGCCGGCGGCGACGCTTGCCACCCTCGGCCGCATGGTCAAACTAGGTGACGCCGTCGTGATACCTTTCTTCACCCGCCTGCTTCTTGATCGTAAAGGTTATGAGCTGATTCTGCGCCCACCGCTGGATAATTTTCCCACCGGCGATCCTGTCGCCGATGCGACTCGCATGAATCAGGAGCTGGAAAAAGCCATCCGTGAAATGCCGGAGCAGTATATGTGGACCTTCAAACGCTTTAAAAACCGCCCGGATAACGCCCGCTCTCCCTATGAAAAGCCTTAAGGCCGGCGAGTTTATCCATCCGCGTTACTGGTTTTATCGGCTAATCCTAATAACCCTGCGCATGCTGAGTTATCTCCCTTTGCCGTTATTATGGCTGCTGGGCGGCGCCATCGGCGAGCTGGGTTATCATTTTCAGCGGTCCGCCCGGCGGGTGGCGTTAAAAAATGTGGAGTTATGCTTTCCCGGTTTAAATACGCGAGACCGTGCGCGTTTAGTAAAACGTCACTTCCATGCCTCAGGTCAAATTCTGTTCGGCCTTGCGATTGCCTGGTGGGGCATGGAAAAACGCCTCCAGCGGCTGGTTCGGTTTCGGGATCGTCATTATTACGACGATGCTCTTAAGGCAGGCAAAAACATCATCTTGCTGGCGCCGCATTTTCTTGGTTTAGAAATCGGCGGGGTTCGTCTGTCACAAGAGCGGCGTATCGTCAGTATGTATAAAGCGCCTAAAAATCGTTTCGTGGAAAATGTGTTGCACAGCCGCACCCGTTACGGCGCCATTCTCATTGAACGCAGTGGGGCGCTTAAATCTTTAATTCGCCTGATACGGCAAGGCCTGCCGTTTTATTACTTGCCGGATCAAGACCCGGGCCGCAGTGCAGCCGCGTTCGCGCCGTTTTTGGGCGTGCCCGTCGCTACGATCACCGCCTTGAGCCGCATTGCCCAATTAACCGATGCCGTGGTCATCCCTTGTTTTACCCGGCAATTAGCGTATGGGCGCGGCTATGAAATTATTTTTTATCCGCCCTTGCAAAGCTTTCCTTGTGGGGATGCGGGGAAAGACGCGCGCCGCATGAACGCGGAGATCGAAAAGGGCGTGGCCGAGATGCCGGAGCAGTATATGTGGACTTACAAGCGATTTAAAACCCGGCCCAATAACGCCCCATCGCCTTATGCGTAAATCAACTAAACAGCGCTTACTGTTATCGCACCCGCGTTATTGGCCGAGCTGGATAGGACTGTTCTGCCTGCGCTGCGCCAGCTTTTTGCCGTTGCCGATTTTATGGCTGCTCGGCAGCGGCCTGGGCCAAACTCTTTACTGTCTTCATCGCGAGCGGCGCACGATCGTGTCGGTTAATATCGAAAAATGCTTTCCCCATTGGCCGGAGAAAGCGCGCCGGCGGCTGGCCAAACAGCATTTTCGCGCATTAGGCCAAGGTCTATTTGATACCACTCTTGCCTGGTGGGCCCCGGCAAAACGCCTCCAGCGCCTGGTGCGTTTTGTTGGCCGCGAGCATTACGATCAGGCGCTCGCGCGCGGCGACCAAATTATTTTGCTCGTATCGCATTGTGTCGCGGTCGAACTGGGCGGCATTTATCTTTCGCGCGAGCGGCCTGTCATTGACATGTATAAAAGAGCAAAAAATCGTTTGTTCGATTCCATGTTCTACCTTGCAAGAACCCGGTTTGGGGCGCGGTTAGTGGAACAAGGCGAGGGGCTTAGGCCGATTATCGCGGCAATAAAGCAAGGCGTGGTGTTTTATTATTTACCCGACCAGGATCCCGGCCGGCGCAACTCGGTATTCGTGCCCTTTTTCGGCGTCCCCACCGCTACGCTCACCGCGTTGGGCCGGCTGGCGAAGTTGACTAAATCGGCAATTATTCCCTGCTATACCCGGCAATTAGCTTACGGCCGCGGTTATGAAATTATTTTCAAGCCGCCCTTAACGAATTTCCCGTCCGGAGATCTTACCCACGACGCGGAACGCATGAACCAGGAAATCGAAAAGGGGGTTTTGGAGATGCCCGAGCAATATTTCTGGGTGCACAGACGCTTTAAAACCCGCCCTGCCGGCGAAGCCAGTTTTTATCCTTAAGATTTACCGATACGCTTTACAAATACGCGCATCTCTTTCGCCGCCTGGATGTCGCCTTTGCACTCGGCGACCTCGATGCCGCGCGCGTAAACCTCTGCCGCCTCTTGTAAACGGCCGGCGGAAGTCAGCGCTTGGCCTAATAATTTCCATGCAGCCGAATAGCCGGGGTCGAGCTCCACCGCTTTGCGCAGATGTAAAGCGGCCTTATCAAATTGTTTCTGCTTTAAATATTCGCTGCCCAAACCATAACGCAGCAATGCGTTGTCTTGGCCCTTGATCAACATCGCTTCTAAATTGTCAATCAATCCCATAAAACCTTCTAACCCGCTTAAAATTTCTTTTGCAGATAGGCATAATAAAACCCGTCCATGCCGTGTTCGCCCGGCAGGATTTGCCGCCCGGCGGCACGTGCAATGCCGTGCGGCACGGTCAGCTTAATTTCTTGCGCATCCGGATGACGCGCGAGGAAACCAATGATCTGCTCCTCGTTTTCCTCGTTTAGTATGGAACACGTCGCATAAAGTAACTTGCCGCCCCGCACAAGCAGTGGCCACAAACCTTCTAAGATCTGTTTTTGGATTCTCTCTAGTGCGACGACGTCAGCCGGGGTGCGATGAATTTTGATATCCGGATGGCGCCGGATCACGCCGGTCGCGGAACACGGCGCATCCACCAGAATACGATCGAACTGCCGGTTATCCCACCAGTCTTGCGGCTTAGCGGCATCACCCACGATAAGCTGCGCGCTTAAACTTAGCCGCTGCAGGTTTTGCTGGACCCGCGCTAACCGCTGCGTATCTTTGTCCAGCGCGACGAGATCGGCATCCGGCGTTCGCTCCAACACGTGGCCGGTTTTGCCTCCCGGCGCCGCGCACGCGTCGAGTAGGTGCTGGCGGGGCTCAGCGTCGAGCAGTATCGCCGCCAATTGCGCTGCAGTATCCTGCACCGATACCACGCCCTCGGTAAAACCCGGCAATTGCGCCACCGGCACCGGCTGCGCCAAGGTTAAACTGCAATCAGTTTCGTTATTTACGATCGCATCTTGCCCGGCTTGTTTGAGTTCTTGCAAATACGCCGCACGCGAACGCTTAAGCAAATTAACGCGCAAAGTTAACGGCGGGCGCTGATTGTTCGCCGTCAAAATGGGTTGCCAGTGTTCCGGCCAAACGCGCTGAATCTTCTCAACAAGCCAGTATGGATGGCTGAACAGCAAACAGGGATCGGACGCAATCTTTTGCTGCGCGCGCTGCGGTTCGCGCAAAAAGCTGCGCAATACTGCGTTCATCAGATTTTTTGCCCAGGGCTTATTTAAGTCTTCTGCCGCCGCCACGGTCTCCGCGACCGCGGCGTACACCGGCAGGCGCATATGCTTAAGCTGATAAAGCCCGATCAAAAGCAAGGCAAATAAATCCCGGTCCTTGTTTTTCAGCGGCTTCTCTAAATAAAGGGCAAGCACAGCTTGCAGTTGCTCCAGCCAGCGTAACGTGCCGTAAACCATTTCCTGAATTAGAGAGGCGTCACGGTGCCGCGTGGGCGGTAAAACCGCCAATGTCTCATCCAATGCCGCATCAAGGGAATGTCCCGCGATTACTTGTCGCACGATTTCGGCGGCATAAACCCGTGCGTTGGCCGATTGGGGGCTTACCATATTCAAACCGGAAATAATTTTATCCATCGTTCCATTTTGTGGGCGGCGCGCTCCTCCTGGAAAGCAGCTGTGATTCTTACGGCGGTGCTGCTAGCGGCCGCACTGGGAGGATCGCTCGATCAGCGCGGGTGGGAGCGGGGGCCGAGGCTCTTGGTCACCGCGGCGATTCCGGCGGCTCGAAGCCGGCCGCCATAAATCGCTGGCGACCCCCCGGGCCGGCCAGCCGGGCCACGAATGCCTTGGCCGCGTCGGGCGACGGGCTCACGGCAAGCACGGCCGCCGAGTACGAGAGCCGCCTCTGCAGATCGCCGGGGAGCGGACTCACGAGCGAGAGGCGCTCGACGCGAACGACTATCTCGCTTATGGGCGTGATGGCCAGCTCGACCTCGCCGCGGGCGACCGCCTCCAGGGCGTGCACTCCCTGCGGGTAGAGCCGCGTCTTCGGCCGAACGGCCTCGGCGATGCCGAGACGCTCGAGCACGGCCGCGAAGTGGGTGCCGCCGGTTCCGCCGCGGGCGGGGTCAGCGTAACCGAGCGAGGCCGCCTTGAGGAGTGTCTGGCGAAGCGCCTCGGGCGTCGAGATGTCGGGCCGGGGCGCACCCGCCTTCACCGCGACGCCGACCCGTCCCAGCTCGACGCGGGTTCCCTGCACCAGCACGCGGCCGCGCCGGTCGATGTCCTCGACGCCCTGAGTGGTGCCGATGACCACGTCAGCGCGCTCGCCCGCGGCCGCGCGTTTGCTGAGGTCGCCGGCGGTGCCGAGCACGAACTCCACACGGGGACCGCCCTGCGCGTGGAAGTCGTCGGCGGTGCGGCCCACCGCCGTCTCCACGGCGCGTGGGCACAGCACGATGAGATCGGCCGAGACCTTCGGAAGCGGCAGCGCGCCGAGAGCGAGGACCAGGAGACCGACGAAGCTCGGCCGCCGGGCACGACTCCACATCGTTTTCAATTCGCTTTTAAGCGCATCGATTGCAGGTATGGCGGTGCTCATTTTTTCTTGTCTCCTTGAGAGACTGTTAGTTTACTCTCCCCGCGATACCGCCGTGGGTGGTTTAAATATAACTATCACAAATAGGTGCATGTGTGTAAAGGTTTCCCCGTCTCTGGAACCTGCGGAAAAACATCACATAGGATCTATTGGCGCCAATGAGAGCCTGTTATCGCTTGCGATCGATTTAGGCAGCGGTAGTGAAACAATCACCGGCATGCACACGATGGCCATTTACAAACGCGGCCGCATCCATAGCTTTGCCGCCTTCGGCCTGCAGGCGCAGTAAGGCGAGCACGCCCGCGCCGGTGGCCACGCGAATGCCATCGGCATTCGTGGATAAAATGGCGCCTGGCACGGTTTCTTCAGCGCTTACCTCTGATTCTATCTGCGCCTGCCAAACGCGTACCGACTTATCCTGGAGACGCGTGCACGCGACCGGCCAGGGATCAAACGCGCGGATTTTTCGCTCCAAGCTCAGCGCCGATTGGCGCCAATCTATCCAGGCTTCTTCTTTAGAAAGCTTAGGCGCATAACATGCCTGTGATTCATCTTGCGCACGTGGCTCAATCGCTCCATGCGCGATTTTTTCCAACGTCTCGACTAAAGCAGCGGCTCCTGACATCGCTAATTTGTCCCGCAGAGTCCGGGCGGTGTCCTGTTCGTCGATCGGTATCTCGGCTTGACTCAAGATAGGGCCGGTATCAAGGCCTTGCTCCATACGCATGATGCTGATGCCGGTCACGGTATCGCCCGCTTCGATCGCGCGCGCGATCGGGGCGGCGCCACGCCAGCGCGGCAACAACGACGCATGGACATTGATGCAGCCGTATTTGGCGATCGCCAAAATGTCTTTCGGCAATAGCAGGCCATAGGCAACCACTACCATGGCATCCGGTTTAAGCGCGCGCAATTCAGCCGTGCTTTCTTTTAACGTGAACGGCTGATATACCGGTAAGCCACGCGCCAACGCCAATTGTTTTACCGGGCCCGGGGTAAGCCGGCGCCCGCGGCCGGCGGGACGATCGGGCTGGGTGTATACCGCGTGAATAAGGTGGCCGGCATTAAGCAGCGCCTGCAGAGTGGGCACAGAAAAGGCGGGGGTCCCTGCAAAAACGATATTCACCGGCGCATTCCTACATTGCCAGGCGTTGCTGTTTTTCCAGCTTTTTGCGGATGCGTTGTTGTTTCAGGCGGGAAAGATAATCGACGAATACCTTGCCATCCAGATGGTCGATTTCGTGCTGTATGCAGGCGGCCAGCAAATCTTCCGCTTCCATTTCGAATGGTTCGCCACGGCGGTTCAACGCGGTAACTTGGATGCGCCGGGCGCGCACGACCTCCTCATAAATGCCGGGCACGGAAAGACAGCCTTCCTCCATAACATGCGTCCCTTCCCGCAGGTGAATCTGCGGGTTGATAAAAACCTGCAAGGCATTGCGTTCCGGCGAGATGTCGATGACCAGCACGCGCTTGGGCACATCGATTTGGACTGCGGCCAAGCCGATACCGGGAGCGCTATACATGGTTTCCGCCAGGTCATCGACCAGCATGCGTATGCTATCATCGACGTGCGCGACCGCGGTGGCGGCACGCCTTAGCCGCGGGTCCGGATAGTATAAAATTTTACGTAAGGCCATAAAAAAATTATATCTTAATTACAATGATTTTATTATCCTCAAATCAAGGTCGACAGTGGGCCTGTAATACCGGCTTCGGCGGGGGATAAGGTGGACTACATGCGAGAACGGCACTACAGTAAAAACATGGGCAGGATGTTCTTACCAGGCTTACTTTTAATTGCCGGCCTCTTTGCTGGTCTCTTAAGCGCCGCTCGGGCTGACACGATTGAACTCAAACCCGGGCATCCTGACCGCTACACCGTCGTTAAAGGCGACACCCTCTGGGATATCGCTTCACGTTTCCTCAAAGATCCGTGGCGCTGGCCGAATATTTGGAACAAAAATGAACAAATCCAAAATCCGCATCGCATTTATCCCGGCGATCTCATCGTGTTTAATTATGTTGACGGCCAGCCCGAGTTGAGCGTGCTGCGCAAACAAAAATTACCGGGCGAAGAAAAACGTTACCCGGTGGAAAATATAACAGAACCCGGCGCAGAAGAAACAAGGCCAGCCGGCCCCACGACGAAACTAACTCCTTCGATATACAGCGAACCCTTGGAAGGCGCAATCCCCACCATTAATCCCGGGGTTATTATGCCGTTTTTGACGCGGCCGCTCGCGGTAGAAAAAAATGAACTAGACAAGGCCGGCTATGTCACTACCGGCCTGGAAGGACGCGTGGCGCTTGGCAGCTTCAGCCAATTCTATGCGCGGGGCTTGGGCGCAAAGCCACAGGAGCACTATTACATTTTTCGTCTCGGCAAGGCGTTAAAGCATCCGGACACCGGTGAGACCTTGGCCTATGAAGCCCTGTATTTAGGCGACGCAGATCTGCTGGAACCGGGTGATCCGGCGAAATTGGAAGTAAGGCTGGTAAAACAGGAGATCGCCCCCACCGACCGCTTGCTTGCGGCATCGACCGAAGTGGCGTTGCCCTATTATTATCCGCACGCGCCCGGAAAGCAGGTATATGGACGCATTTTATCGGCGGTAAACGGCGTGGCGGAGTTCGGCCCTAATACCATCGTTGCCATCAGTTTGGGGCGGCGCGAGGGCATGGAAGAAGGTCATGTATTGCGCATTATGCGCCACATCGGCCAGCATCGTGATCCGGTTACGCGAGACGATTATAAGCTGCCCGATGAAGAATCCGGTCTGCTTATCGTGTTTCGTACGTTTGATAAGATTAGCTATGGTTTGATTGTGCACGCCAACCGGCCGATCCACCTTTACGACGCGGTTAAAACCCCCTGAGGACCCGCTGGCCCGGGGAAAAGCGGCTAGAACTGAAGGAGAAGCTTGTGAATTCGCACCATTATGCCTGTTGGCTTACTTTGCATCGGGCGCATATCAGCTCACAAACGATCATTGCGCTGCTCGAATATTTCGGCGCAGTGGAGACTATTTTCGCCGCCTCCCGCACCCAGTTGGCCAAATGCCTGACCCAAGAAAAATCGGCGCTCGATACGATATCGGCGGGAATTAATGAGGACGCCTTGGAAAAAGAATTTCAATGGCTGGGAGAAAAAAACAACCATCTCCTTACTTGGCAAGACGCCGACTATCCGCGCTTGCTGCGTGAGATACCGGATCCGCCCGCCCTGCTTTTTGTCTGTGGTGACAAAACCCTGCTCGATCAGCCGCAAATCGCTATTGTCGGCAGCCGCAATCCCACTCGCTCGGGGCAGGAGAATGCGCGTGCATTCGCCGCTTATTTAGCGCAAGCGGGCTTAGCGATTACCAGCGGCCTGGCCATCGGCATTGACGCCTGTGCGCACCGGGGCGCACTGGAGGCAGGCGGAAAAACCATTGCCGTGTTCGGCACCGGACTGGACCGGGTTTATCCTGCGCAACAGCGAGAACTGGCGCATCAGATCGCCGCACAAGGCGCACTGATTTCGGAGTTTCCCTTAGGCAGCGCGCCGCGGCGCGAACACTTTCCCAAACGCAATCGCATTATTAGCGGGATGAGCTTAGGCGCGCTCGTGGTAGAGGCGGCGCTGCAAAGCGGATCTTTAATCACCGCGCGTCTGGCCGCGGATCAGGGACGTGAGGTGTTTGCCGTGCCCGGTTCGATTCACTCGCCGCTTGCGCGCGGCTGCCACGCGTTGATCCGCCAAGGGGCGAAGCTGGTGGAAACGGCGCAAGATATTCTAGAAGAGCTTGCCCCGCTCGCGCATCTTGCTCAGCCCGCCGCGGTTGAAATTGGTCGAGCACATCCCCACGATGAACAAACCGCTATATTGCTCGAACATCTTGGTTACGATCCAGTCGATATCGATACGCTAGTGGAGCGTAGTGGATTGACGCCGGATTTCATTTCCTCCATGCTGTTGCAGATGGAGTTACATGGGCTGATTGAGGCCCGTCCGGGTGGGAAATACCTGCGGATTTGTTGAAGGTCGATGATGAAAGAAAACGTGCTTGATGTCTTAATGTACCTGTTCGAAAACTATATGGACCAGGGTCCGGAATTCCATCCCGACCAGGAGATGCTTGCCGTGGAGCTTTCCCAGGCCGGATTTCCGCGCGGCGAGATCAACAAGGCTTTTTCCTGGCTGGAAGGACTGTCCAGCTTGCGCGCGCGCAATGCCCATATGATATCGAGCGGCAATCCTAATTCCATTCGCTTTTACTTGTCGCAAGAACAAGAAAAAATCGATGCCGAGTCGCGTGGTTTTATTCTCTCCCTCGAGCAAAACGGGGTACTGGACGCGGCCATGCGGGAATTGGTTATCGACCGCATCATGGCGCTGGAAACCGAAGAAATTGACCTCGAGCAGCTGAAGTGGATTATTTTAATGGTCTTGTTCAACCAGCCCGGTCAGGAGCAGGCTTATGCCTGGATGGAGGATTTAGTATTTAACGAGGTCCAAGGGCGTCTGCACTAACAGGTTGTTGAAAAAGTCCATCCGTGGCCTTTTTCAACACGCAAAGCAAAAAGCGCGGTTTTTGCTTTGCTTCATTTTTCAAACACGCTAAGTGTTTGAAAAATGGCGGTACGTCCCTATACCGCGACGGGCAGGAAGCCCTAGTGCCGCGGTAGCGCAGGGAGGCGCGAGAGCGGCCACCGCAGGGTGTTGAAAAACGAGTTTTTCATCACCCTGCTAGCGGTGATTATCGCTGTCGTTGCGCCCGTTAAGCTAGTGATTCTAATGCAAAACTATAGGGTGTTTTAAACACAACTTACAAGAAAGTGGCAACAAAATTTTCTCATTTCGGCTTCACTGCCTAGCAAAGCACGCACCGCTAACCGCTGCAGCTATTGACAAACCCCACCGTTGTCCGTTGACAATGCGCGCTTGCATAAGCTATCTGTTTGAACTATTGAAAATAGTGTGCGATGACGAAAAACCTGATTATCGTTGAGTCTCCGGCTAAAGCCAAAACCATGTCCAAATATTTGGGCAAGGAATTCACTGCGCTTGCGTCTTACGGACACGTGCGTGATCTGATCCCGAAAAAAGGCGCGGTCGACACGGAAAACGGTTTCGACATGAAATACGAGTTGATCGAGAAAAATAAAAAGCACATGGATTCCATCACCAAGGCGATGAAAAAAGCCGACGCCTTGTATCTCGCCACCGACCCGGACCGGGAAGGCGAGGCGATTTCCTGGCATCTCTACGAAATTCTCAAAGATAAAGGCGTGCTCGAGGACAAACCGGTGCATCGGGTCGTGTTTCATGAGATCACTAAGCAAGCCATTCAACAGGCGATCCGGGAACCGCGCGCGCTGTCCACCAATCTGATCAATGCCCAGCAGGCGCGGCGTGCCTTGGATTACCTGGTCGGTTTTAACTTGTCGCCGCTGCTGTGGAAAAAGGTCCGCCGCGGCCTATCGGCCGGCCGCGTGCAAAGCCCGGCATTGCGCATGATCGTGGAGCGCGAGGAGGAGATCGAAAAATTTAAGACGCGGGAATATTGGACGATTGAATCCGATCTGACCGCGCAGGGGCAAAATTTCGTCGCCAAACTTACGCACTTTCAAGACCAGAAGCTGGATCAGTTCGCTATTACCGATGAAGCCCGCGCGGCGGAGGTTGAATCGGTTTTGCTGGCACAAGCGCAGGGCCGGTTCCAGGTGGTGGCGGTGGAAAAAAAGCAGCGGAAACGCAACCCGTCACCGCCTTTCACCACGTCCACGTTGCAGCAAGAAGCGTCCCGCAAGTTGGGCTTTAGCACGCAACGTACTATGCGCACTGCCCAGCAGCTCTACGAAGGAGTGGACATCGGTGGCGAAACCGTGGGCTTGATCAGCTATATGCGCACGGATTCGGTCAATCTCGCCGCGGAGGCCATCGGCGAAATACGTGCTCTGATCAGCACGCGCTACGGCAGCGACAATCTGCCGGAGACCCCGCATATTTACAAAACCAAGTCTAAAAACGCGCAGGAAGCGCATGAGGCGATACGTCCCACCTCCGCCGAACGCATTCCAGAACAGGTTAAGGACGCATTGACTGCCGAGCAGTTCAAGCTTTACGAATTGATTTGGAAACGCACGGTCGCCTGCCAAATGATTCCGGCAACGCTCGATACGGTAGCGGTAGACCTGGAAGCGGGCGCGGGCAATATCTCACGCGCGACCGGCTCGACGTTAATTAAGCCCGGCTTCATGGCGGTTTACCAAGAAGGCAGCGATGAAAAGAAGGCGGAAGATGAACCCGCCGAGGCGTTACTGCCGCCCATGCTTAAAGGCGAATACATCGATCTGCGCGGCATCCGCAAAGAACAGCACTTCACCGAACCGCCGCCGCGCTATTCGGAAGCGAGCCTGGTCAAGACGCTTGAGGCCTACGGCATCGGGCGGCCGTCGACTTACGCCTCTATTATTTCCACGCTGGTGCAACGTGAATACGTTACGCTCGATAAACGCCGCTTCACGCCCGCTGACGTCGGACGCGTGGTCAACAAATTTCTGTCACTGCACTTCGAAAAATATGTGGATTATGACTTCACTGCACGCATGGAAGATGATCTGGATGCGGTGGCGCGCGGCGAAAAAGAGTGGAAGCCATTATTAACAGATTTTTGGGCGCAGTTTAAAACCCAGCTTGACGAAAAAGAACATGTGGACCGGCCGGGTGTGGAAATTTTGCAAGAAATCTGCCCGAAGTGCGGCCAAAAACTTTCCAAGCGCCTAGGACGTAACGGCTACTTTATCGGGTGCCTGGGCTATCCGGAGTGCGATTACACGCGCAACGTCGATGACGATGGCAACGGTTCCAACGCGCCCGAGATCGTGGAAGGCCGTGTTTGCCCCAAGTGCAATTCCCCGTTAGTCATCAAACGCGGGCGTTATGGCAGGTTCATCGGCTGCAGCAACTATCCCAATTGCAAACATATGGAGCCGCTGGAGAAGCCGGAAGACACCGGCGTTAACTGTCCGGAGTGTAAACAGGCGACGATGCTTAAGCGCAAGTCACGTTACGGCAAGATTTTTTATTCCTGCGCACGTTATCCCGACTGTAAATATGCCGTGTGGAATTTACCGGTGGCCGAGGCCTGCCCGAAATGTGGACATCCGGTCTTGACGATCAAAACTACCAAAAGGCGCGGGACGGAAAAAGTGTGCCCGCAAAAGGAATGCGGCTATGCCGAGCCTTATAATGAAGAGGATGTGGCAGCTATCGGTTAAGCGGTCACCAACATTTTAACCGGGGCGATCAGCAACTTTTAGGAACTTACCCGCCTTCCATCCTCTTGTCTGGCGTTCGCCAAGCTAAGCAGTTCTTCACCGACAACAGCGCGGCGCCAGCCGCGCAGAAGCGCGGTTTCGGGATTACCCAAAATCAGGCGCTCGATGTCTTTGCGGGTTGCAAGCAAGGCGGAATTTATTTGATGCTCTTGTGCGCGCAGGCGCACCAGGCTTGTTATGTGGTTATAAAACCGGGCTTGATCCCGGCTAAGACGGGTGGGTTCGGGCCAGAAAATAAAAGTGTTGTCTTCGCGGGCGTCGCTTATCACGCGTATTATTTCTTCTCCCCACTGGCTTAATTGCCTGGTTTTCAGGCCTTTTATTTCCATAAGTTGCGCCTGATCACGCGGCGCGTGCTGAGCCAGCGATAATAAATCAGCGTCACCTACCACCCAGTTGCGTGGCAGGTTGTGGTTCCGTGCCGCCTGCTCGCGCCATATCAACAGACCATGCAACAGACCTTGATTGATGGGACTCAACGTGTGGCCTTGCTTAAAACGCAAATGGATGTATTCGACTGCGTTGGAATAAAGCTCAGGCCCTGAAAGCCGCGCACACTCTTCTTCCAACCAGCTCATTTTCCCTTGCTTGGTTAATCTCTCTGCCAAATCGCGATACACGTCACGTAAATAGCGCACATCATCGGCAGCATAGCTTAATTGCTCCGGTGCCAAGGGGCGCATCGCCCAGTTGGTGCGCGTATGCGCTTTGGCGAGCTTGACGCCGGTGATGGATTCTACTAATGCGGCATAGCCTATCTGCTCATCGTTGCCCAACATGGCGGCGGCGATTTGCGTATCGAACACCGGCGCCGGCACGTTACCGCGTAAATCATAGAAAATTTCCAGATCCTGGCGCGCAGAATGGATAATTTTAAGCAACCCGGGGTTATAGATCAGATTAAGCAGCGGCGTCAGGTCTTTTATTGCCAGGGGATCTACACAAGCGATACGCTGCGGGGTGGCGATCTGGATTAAGCAGAGTTGCGCATAAAAAGTGCGCTCGCGAACAAATTCGGTGTCGAGTGCAATCCAGCTCTGCGCTTGCAAATGATTGCAAAAATCCTTCAACGCGGCGGGGTCTTGAATAAAAGTACGGTCCATAAGGATAGTTTAATTCATAGGCTAAAATTTCTTTTACTACACTCTGAAACTATTCACCTGGATTTGAAGGTTGGTGTGATAATGCCTGACAACGTTTAAGATGCGCAGTTTTTTCGATTCCCGTAAGGTTAAAAGTAAATGATATCCGTTCAAAAGCGTAAAGGCCTATTGTACAGAATCAATAATATTTTGGCCCTGATACTGGCCGTCAATCTCGCCGCTTGCGGCTTTTTCAGCAGCGCCCCGGAAAGCCGCGCACGCGACTTTGTTAAGCTGTTGATCATAGAACCGGATAACGATCAACGACTTAGAGAGTTCTCCCGCTTAGGTCCCAAGCAAGGTCCGCTGGAATTGGTCGACACGCTGGCAGCGAAAGTGGCGGTTGATTATCTGCGCGCGAAATACCGGCAAGGCATCAAACTCGATTTTGAGATAGGCGATGTACAAAACCAGGGCGATGGCCGTAAAGTAAACATTATTGTCATCGACCATACCAAAGCAAAAGCGGGCGCGCCCGAGAAGGTCCAATTTTCTACTTTTGTTGAAAAAGGCGACCGGGGCTGGGTAGTGACGCGCGTGCGGGCTGGGGAGTAAATGCTGGCGGTATTAAAAATTTTTTTGGATATCAGTCTGCTTTCCGGCAAACCTCAGGATTTGCCCGCCTCAAACACCCTATTGTGGTTGACCGCTTTAAGCGCGGCCGGCACCAATTATATCGCCGATGGCGTACACCCCGATTTGTTTGTGCGCCTCTTGTTTGCCCTGGCTGAAACCGTTTTGCTTGGTCTTGTTGTCTGGGTGGCGTTAGTCATACGGCATTACCCCGAGCGCTGGCCGCAAACCATGATGGCGTTATATGCCAGCAGTGTATTCGTCAATATTACTACCTGGCCGGTTATACTCTGGCTGACGAATGCACCCGCCTCCGATTGGCTCATCATAGTCGGGCTCGCCATCACCGTGTGGTTTATCGCCATTATGGCGCGGGTGCTGCATTATGCTTTGACGCTGCCGGTGGCGCTCAGCACATTAGTCAGTCTCGCTTGTTTAATGACGACCGGGCTGATCTTGATCAAATTATTTGGGCTTACGGAAAACTAAAAAAGATGCGCATCCATATTCTCGGCATCTGCGGCACATTTATGGGCGGAATCGCGCTCCTGGCTAAAGAACTTGGCGCCGTTGTCACCGGTTCGGACGCCAAAGTTTATCCCCCCATGAGCACCCAGCTCGCCGCGCAAGGCATCAGTTTATTGCAGGGCTATGACGCGGCGCATCTTGATCCGGCACCGGACTTGGTGATCATCGGCAATGCCCTGACACGCGGCAATCCGGAGGTGGAGGCGGTGCTGGATCGCGGCCTGCGCTATACCTCCGGCGCGCAGTGGTTGGCGGAGCAAGTGCTGCCGGGGCGCTGGGTACTGGCGGTGGCCGGCACCCATGGCAAAACTACTGCCAGCAGCATATTGGCTTGGATACTGGAATATGCCGGCTTACAGCCCGGCTTTGTCATCGGTGGTGTGCCGGAAAACTTCGGCGTTTCCGCGCGCCTGGGTCGCGCCCGGTTTTTTGTCATCGAGGCGGATGAATACGACACCGCTTTTTTCGATAAGCGCGCGAAATTCGTTCACTATCGTCCGCGCACGGCGATACTGAATAATCTCGAATACGACCACGCCGATATTTTTCCCGACCTCGCCGCCATTCAGCGCCAGTTCCATCACTTAGTGCGCATCGTGCCCGGGACCGGCTTATTGATCACTAATGCTAAAGATGCCAATTTGGCCGCGGTATTGAAAATGGGTTGCTGGACGCCAATTGAACAGTTTGGCGATGAATCCGGCTGGAGCGCCGAAGCTTTGCAAGCGGATTGCAGCCATTTCAAGATATTGTGGCAGCGAGAAATCCAAGGAGAAGTAAAGTGGGAATTAATCGGCGAGCATAACATGCTTAATGCCCTGGCGGCGGTCGCCGCGGCACGCCATACCGGCGTACCGGCCGCCAGTGCGATCGCCGCACTGGCCGAATTCCATAATGTCAAACGCCGCCTGGAAATACGCGGCATGGTTAATGGCATCACTATCTATGATGACTTCGCCCACCACCCCACCGCCATCGCCACGACGCTTAAGGCCTTGCGCAGCCGCATTGGAAAACAGCGCATTATTGCCGTATTGGAGGCACGCTCGAACACCATGCGCATGGGCGTGCATCGCGATACTTTGGCCGCCTCTTTAGTCGAGGCGGATCAAGTGTTATTGTTTCAGCCGCCTGATTTAGGCTGGGACCTGGCGCAAGTCGGCGCTGCGCTAGGGGACAAGGCGCGTACCCTCGGTTCGGTAAATGCGATGGTGGCGGCGCTAGCCGGCGACCTTAAAAAAGACGATCATGTACTGATCATGAGCAATGGCAGCTTCGATGACATTCATGCCAAGCTTCTGGAGCGCTTGCAAGCACAGTAAATAATTCGAATGTCATATAACGGCTTTGATTGATAAAAAAAGGAGAGCGGCAATGAAAACGAAGTTGAAATCTTTGTCTATAGTAATGGGGTTAACGGTGGCTCTGACCGGGTTCTCCGGCGGGGCGGGGGCAGCCGGTTTCCAGCTGCTTGAACAGAATGCCAGCGGCTTGGGTAATGCCTTTGCCGGCACCGCCGCCGTGGCTGAAGACGCCAGCACCATTTTTTTCAACCCGGCAGGCATGACGCGGCTACCGGCGAGTCAGGCGGTAGTCGCCGTATCGGCCATTCGTCTTTCTGCGAAATTCCACGATGCGGGTTCATCGACTCCCTTTCCTGGGGGTGTGGGTACCAATGAAGGTGGAGATGCCGGAGATTGGGCGTTCTTGCCGATCCTTTATTATGCCATGGACCTCAACCCAAACTGGAAATTCGGCCTCGGTATAAATTCCCCGTTTGGCTTGAAGACCGAATATAGCTCCGGGTGGATCGGCCGCTTTCAAGGCATAAAATCCGAGCTCGACACCATCAACATCAATCCAAGCCTGGCCTATAAGATCAGCGATACGGCATCGGTCGGATTCGGCATCAGCGCCGAAAGAGTCAAGGCCGAGCTCACCAGCAACGCCGGTCCGCTGGGCGTCGCTACGATAAACGCAGATGACTGGAACTATGGCGCCAACATAGGCGCGCTGTTTCAGATCAGCCCAAGCACCAGGGTCGGTGCTGCCTACCGCTCGGAAATCAAGCATTCTCTCAGTGGCGACGTCGCGTTTTCGAGCGCTCCTGCGGGCAATGGACCGATAACCGCGGACGTTACGTTTCCTGCCAGTCTTACCCTGAGCCTGCTTACCGGGATCGATCCCAAATGGGACGTCTTGGCCGATTTGTCCTGGACCGAATGGAGCAAATTCCAAACACTGGATATCCACTTTACCTCCGGAGCACCGTTGAGCTCGACCACCGAAAACTGGAAAGACAGCTACCGCCTTGCCGTTGGTACGAACTATAAATACAGCGAAAGCTGGAAACTGCGGGCAGGCATCGCCTATGATCAGAGCCCGGTCAGCGACGAGTTTCGTACAGTACGTATCCCTGACAACAATAGGACCTGGCTGGCGTTCGGAGCCAAATATACCGTATCGAAGGGCGGGTATATCGACTTCGGTTACGCCCATCTGTTCGTAAAAGATGCGCCGATCAACCAGACCCAGACCACCGGAGTACCCTCGACGGTGCTGGGAAATTACAAAAACTCGGTGGATGTCTTGGGCGCGCAATACACCTATACGTTTTAGCCTTCCGGTATTGGTGCATCGGATCGAGCGCGGCTGGTCCGGCGATAGGTTTGCCGGCCCCGTTATCGGGGCCATTTTTTAGAACACCACGTTCGCACCGGCGAGGTGATGGGGTGGATATTTTTGTCCCTAACAGGAGGGAGTAGATGAAGAAGTTGACCTATGCGCTATTACTTTGTTTCAGCTTAATGCCGGGAGCAGGCCGTGCCGACTACACCGAAGGGGTCGAATATGCACGCTTGCCGCAGAGCCAACCGGTCGAGACCGGAAACAAAATCGAGGTGCGGGAAATTTTTTGGTACGGCTGCCCGCATTGTTATAGCCTTGAGCCCGCCATTAATAAATGGCTGAAGACCAAGCCGGCGAATGCACAGTTCGTGCGCATGCCCGGCATACTTGGTCAAAACTGGGAGCCGCATGCGCGGGCGTTTTACGCTTTCGAGGCGCTCGGCGTCACCAACAAACTGCATGGCGCACTTTTCGATGCGATCCATGCCCGGAATCAAGCACTGGATAACGAATCGGGCATTGCCGAATTCGTCGCCAAGCACGGCGTGGACAGGGAAAAATTCCTCAACACCTACAATTCTTTCAGCGTCACCGCACAGGTAAAAAACGCGATGCTAATGGGGCAGCGATATGGAATTGAAGGAGTACCGACACTAATTGTCGATGGAAAATTCAAAACCAGCAGTTCAATGGTTGGCGGCCATGATGCGCTCATGCAGTTGGTGGACTATTTAATTAAAAAATCGGCGGCAGAACGCAAGGTTCCGGCGAAATCGTCCTAAAAATCGTATTGGCGTACTCCCTGATCATGTGGCACGCGATCGGCGTTTGCTGTCGCTTTATTGCCGGAGGCATAAGGGGCAAAGGATGTTGCTGCAAGTGCGCGCCGGATTCCGGCAAATCAAGCCTGCGGCTTTTTCTCGCCTCACAGACCGTAGCGCTCTAATTTGTAATGCAAGGTATTGGGGCGCAAGCCGAGCAGTCGTGCGGCCCTGGATTTATTGCCTCCGCAGCGCTTAAGCGTCTCGGAAATAATATAGGCTTCGAATTCCGCAACGTGTTGATCCAGGGTCTTGTCAGTGAGCGGATGGGTTAAATCCACTTCGCCTCCTACTTGCGGTTCTGCCGCTGGGATACCGCGGGACTTCAATATTTCGAATACGAAATGCTTAAGCGCGGCCACGTCTTGGGGATAATGCGAAGCCATCATGTCATCAAGCTCTGATTGCTTAAGATAATGACAGCCGCCTGTTTGTAAATTGAATTGCAAGGTGAAGTAATGGGTGAGCAAAGGGATGTCGATTTTCCGCTCGCGCAGCGGCGGCATCTCCAATGTAAAAGGACGAAATGGCGCCAGCAACGCCTGCCCGGATTGATCTACCGACAAAGGACACGCGGCCAGCAAACGCACGTCGCGCTGGTTATAAATAGCGGTCAGTAGTTTAGTGCGCAGCTCGGTTGGAAGCTTGCTAATGTCATCAATCATTAAAGTGCCGCTAGCGACATCAGCAAGCAGCCTGGCTACCCCGCTTTGCTTTTCGCCAAGAAGGGCTTGAGTAAGCTCTCCGTTTGTAAGTACGGTGGTGGGCAGAAGGTGGAATTCCCCTTTATTACCGCTTAGACCGTGTATATAAGCGCCGAGCGCTATGGCTTGTTCGCCGTCCTCGGTTTTAATCAATACTGGATCGGCCAGGGAAGCCAAGCGCCGCGCCGCACTCATCTGTTCAACAAAAACCGGGCTTTGACCGATTAAAGGCTGATTGGGATCAGAAAGCGCGTATACCGATTTGCGCAGCTCCGCTAAGCCACAGATTTTTCTTGTCAACAGCTCTTCATTACTATTTTCCGCAACGGCTTCCAGTAAATTCCCCAACAAAGACTTTTTGTGCCGGCTGACAAATGACCGCGCGCCAGGACCGTAAAGCAGCTTAGCGGTATTGCGCGGCAGGTCCGCAATTAGTTTGAGGAGCTTGGCTTGATCTCGGTTTTCTCCTTCTTCCAACCGGCACAGCAAAACGTCAGGCCAGGCCTGACGTTTAAAACCCGAAGAATCAGCATTCACAAACTGAGCTGCCTGCGGGAAGGAGTTACGCAACGTCTTAAGCAACGCCTTGTCCCGTCCAAGCAAGGTGACCGTCGGCGCCAGTGCTTTGCTGGGCGCAACACCAGGATTCAAGGTTAAGCTATCGGCTGGCTGCTCTTTCAAAAGCCGGGCATTTTGGCAATATAGCTGCTCGTTCTCGTTCTTAAGGAGCGCGAGGTTGGTTTGCATCGCCTCTTGCCGCTGTTGCAGCATACGAACCTGGCGTGCTGACTCTGCCAATTGCGCACGCATGCCGAGGAGCTTGTCGAGGAACAAGTCCGCCATCTTGTCGAATAACTCCTCGACCATTTTGAAATCACGCGGCGTATATACCTGCTCGCTAAATGACTCGCCCAACAGCAACCAGCCGGAAGCGTACTGACTATGTGGATGGAATGGCACAATGGCGGCTACTCCATGGCGACGCATGACCGCATATGCCTCCGGCATCGAGTCGGTAATTTCGTTGGCGATAACGATGTGGTCGATTTTCTGGAGTGTTGGTTGCGGGATGTCAGCCATAAACTTCGAACTCGCGGCTAGGGCTAGAATCGGCCTACTACTGCCGACCAGCGCGGCGGGACAATGTAAAGTTTCCGCGAGCCGGTTAATAACCTTATCCACCGACCCGAGATCGGCGATTTCAGCGATCATCGCGCGGATGCGATTATAAAAGGCGGTTTTGCGTTTCCTAACCTTCGACCAGGGGATATAGAACTGAATATCGAACAGCCGATACTGATACGTGGCATAGGTTGAGATGATGAGGAAGAAGGTTGCAGCAATAGGGACATAAAAAGGGGATGCCAGTTTCGTCCAACCAAAGTGGTGCGAAACAATAAGATAGACCATTAATAGAACCATGGGCGCTAAAGCCAATAGCCATAGCCTATTGCGGATTCTAGCTATCACAGGAGAACGTGATGATCGCGAACCGTATATCAAATTGACGAACGCCGCGAGCAGATAAAGATTCACGTAGGTTTCAAGTAAAAAATATAGAGAACCTGGATCCCGAATTATGCTAAACGTGAAGGGGGCAAAGCCTTTAACTAGCTTGTCGGTAAATATCAACAGATATTCTAGTGGAACAACTGGAACATAAAGCAAAATAAAATAATTTTTATACCGGCTGGCCGAATCAATGCTTAGCTTTAAAGAAAGATGCAGCAGAATAGCGATAAAAGGTATATAGGTCGCGAAATAGGCAAATCCCCACATCTCCAATATTTGATCTAATCCATAGCGCGGATAGTAGTTTAATATCGCGACTTCAGTAATGTTATGTAGTGCTAAAAAAACCAGGATCGCAAAGTACAGCCTGGTGTTATAGCTTTTGGCAGGCGATTTAATCGCGTAAGCGAACAAAACAAACTTGAATGCCAATGCAACAAGTGCCGGGATACTTGTGTAAGCGATCATTGAATTGATATGTTTTCTTCCTTGCTCTAGGATTAACAAAAAGCTTCCTGTGCAAAGTCTAGACCAAGAAACTCCCTCCGAAAACCCTTAAATTCGGCTTTCTATATGACACTCTACCTTATAGAGGTGACTTTATAGAAGTCTTTTCACCAATATTTTGATAATGTACCGTCGCAATTAAATTCAAGCGGTAGATAAGGTAGAAAAATCGTGCTTCGGGTCTTCAAACAGGCAATTGGCAATGCCAACGAGAAAGCCTATACCCCTGTCATTTTTCAATTGCCCCTAGAGGGGTGGAAAGAGTTTAAGGCCCTATGCGAAAAAGAAAAAATCATCCTTCTCGACACTGTAGAAAGGCAGCTAAGGGAATGGGCCAAAATAAATTTTCCATGTATTAATGATACAAAAGAACACGCAAGATTTATCGAACAGGAAGTCTTCGGTAACAGCAGTTTCCTACCAGCTTACGGAAATTGGGTTTACTACCCGTGGCATCGAACGGTAACTCACCTTTTACCTAAAGATGTTTTTTTTGCGGTCCGCACTAACCGCAATCGCGATAAGATTACTGTCGAAGAACAGAAAAGACTTAGAACCAAGTGTATTGGTGTAGCTGGGTTATCGGTGGGGCATGCCTCTGCATTAGTGCTGGCTCAAGAAGCGTTGTGCGGGGAGATGCGCATTGCAGATTTTGATGATATTGATTTATCCAACCTAAATCGGCTGCGCACCTCTTTAGTAAACCTGGGCGTATCAAAAGCGATCCTCACCGCACGCGAAATTGCGGAGATAGATCCTTATCTAACCGTAAAGGTCTTTCCTGAAGGAGTTACTGATGACAACATCAATCGCTTCTTTTTCGAAGGCGGCGCGCTTGATCTCGTTGTTGAAGAAACCGACAGCTTCCACATGAAAATCAAGATACGGGAAGTCGCAAAAGCGCACGGCATTTCTGTGGTGATGGATACCAATGATAGAGGATTGTTGGATGTCGAACGGTTCGATAAAGAACCGGACCGCCCATTACTACATGGCCTGTTAGCGGGATTCACCTATGATTCGGTAAAAGCAGCTCGGCCAGAGGATAAGATCGCTATCCTTTGCGCATTTCTGGGCGGAGAAGATAAAGCGTCTTCGGAGCTGCGTCACTCCCTAAAAAAAATCGGTACCGAATTGGTCAGTTATCCTCAGCTTTCCAGCGATATTCATTTAGGCGCTGCGCTTATTGCTCACGCTGCCCGTAGAATCCTATTAGACAAGCTCTATCATTCAGGTCGCTATTATATTGATTTACAGCAGCTCATAAATGACGAAGATGATACGGTGAATAGAAGTTAGTATGACCCGATTTATTCGGCTATCCATCTCTAGTTGTCTCGTGGCAATGTTTTTCAGCGCCTGCGCACCACAACAGCTCGGATCAGAGGTGCGGCTCAGACTTTATGTCTTCGATTGCGGAAAGATCGAGATCGCCGATGCATCTTGGATCAGCCCTGGAACCAGGCAGGGACAAAAAAAGATGTTTGCCAATTCTTGCTATCTGGTTGTTCACCCTAAAGGTTTATTGCTATGGGATGCCGGGCTTCCAGATGCATTAGCAACGATGCCGCATGGCGTCACTAAACCAGGTTTTACTTTTATCGTACAAAAAACTCTGACTTCACAGTTGAGCCAGATCGGCTATAAGCCGCAGGACATCGACCTCGTTGGATTTTCCCATATGCACCTTGATCATACAGGTAATGCCAATCTATTTAGACGGTCGGTTATTCTTATGCAAAAAGAGGAGCACGATGCTGCATTTGGGCCGGAAACTGGTAAATACCAATTCGAGCCTGCGACTTATCGAGCGCTTAAGGATAGCAAGTTCATTAAACTGCAGGGTGACTATGATGTTTTTGGCGACAGGTTGGTGATGATTAAGCGGGCAATAGGCCACACGCCGGGTCATCAGATGCTTTATGTAAATCTGCCTAAGACAGGTGGGGTACTACTCTCTGGCGACCTTGTCCATTCCTGGGATAATTGGATAAATAGTCGCGTACCTTCACTTAACTTCAATAAAGAACTTTCTATACACGCGATGAAAGACGCGGATTTGTTCTTAAAGAAGAACAACGCACAGCTATGGATTCAGCATGATCTAGAGCAGAATTCAACAATTAAACACGCTCCCCTCTATTACGAATAGTTTTGCTAGATAGCTACCTAAACGGCAATTGCCGCATCCATCATGCGTGCACGCACCGGCCAATCGATTTGCCTGGAATGGCGCATGAACTTCTTTTTTGGAAATATCAGGTTAGGATGCTCGTCTACCAATACGAAACGATAGAAGTTGTTTTTATTGGTTGCGTCTGATGCATAGTATTCGCTTAGCAATGCATGACCTTTAAGAAGATGCATGGTTAATAGGTAAGACGGGCGCCGGGCATAATTATTATGAGTTAATCCTCCCACTTTTTGAAAACGAAGAATCGACGCATAGAAGTCTGCATGTTTCTGTTTGCATGCCTTGATAAGACGATCTACATTCGTATAGTAAAAGCTATACTGCATATAAAACTTAATCAGGAAGAGAATTAAATTTTTTTGTTGCGCATGGGATTTATCAATAGCTAAGGCTGAGACTTCTGCCAGTTTATCTCCTGTTCTCCTGAAATATTGTATCCACTCCGGCTGAAAGCTATCCGAAGGAAGTCCTTCTTTCGAGTCTAAAATAATGCTGGCTGTTCCTATAACTTTATCGTTATCAATGACGACGAAGATCTTTCTATAGGGAGAATGAAACCATTTGTTGTTGTGAAATGCTTCTATATCCTCCTCCCAAAAGCCTTCCGCAACATAATTACGGTAGACAAGCCAATTCGCCTTCTCCACCTCTTTCTTATCTTTGGCCAGCCGAATAATGAGGTTTTTATTCTTTAGTTGCGGTACATAAATGCGAGGCAACATAGGTTCAATCTCCAGCTGAGGGGTTGACGCCCACGGTTTAAACCAGGAGTTTGCGGATCTTCCTGTTCCAAGTACCCGGCAATGTGGAAGGGGAGATAAAGCGAGCGCTTGCTCCCCATTACCGAAAAACAAGCTCTAGACTAGTATCATTCAAAATTTTGAATGTTTTTAACAGAGATTTTAAATAATATAATAAAAATAAGCAGTTAGAAGAGGCTTTTATTTAATTATGGTGGGTTTTTGGAGAATTTCTCGCCAAAAAGATAATTGTGGCGAAATGCCGGACGAACGGACAGGGACGTGTCCGGAAGCGAATTGGACAAAATTAACCAGCCGTCTTTTAGGAGAAAGCGAAGCTAACAAATACAGCAAACAGCTGATAAGAGGGAATTATTTTTTGCTCCGCTGAACAAAATCGTAGCGTTCCAACTTGTAATGCAGGGTATTCGCACGCAGGCCGAGCAGTCGTGCGGCCTTTGCCTTGTTTCCGCGGCAGCGCCGCAGCGTTTGCTTGATAATAACGGCTTCGAATTCAGATAGGCATTCATCTAATGATTTGTCTGCGGGCTCCTTCTCATTTTGATGAAAGAATTTGGCGAATAATTTTTCAACTACTTCACCGATTTGTCCCTGCGAATCCTTTAATCTCTGAAGTTGGAGACCACTTTCCGCCGATTGCACTTCAACAACAAAAATCTGGTCCAGCAGTAAAACAGCCAATTTATCAAAGAGCTGGCCTACTACTTTGAAATCCAATGGCGTATTAATTTGTTTATTAAAGGCTTCGCCTAACAACAACCAGCTCGCAGCAATCCGGCTATGGAAGAAAAAGGGCACGATGGCGCCGACTTGATAACGCCTCATCAAAACCTGAAGCTTGTGTTGAGTTTCATCAAGCTCGCAGGCCACTGTCATTTGATCGAGCCCGGCGAGCGTCGCCTTAGGGAACCCCGCCATAGGATTAAATGCGCCGGCATTTAACACCACTGGATTATGACGGAAGACTAGCGAAACCGGGCAGCGTAGAGTATCGGCCAGCCGATCAATGATTTCCTGTGTGGAATTGAGATAGGGAAGTTCGTGCCCCCTGTGTCAGCATGACGTGAGACACCTTTCTGTGTGAATTTACTGTATAAAGGAAGGTAACGATCATGGCTGTGGAGATGAAGATCTTGTCTGAAGCAGAAGCGGTACGGAGTTCGCTGGGTAGTACACCCGACCCGGAGGTGGCAGCGTTACCCAAGCGGCGACACTTTTCGGCAACGTACAAGCGCGGCATCGTGCGCGCGGCCGCCGCCTGCAAAGAGTCCGGGGAGATCGGTGAGCTGCTGCGCCGGGAAGGGCTGTACAGCTCGCACCTGACGCACTGGCGTCGAGAGGTGGAGGCCGGTGAACACGCGGCGCTCGCCCCCAAGCGGCGCGGCCCCAAGCCCGATGCCGCCAAGGCCGAGTCGCGCCGGGTCGAGGCGCTGGAGCGCGAGGTGGCGCGGTTGCGCCAGAAGCTCGCGCGCTCTGAGCAGATTATTGAGGCCCAAAAAAAACTGTGCGAGCTACTGGGCTTGCCCGCGGGCGAGGAGACCTCGCGATGAACACCGCAGTCGAGATCGCCCCGCGGATCGGCGTCGTGGCGGCCTGCCTGGCGCTGGGGGTGGCGCGCGCCACGTTCTACCGTGCGCAAGCTCCCGCGCCCACGCGGGGATTGAGCCTGCCACGGGCGCGTTGTCCGTGGCGACTTCGCGCGCCAGAGCGGCAGAGGATCCTGGCGCTGCTGCACGCCCCGGCGTACGTGGACAAGAGTCCGCATACGGTGTTTGCCATGCTGCTCGACGCGGGGTGCTACCTCGCCTCGGTGTCGAGCTTCTACCGGCTGCTGCGCGTGGCCTCGCAGACCCGTGGACGGCGCAATGAGCTCACCCACCCGGCCTACGCCAAGCCCGAGTTGCTCGCCAGCGGACCGCGCGAGCTGTGGTCCTGGGACATCACCAAGCTCAAGGGGCCGGCCAAGTGGGTGTGCTTTCACCTGTACGTGATCCTCGACGTGTTTAGCCGCTACGTGGTCGGCTGGATGATCGCGCCGCAGGAGTCCGCCGAGCTCGCCCACGAACTCATCGCCGCCACTTGCGACAAGGAGGCGATCCTGCCCGGGCAGCTCACCCTGCACGCCGACCGCGGCGCCTCGATGCGCTCCAAGCCCGTGGCAATGCTGCTCGCCGATCTCGGCGTCACCAAGAGCCACAGCCGGCCCCACGGAAGCTCCGACAATCCGTACTCCGAGGCGCAGTTCAAGACCCTGAAGTATCAGCCCGACTTCCCGGCACGCTTTGAGTCCATCGAGCACGCTCGCGCGTTCTGCCAAACCTTCTTCGCCTGGTACAACCACGAACATCGGCACTCCGGCATCGGCTACATGACGCCGGCAGCCGTCCACACGGGTCAAGCCCAACGGCTCTACGAGGCTCGCCAACGCGTGCTCGATCAAGCGTTCGCTGAGTATCCCGAGCGCTTCACGCAGCGGCGCCCGACACCCCCAGCGCTGCCCACGCAGGTCGGCATCAACCTGCCAAAACCAACACCGTGTGCACCCGGGGAGGCACCGCGTTCGACACTAAACTCCCCTCAACCGGTGTCTCAAACTTGTTGACACGTTCCGGTGTGTGAGTCGGCGAAGGTGGGCGTAAAGCTTAGTTTTATATTTCCTGATGCGCGACCAGGGCAGGTAAAAATCCAGCTCGATAAGGCGCTTGTTATGCACCGCGTAACCGATTGCCCCTAGCAGTAAGGTAAAAAGCAGGGGGGCCGTCACCGTGCTATTAAACAAATGAATTCTGAAATGTAGCAATACAATAATGACGATAATTAATAGCGCCAAAGGTGTGGTGGCTACGATCCAAAGTTTGCACTGACTACGCACCATTGTCGACCGATCCGGGCGCAAACCCCGAAGAGGAAAAAATACTATGGAGAGCATGCCGGCTATTATAAATATTTCAAATAATCCATAAAAAGGACCCGGGGTACGAATAATGGTATAACCTCCCAAAGACTCAAATCCCAATACTAATAAAGGCGTAAACAGCAACAGTGATTCTAAAAGCAGAGCGTAACCATAGATGAACAGGGGAACACACAAGGGCAGGTTGTTGAAGACGATTAAAATCGACAGATGAGCAAGTATAGCAACCAGCGGGATCGCTGCTGTGTAATAGACAAAACCGAACTGATTGCGATATTCACTCTGGAAGCCATAATTAAATCCGGCCACTTCTACTACACTCAAACTAACGGAAAAAACTACCGCCAGGGTGAACAGACGCGTGTTAAAATTTTGAATCTTCGCCCGTTGCGAAAAATAGAGAATGAAAAATTTAGCAATCAATGCCAGAATTGCCGGGAGGCTATAAATACTAATCATTGATCTCTGCCTTCACGCATCGTTTCCTTCGGGCTTATTGTGCCGTTTAAACGAAGTTAACTTGGTTCATCCGTTGAAACCTTTAGGCAGCGCAAACGAGGATTTGGCTATATATTCTAGACTTTCGCGCGTTTTTTATCCCGCGCTTTTTTTACAAATACAAGCCTAGTCCTCTTGTAGGCCTGGAAGCAAAATTTTGCCCTTTTTTCGTGTTGGGAATCAAACCCTCACTAAGCAGAATTCCGGCCTTTGGGCAAGACTTGGCGAAATGCGGGAATGCTTTAACATTATCTCTTTATGCAGGGCCATTTATGCCCTAGCTCGCGAGCAAAAGTGACCACAACAAAAATATATGTAGTCGATGGGATACGCACACCGTTTCTAAAAGCGCGCGGGAAGCCCGGCGAATTCAGCGCCGCGGATTTGGCTGTCGCGGCCGCGCGGCCGTTGCTGGCGCGCATGCCCATTACGCCGAAAAAGCTGGACGAGGTTATTGTCGGCTGCGTCATTCCTGCGCCGGACGAGACAAATATCGCGCGCATCATCGCCTTGCGCTTAGGTTGCGGTAAGGGCATCCCGGCGTTCACCGTACAGCGCAACTGCGCCTCCGGCCTGCAGGCAATAGCAAGTGCGTATGAGCGAATCGCGCTTGGCTATTCCAACGTTATTCTGGCCGGCGGGACTGAAGCCATGAGCCGCGCACCCGTACAATGGAATAGCGCCATGGTGGCCTGGCTTTCCGAGGTAATGCGCGCACGTGGAATGGGCGGGCGTGTGCAGGCGATTGCCGGCTTCCGTTTGAGACAGCTTAAGCCGGTGTTTTCATTGTTGCTTGGTTTAAGCGATCCGTTAGTGAAACTATCCATGGGACAAACCGCAGAAATTGTAGCGCATCGTTTTGGCGTCACCCGTGAACAACAAGACGTTTATGCCTTGCAAAGCCATCAGCGCGTAGCGGCGGCGCTGGAAGCAGGACATATGAAAAATGAGATCGAGCCTTTATTCGATACACGCGGCGATTTTTATCCGGATGATACCGGTCTGCGGCGCGCTACTGACTTAACTCAATTGGCGAAACTCAAGCCCGTGTTTGATCCCAAATATGGGTCGGTCACTTCCGGCAACAGCTCGCAAATAACCGATGGCGCCGCCATGCTGGTGCTGGCAAGTGAACCGGCGGTAAAGCGATACGCCTTGCCGGTGCTGGGGGAATTATTAGGCCACGAATGGGCGGGGGTTGAACCCAGTCAGATGGGATTGGGGCCGGTGCACGCGGTTGCACGCCTGCTGCGGCGTTTTAAATTAAGCATGGCCGACCTTAAACAAATGGAGTTGAACGAAGCCTTTGCTGCCCAGGTGCTCGGCTGCCAGGCGGCCTGGGACAGTATCGAATACGCCCAAGAACTGGAGTTGAATGAACCGCTAGGCCGTATGGACGCGGCGCGGCTTAATCCCGAAGGTGGCGCCATTGCTCTCGGTCATCCCATTGGCGCAAGCGGCGCACGCATACTCTTGCATTTACTTAAATCTCTACAGCGCAAAGGCGGCGGGCTCGGTGTCGCCACCTTGTGTGTGGGTGGCGGCCAGGGCGGAGCGATGCTGGTGAGCGTCCAGGGAGATACGGCGTGAGCCACTGGCGGCTGGAAGAAGAAGACGGGATTGCCATCCTGCATTTGGACGTCGTCGGCAAAACGAGCAACGTATTATCACAACAAGCGGCACTGGAGCTGGATAAAATATTGGCAGGCCTGGAAACCAAAGCTTTACAAGGTCTTATTATTCGTTCCAATAAAATCAAAGATTTCATTCTCGGCGCCGATGTGTATGAATTCCAAAATATCGCCGATTCTGCACGCGCCGCCGAGCTTATCCGCGCGGTCCAGCTGGTGCTCGCCCGTTTACAGGCCCTGCCTTTCCCTTCCGTCGCGTTGATTCACGGTAATTGTCTTGGTGGCGGACTGGAGCTGGCGCTGGCCTGCACTTATCGCATTGCGCGGGAAGATGAAATTGCTGTTAGCGGCGCGGACACCCGCCTGGGGTTACCCGAAGTTAAATTAGGGATTCATCCCGGCTTCGGCGGCAGCATACGTTTACCGGCATTGATCGGCCATTTGCCGGCGCTCGATCTCATGCTTACCGGGCATAGCGTGAATGCGCGGCAAGCGCGTCGGCTGGGGCTGATAGACGAGATCGTGCCAGAACGCCACATGATGCCTGCGGCGCAGACGTTTTTACTCCAACGCCCGGCCAAATATCGCGCGTCATGGTGGCGACGCTTGCCGGGATGGTCGCCGTTACGCCCCTACGTCAAGCGGTTGCTGCAACGGCAACTGCGCAAAAAACTTAATCCCGATCATTATCCGGCGCCTTATCGTCTGCTGGATTTATGGGCGCAGGCGGCGGGACCAGAGGAGGAGGCGGTATCGTGTGCGGAATTATTAGTGGGCCGCACCAGCCACAATTTGATATATTTATTTTCGCTTTCAGAAGGGCTTAAACAGGCGGGACGCGAACAGCCTGCTGCCGCCGTCGAATGGGTGCACGTTATCGGTGCCGGCGTAATGGGCGCTGATATCGCCCTCTGGGCGGCCTACAACGGTTTTAATGTCAGCTTGCAGGATCAGCATCCTGACGTTTTGGCACACGCTATAAAAAAGGCACATGACTTCTTCATTAGAAAACTTAAAAATCCGCGTTTAGTGCAAGCAGCGATGGATCGGTTAATGCCTGATGCGCGGGGCAGCGGCTTACGCCGGGCGGATTTAGTAATCGAGGCCATCGTCGAGAACGTGAAGGCTAAATCAGCATTATTCGCCGACATCGAATCCTCACTGCGCCCGGGTACGTTGGTTACCACCAATACCTCGAGCATCCCATTGGAGATTCTTGCCCAATCTTTGCGTGATCCCTCACGTTTGGTAGGCCTACATTTTTTCAACCCCGTGACCAAAATGCAGTTAGTGGAAATCGTGCGTGGCGCACAGACCAGTAAAAAAGCCCTAACGCAAGCACGGGCTTTTACGGCAGCGTTGAAGTGTCTCCCGCTTAACGTGAAAAGCAGCCCGGGTTTTCTGGTGAACCGGGTTTTTATGCCTTATTTAATTGAAGCCATAATAATGGCGGAGGAGGGAGTTCCATTTGCGCTAATCGATCGCGCCGCGACGGATTTCGGCATGTCCATGGGGCCTATCCTGTTAGCCGATACAATCGGACTGGATATTTGTCTTTCGGTAGCAGAGATGATGGCCGCGCCGCTTGCTATCCCGGTACCGGAAAAGTTGCGCGCCACGGTGGCGCGCGGCGAGTTAGGCAAAAAAACCGGCAAAGGCTTCTATACTTATAAAAAAGACCGGCCATTAATCGAGGCGTCTGTGGTCAAAGAAACAAGTATTCCCATCACCGAGCGGTTAATACTGCGTTTGCTCAACGAAGCCATGGCCTGCCTGCGCGAAGGTGTGGTTACCGATCCGGACGCGATCGATGCCGGCTTAGTTTATGGTATTGGCTTTGCGCCTTATCTAGGCGGGCCGATGCGCTACGCCGAAAGCTTAGGAAGTCTAGGCGTACTACAAAGCTTAAACCGATTGGCGCAAAAATACGGCTCCGGTTTTGAGCCGGATGCAGGCTGGCATAAAACCGAATTATTCGCCAGACGGGCTGCGTCGAGAAACTAGTTGTGCCTATTCCACTTACGGAAGCATTTACCTTGCCGCAGATGTTTTCGGCGCGCGTTATGCAAACACCGGATGCTTTCGCTTACTCCCAATACGCGGAAACCGGGTGGGTGCGCATGACCTGGGCCGAGGCCGCGCGCGCGGTTGAGCGATGGCAGACCGCGTTACGCAAAGAAGGAATGCAACCCGGGGACCGTGTCGCCATCGCCGCGCGTAATTGTATTGAATGGGTATTGTTTGACCAAGCCGCGTCCGCTTTGGGTTTGGTCGTGGTGCCGCTCTATTTCAACGACCGCCTGGACAATATGGCATGGTGCTTAAATGATTCCGGCGCGCGGTTGCTGCTGCTGGAAAATCCCGCCTTATGGCCGGCGTTACACCGGCAAGTGCCCTCAGTGCAGCGCATGGTATCTTTACGCCGCTTACCGCAGGAGGAAAGGGCGATTTATATCAAGGACTGGCTCCCGGCAGTAGCGGAAACCGCCCCAGCTCTATCATTTTCCGCCGACAAGCTGGCGACCGTCGTATATACCTCCGGTACTACCGGACGCCCCAAAGGGGTGATGCTTAGCCATCGCAATATTATTAGTGACCTTATCGCATTAATGGAGGCCATTCCCGAGGTCGTTAACGGGGCGCACCGCTTTTTGTCTTTTTTGCCCCTTTCTCACATGTTCGAGCGCACGGTAGGTTACTACATTCCTGTCTGCATCGGCGCAGAAGTGATATATGCACGCGGCGTACCGGAGCTTGCGGAAGACCTTCAATCCCAGCGGCCCACTGCTTTCGTCAGCGTCCCCCGCATTTTCGAGCGCATCTACAGCAAATTGGAAACCGCCCTGCCGGTGGGATCATTGAAGCGCCGGCTATTCCAAAAAACCGTAACGATCGGCTGGAAACGCTTCGAGAAACAAGCGACGAATTGGGAAAATTTATTATGGCTGGGGCTGGATTTATTAGTGGCGCGCAAGGTGAGGGCGCGTTTTGGCGGACGCTTACGGTTTGTTTTCATTGGCGGCGCGGCCATGGACCCGCGCCTATCCCGTATCTTTACCGGCCTCGGCTTCACGTTACTTCAGGGCTACGGCCTAACCGAAACAGCGCCGGTGTTAAGTTGTAACCGTGTCCAGGATAACGATCCGGCTTCCGTTGGCCGGCCGCTCGCCGGTGTTGAGGCCCGCACTGCAGAAAACGGCGAGCTTCTCGTGCGGGGCCCGATGATTATGCAGGGCTACTGGAATAATTCAGCGGCAACAAAAGCTGCGATCGAACAAGATGGCTGGTTCCGTACCGGCGATCTAGTGGAAATACGGAACGGCAAAATTTACATTACCGGCCGGGCAAAGGATATTATTGTTTTAAACAACGGGGAAAAAATCGCCCCCACGGACGCCGAGCAGGCTATTTTAATGGACCCCGTTTTCGAGCAAGTCGTGGTGGTGGGCGAGGGTCGTGCGGCGTTAGGTCTATTAGTAGTAAGCCAACTGCAGGACGAAAAAGAATTGTGCATGCGCGCCAATGAGCAGCTCCATGCATTTCCGGGATATGCCAGGATTCGCCATATTATGCGCGTAACCGAGCCCTGGACCGTGGAAAATGGCTTGCTTACCCCCACGTTAAAATTAAGGCGGAACGAGGTCGGGCGGCGCTTTGCCAGAGAAATCGAAGCGATGTACTTAAATAAAGCCGCTTGCCAGGAAACTAATGTCTAATTTAGGCTAAATGGGCCGGCCGGCTGTTTGGAACTTTCTGTAAAAGCGCCAGTCTATGGAATTATGGACATTGATAATCGTCCTACCCGCTTTCCTCCCTGAGCGGGGACTCCCGGAAGATTCAAACTCCGGGATTTTATTCCGCCCCGGACTCTCTCCCCTTGTGTCCGGGGCTTTTTTATCGGTTTTTGCCTTCCAGCCATTGTGTTAACACGGCTTTTGCCTCCTCTATTCCTTGCTTTTTAAGGGACGAAAAAAGCTGTACCGAGGCGGCGGAATAAAGCACGGTTACTGCTTTGCGAACCTGGAACAATACCTCTGCGGCTGAACCTTTTCCGAGTTTATCGGCCTTGGTAAGCAGGAGATGGGCCGGGATCGCGGTTTCCCGACACCAACTAAGCAGTTGCCTATCAAGCGGGGTCAGCGCCTGACGCAGGTCCATCACCAGCATTAATCCACGCAAACAATGACGGGTTTGTAAGTAACCAGCCAGGGTGTTTTGCCACTCTTTTCGCACTGATTGAGTGACTTTGGCATAACCATAACCGGGCAAGTCCACTAACCGGTGACGATCATCTAACGCAAAAAAGTTAATCAATTGAGTGCGCCCCGGAGTTTTGCTAACGCGGGCGAGGTTTTTATGCCCGGTTATGCTGTTGATGGCACTGGACTTACCGGCATTGGAACGGCCGGCAAAGGCCACTTCCGCAGCCACCTCCGGCGGCAACTGGGAAAGCCTCTGGCTGCTTAAAACGAACTTGGTGTTACGAAATTCCAGCATACTTTTAAAATTGACCTGGCGGCGGGCTCTTGGTATATAGGCGTGCCTGCGGTGCCTATCTAAGCAGGGAAAAATATATTGTTGTTATATAACCGGGCTCATTCTCAGAGCTTGCTGATTTTTTAAGTTTACTCGAGGAGAGGACATGCAAAAACCATGGGTACTGGCCCTGACAATTATGCTCGGTTTCGCCACTTTCGCTCATGCTCAGCCGAATATTTCCGCCGGCAAGGCCAAGGCCCAGCAGATATGCCAGGCCTGCCATGGCGCGGATGGCAATGGTATCTCGCCCATGTATCCCAAGCTCGCCGGGCAAAGCGCGGAATATTTAAGCAAACAGCTCGCCGACTTCAAATCGGGGGCGCGCAAAGATCCTATTATGTCGCCCATGGCGGCGGGGTTGTCTCCCTCAGATATGCAAAATTTGGCGGCCTATTTTGCCAGCCTTACGATTAAACCAGGTGTGGCTGTAGGCGACAAAAATACCATAGAGCTTGGCAAAAAAATCTACCGTGGCGGAAACGCAAAAACCGGGGTGTCCGCATGCATGAGCTGCCATGGCCCCTCTGGGCATGGCATTCCGCCTCGTTTCCCACGTGTGTCCGGCCAGTATGCCGCCTATACGCAAAAACAATTGCTCATGTTTAAGAATGCCGCGCGCAGCAACGATAATGGTGTCATGACCCGTATCGCATTTCGCATGTCAGAGGCTGAGATTAAAGCGGTATCCGAATACATGGCGGGGTTAAAATGAGCTTCACCGTTCATTTTTAGCCTAACCCAGGCAATCCTAAGGGGTTAGGAAAGATTTTTACCCGCATGTGCCGTACACCGTCTGCCACGTCCACCATCCCGTCGATCAAACAGATTAATTGCTTTCCAAATCATAAACTTATATCGCCAGTTAAAAATGGCACGGGTATTGCTGTTTATTTATCAAATTTACCAAAGAATTTAAGGCAGTGACGGCCCACTAACGCGAGAAAGGAGCAACCAATGTTGAGTTTTATCGTAAGCCTAGTAAATCATTACGAACAACGCCATGGTGCGCGGCCGAACTTGGTTTACATGAACGAAACTCATTATGAGTATTTGCGCGAAGAATTACCTGGCATAAGAGGACATGAGGGTATTGTGGCAATCCTGGGCGTAGACATCGCACTTAGCGACAGCGCCATGCATCCCCATGTTGCTACCGCCAAATTAGCCGCCGAATACATCTTGGTCAGTTAAGGAACCTTTCGTCTCTGAAAAATTCGCCTGGAGCGAATTTTCGTGCTAACCCCGTTAGGGGTGAGGCGCAGGCGACCCACAGGGATGTGGGAAGGTAGGGCAACGCCGGGAGCAGTTGCCGGGAGGCGCCGAACAAAAATGTCAGGG
>DATGVQ010000077.1:0-26700 GCA_035300145.1 Acidiferrobacterales bacterium | reverse complement strand
TATCACTCCGCTTAAGGAGCTGCACGCGCTCGGGATACATCTATCGATTGATGATTTCGGCACGGGTTACTCTTCCCTAAGCTATCTCAAGCGATTCCCGATTGACACGCTCAAGATCGACCGCTCGTTCGTGCGTGATATCACTACGGATGCGGATGACGCCGCGATTGCCAACGCCATTATCACCATGGCACATAGCCTTGGTATGTATGTCGTTGCCGAAGGTGTCGAAACCGGCGAGCAATTGGCGTTTTTATGCCAGCGCAAGTGCGATTCAATGCAAGGTTATTATTTCAGCAAGCCGCTGCCGGCGGACGCCTTTGTCAGTCTGATAAAAGAAGGGCGTCGTTTAACCCCCAGCCAACGGCGGATCTCAGCCGAGATGAAGGTGATGTCGGCCTAAGCAAGGTAGCGGGTTTAACGCAGCATCTTGCAGCAAGCGGCCAGTGCGGATTTATCCGGCGCTGGCCCAATTTAAGGGCAAGACCAAAACCAAAGAATGCGGTATCCTTCACGCAGCGCAAGTTTTCCGTATACTGTCATGCTATGGATGAACGTTATTTCCCTGAAAAAGTAGAACGAGAGGCCCAGGCGTACTGGGAAAGACATAAAAGCTTCAAAGTAACGGAAGATTCCACGCGGGAAAAGTATTACTGTCTGTCGATGTTCCCCTACCCCTCCGGCAAGCTGCACATGGGGCATGTGCGCAATTACACCATCGGCGATGTCATCGCGCGCTATCAGCGTATGCAAGGCAAGAATGTTTTGCAACCCATGGGTTGGGATGCCTTTGGCTTGCCGGCCGAGAACGCCGCGATGGCCAACGGCGTGCCGCCGGCGAAGTGGACGTACGATAACATCGCCTACATGAAGCAGCAGCTCCAGTCGCTCGGCTTCGCCATCGACTGGACGCGCGAGCTGGCGACGTGTAAGCCCGACTATTACAAGTGGAACCAGTGGCTGTTCCTGCGCATGCTGGAGAAGGGCATCGCCTACAAGAAGACTGGTGTGGTCAACTGGGACCCGGTCGACCAGACGGTGCTCGCCAACGAGCAGGTCATCGACGGCCGCGGCTGGCGCACGGGCGCGCCGGTCGAGAAGCGCGAGATTCCGATGTACTACCTGGCAATTACCAAGTACGCCGACGAGCTGCTCGCCGATCTCGATAAGCTCACGGAGTGGCCGGAGCGCGTGCGCACGATGCAGGCGAACTGGATCGGTAAGAGCTACGGCGTGCGCTTTGCCTTCAAGGTGAATGGGATCGCGCGTAGCGCGCTCGGCTCGCCCCAAGGTGGGATGGGGGTGAGGGGTGATCACCCTCACCCTTTGCCCTCTCCCGAAGGGAGAGGGGAAGTTGGTGAGAATCTCCATTTCGATCGGGATGGGGTGAGGGATGCGTCAGATCTCCCCGACGCCAAGGGAAGATTTCCTCACCCTTTGCCCTCTCCCTCACCCGGCCCTTCGGGCCACCCTCTCCCGGTGGGAGAGGGTGAGTTGGTGCGGCCCCCGGCCGCAGGTTCATGGGTAGGGAAAGTTGGCGAGAGTCTCCATGATGGTTTGCTGTGGGTGTTCACGACGCGTGCCGACACCATTATGGGCGTCACCTTCTGCGCCGCCGCCGCCGAACATCCGTTGGCCACCTATGCGGCGAAGAACAATCCCAAGCTCGCCGCTTTTATCACGGAGTGTAAGCGCGGGAGTGTCATGGAAGCCGATCTCGCTGCGGTCGAAAAGCAGGGCATGCCTACCGGGATCTCGGTGATACACCCATTAACGGGCGAGCCTATTCCGGTATGGGTCGGCAACTACGTGCTGATGGGTTACGGCGAGGGCGCGGTGATGGGGGTGCCGGCGCACGATCAGCGCGACTTCGAGTTTGCCCAGAAATACGGCCTGCCGATCAAACCGGTCATCAAGCCGAAAGACGGTGCGCTCGAGCAACCTCTGAAGGCCGCCTATGTCGAGTACGGGGTGTGCTTCAATTCCGGAAAATACGATGGCCTCGACTATTGGGCCGCCGTCGATGCGATCGCTATCGATCTCAAGGCCCAGGGGCTCGGCGATAAGCAGGTGATGTGGCGGCTGCGCGACTGGGGCATCTCGCGCCAGCGCTACTGGGGCTGCCCGATACCTATTATTTATTGTGATCAGTGCGGCGATGTACCGGTGCCGGATGACCGGCTACCCGTGAAGTTGCCCGAGGACTGCGTGCCGGATGGCATGGGCAATCCGCTCAACAAACGAGCGGATTTCGTCAATACGGCATGCCCGAAGTGCGGCGCGCGCGCGCGGCGCGAGACCGACACCATGGACACCTTCGTCGACTCGTCCTGGTACTACGCGCGCTATTGCTGTTCCGATAATCCGAAGGCGATGGTCGACGCGCGCGTCGATTACTGGATGCCGGTGGATCAATACATCGGCGGCATTGAGCATGCGATCCTGCACCTGCTGTACTCGCGTTTCTGGTGGAAGGTCATGCGCGATGTACAGGGAAGTACAAGTGCCGCGGGAGGCAGGATGCCGGGAGCGGCCGATGTCGGACTGGTGCACGGCGACGAGCCGTTCACGCGTTTGCTGACGCAGGGGATGGTGCTGAATGAAATCTTCTTGAGAACGCCAGCGAGCGGGCGCACCGTCTATTACGATCCGGCCGATATCGAGGTGCAGCACGACCAGAAGGGCCAACGCATCGGCGCAGTATTGAAATCTGACGGCCGGCCGGTCGAATCGGGCGGCATCGGCACCATGTCGAAGTCAAAGAACAACGGCGTAGACCCACAGACGCTGATTGATCGGTACGGTGCCGACACCGCGCGGCTGTTCATGATGTTCGCCGCGCCGCCCGAGGATACGCTAGAGTGGTCGGACTCGGGGGTAGAAGGCGCCTTCCGGTTTCTAAAACGTCTTTGGAGTTTTGCCTATAAGAATCGGGACTTTATCCGAGGAGACTCCACACCGATTTTCATTGACTGGTCCAGCGCCCCCGGCGAACACAGGAAAGCACGTCGCGAAATCCACTTGGCGCTCAAGCAAGCCAATCACGATTTTAGAAAGTCCCAGTTCAATACAGTTGTGTCAGCGGCAATGAAGATGCTTAATGCCCTCGAGGGAATGCCGTCCGAACCTGTAAAAGGCGACAAAATCCAGCCCGTTTATCAAGCCATTGTGCTCGAAGGGTTGTCTATACTCTTGCGGCTGCTATCGCCCATGATTCCCCATTTCACCCATTGCCTGTGGAAAGAACTCAGGTATGGGGATGATGTATTATCAGCTTCGTGGCCAGAACACGATGCGAACGCGTTGGCGCAAGACCAGATTGAGATCGTCGTGCAGGTCAACGGCAAGCTGCGCGGGCGGATTCAGGTACCCGTTAACGCCGATCAATCTAAAACGCAAGCGATCGCGCTGGCGGATGAAAAGATTGCACGCCACATCGCCGGCAAGCCGGTCAAAAAGGTGATTGTGGTGCCGGCAAAATTGGTGAATATCGTCATTTAACTTCGGAGGATGGGTGGCAAACAAACGAGTAGGAATTCTTTTCTCACTGCTCTTGGCCGTGGCGCTGCCTTTGTCGGCATGCGGTTTTCACTTAAGAAGCGCTGCCAGCGCGACTTTGCCGGCGAGTCTTTCCAGTCTGCAAGTTACTATGTCGGACAGCCATTTGGCTTACCCACCGTTGTTGGTGGAGATGCGCAACGCCTTGTATGCCCAGCCGGGGGTCACGCCCGCGAGCAAGGGAAGCGCGCCTTCGCTGGATCTATTTGGCGAATACTTTGCCGCGCAAGTGCTGGCGGTGGATACCAGCGGCAAGGTCAGTGCGTATCTGTTGAATTATAGGGTCAACTTCAAACTCTCCGATGCCGCTGGAAAAGACCTGATTACCAGGCAGACGGTCAAACTCCAGCGTGAGTACACGTTCGATCGGTTTAATGTTTTGGCCAAGGAGAGAGAAGAGGGGTACTTAAGAGACGAAATGCGCCGCGACGCGGTCCAGCAAATCCTGCGGCGGCTCGCTGCCTTTAAACCTAATGCGCAAGATACCGGCACCAGCCAGCCAGCCGTACCGGAATCCCGCGAGATAAAACGCCCATTATAATGCGCCTCGACGCTAATCAATTAAACTCCCACCTACAACAGAAACTCGCTCCGATCTATCTGATCTGCGGGGATGAGCTTTTATTGGTAGAGGAGTGTTCCGCCGCCGTGCGCGAGAAGGCGCGCGCCGCAGGCTTTGAGCGCAATGTCCTGACGGTAGAAACCGGTTTTGATTGGAACGGCTTATTCGCCGCGATGCAGGCGCCGTCTTTATTTGCCCCGCGCTGTTTATACGAATTACGCTTGCCTAATGCGAAACCGGGAAATACCGGTGTGGAAATTTTGACCCAGTTGGCGCAACGGCCGGCGCCGAATACGCTATTGATGGTGATTACCGGCAGGCTGGATAAAGCCGCGCAGCAGAGCCGCTGGGTGCAGGCCTTGGAACAGGCCGGGGTTACCGTCGCAGTGTGGCCGCTCGAAGCGGCAAAATTGCCGCAGTGGCTCCGCCGGCGCTTAGATCTGCGGGGAGTGCAGGCGCAGCCAGCGGTAGCTGAGCTGCTGGCGCATTATATGGAGGGGAATCTCTTGGCGGCGGCGCAAGAAATCGATAAATTGGCGCTGTTGGCCGACGGCCGCACCCTGGAACTGGATGAGGTTAAGAACAGTCTGAGTGATAATAGCCGCTTCAGCATTTATGACCTGGCCGACGCTTGCCTCCTGGGCGACGCGGCAGGCGCGGTGCGTATGCTGGCGCGTTTGCGGATAGAGGGTGTGGAGCCGGTATTGATCTCATGGGCGCTCTCGCGCGAAGTGCGCAATATGGCTGCGATTTCCACCCAGCTTTCCGCGGGTAAAAGTGAAGCCGCGGTATTTCAGGCGAATCGGGTTTGGTCGCAGCGCCAGGCCTTGGTCGCCAAGGCGGTGCGGCGGGTACCGCGGGCATCGTGGTTAGCCTTACTTGCTCGCGCAGCGAGTGTGGACCGAATCTTAAAGGGCCGGGCGCCCGGTGATATATGGCATGAACTGGAGAAATTGGCGTTGGCGATCGTGCGCCCAAGCGAAGACTTATTAGCGTCAGGTTAGGCGGAGAAAAGCTGATGCAAACTATTCCTAAAGCGAAGACCGGCGATATCAAGCAATACATGACCGAGATCGGCCGGCGCGCGCGTGCGGCCGCGCGCGAACTCTCGCGCGCGGAATCCGGTGTTAAGGATAAAGCATTATGCGCGATGGCCGAGATTATTGCGCGCGATGGCGAAATTTTACTGACGGCAAACAAAAAAGATATGGATGCCGCGCGTGCCGCGGGCCTGGACGCCGCTTTATTAGACCGGCTGGAGCTCGATCCTAAGCGCATTATTGCCATGGCCGAAGGCTTGCGGCAGATCGCCGCGCTGCCTGATCCGGTGGGAGAGATTACTCATCTCAATATGCGTCCATCCGGCATTCAGGTCGGGCGCATGCGCGTACCCTTAGGTGTGGTAGGAATCATCTACGAATCACGCCCGAATGTCACCGCCGATGCCGCCGGCTTATGCCTTAAATCCGGCAACGCGGCCATTCTGCGCGGCGGCTCCGAAGCGATCCATTCTAATCAGGCGGTTGCCGCCTGTTTGCATCGGGGTTTGGATGTCGCAGGGCTACCGCGCGACGCCGTGCAGGTGATCGAAACCACGGATCGCGCCGCAGTCAATGTGCTGCTGGGGATGGAGGAGTTTGTTGATGTCATCGTCCCGCGCGGCGGCAAGGGTCTGGTGCAACTGGTGATCGACAATGCCAAGGTGCCGGTGATCAAGCATCTGCATGGCGTGTGTCACACCTATATCGATGATAAAGCCGATATTGATAAGGCTATCAGCGTCTCTTTCAATGCCAAAACTCAGCGTTACGGCACCTGTAACACCATGGAAACCTTGCTGGTGGCCGAGGCCATTGCCGGCCGGGTATTGCCGCGATTAGGCATGCTGTATCAAGAGGCCGGTGTGGAGCTGCGCGGTTGCGAGAAGACGCGCGCATTGTCGCCCGGCGTCGGCGCGGCGAGCGAGGAAGATTGGCACACCGAGTACTTAGCGCCGATTCTTTCCATTCGGGTGGTGCGGGATCTAGATCAAGCGATTGCCCACATCGAACAATACGGCTCGCGACATACGGATGCGATCATCACCGAAGATCTCACGCGCGCGCGCCGGTTTCTGCGCGAGGTCGATTCGAGCTCGGTCATGGTCAACGCCTCCACCCGTTTCGCCGACGGCTTCGAATATGGCCTCGGCGCGGAAATCGGCATCAGCACCGACAAATTGCACGCGCGCGGCCCGGTCGGGCTGGAAGGCCTCACTTCGCAAAAGTTCATCGTCCTCGGCGACGGCCATGTCCGATCATAAATGATCGCATCAGCGAACCGAATCATCCTTCTCCCTTTGGGAGAGGGATGGGGTGAAGGATGCGTGAATTCTGTGCATCTTCGCTCTCCCCTCACCCTCATTCCCTCTCCCTTTGGGAGAGGGAGGCGAGCCGAGGCGCGCTTGACGCGCGCACTTTGAATGATCGCTATTTTTGGCGGCACTTTTGATCCCATTCATTATGGTCATTTGCGTCCGGTGGAGGAAGTGATGCGCGCGCTTGCGTTAGAGCAGGTGCGTTTTGTCCCCGCGCGGCAGCCGCCGCACCGTGCACCGCCGGTTGCCACTGTCGAACAACGTTTACGCATGGTCGAGCTTGCGCTTGCCGACAAGCCGGGTTTTTGTATAGATCGACGCGAGCTCGAGCGGCCGGGTCCGTCCTATACGGTCGACACCCTCGAATCCTTGCGCGCGGAGTTCGGCGCGCGTCCGTTGTGTCTAATTATGGGTTTCGACGCATTTCTCGGCATAGAAAGCTGGCATCGCTGGCCGCGCCTACTGGAAGTGGCGCATGTTGTTATAATGCATCGCCCCGGCTCGGGCGATGAGAAAGGCTTGCCGGATTGGGCGCAGACGCGGTGGTGCCAAGACCGGGCACAGCTTATGCGCAAGCCCGCCGGTCTTTTGCTGGTTCAGGCCGTTACCCCGCAACCGATTTCCGCTTCCAAGCTGCGCGCCGCGATTGCCGACCGCGAATCGGTGCAAGACCTGTTGCCGGAAACGGTCTGGCGCTATATACGAGAAAATAAACTTTACCTTATTGATAAGGAGCATGATGCAGGCAAAAAAGATGCAACAACTTATTTGTGAAATATTGAATGACGCCAAAGGACAGGACATCAGTGTGCTGGATGTGCGCCGGCTTACCGATATCACCGATTATATGATCATCGCCAGCGGCACCTCCACGCGGCACGTAAACGCAATGGCGCGGAAGTTAGTCGATAAGATGCGTGAACTGAGCTATAAACCGTTGGGCGTCGAAGGGGAAGATACGGGGGAATGGGTATTAATCGATTTCGGCGATGTTGTGGCGCATATGATGCATCCGCAAACACGGGATTTTTATAGCCTGGAAAAATTATGGGCCGAGGATATGGCCGTGCAAAGCGAAACCGATATGGACCAGGAGAAACAAGAGGCCGAGCTTAAAATGGCTAAAATTCGCCGCCGGCGCAAGTAATCAATAAAATAATGCGCATCCATATTATCGCGGTCGGTAGCCGCATGCCGGGGTGGGTGGACGCGGCTTATCAAGATTACGCCAAACGCATGCCGGCGCAATGCCGGGTGCACCTGATCGAAATTCCCGCGGTAAAACGCACAAAAAAGGCCGATATCGAGCGGATTTTGCAAGAAGAAGGCCGGCGCTTGTTAGCCGCTGTTCCCGCCGGCTCGGAGGTGATCGCTTTAGAACGCCGGGGCAAGCAAAAAACCACCGAACAATTAGCCAAAGGATTACAACGCAAGCTGATACAGGGGAGGGATCTCGCGCTATTGATCGGCGGACCGGAGGGCTTAGCGCCGGAATGCCTTGAGAGGGCCGGAGAAATCTGGTCTTTATCCGAGCTCACTTTGCCGCATCCATTGGTGCGCATAATGCTGGTGGAACAATGCTACCGCGCCTGGAGCATTCTCAACCGGTTGCCGTATCATCGCAGTGATTGAAAACTTATGCCTATTTATCTCGCCTCAGCCTCACCTCGCAGACAAGAATTATTGCGCCAAGTCGGTATCGAGTTTGAAGTGCTGACGCCGGCCATTTCCGAGCACCGGCGCGCGGAAGAGTCGCCGCGTGCGTATGTGCAACGCCTGGCGGTGGAAAAGGCCCGGTTCGCCGCGCATTTACTGGCGGAGGGCAAATTGCCGCGGTACCCGGTGTTAGGCGCGGATACGGCGGTGGTTATTGATGACGATATCCTAGGTAAACCGCACGACCGCGGCGATGGCATCAATATGCTGCGCCGTTTATCCGGGTGCACCCATGAAGTTTTGACGGCTTTATGCGTTATCCACCAGGATGCAGAACATTACACTGTATCCGTCAGTAAAGTGACGCTCCGCGCGTTGACCGACGCCGATATTTTCCGTTATTGGGAGACAGGTGAGCCGCTGGACAAGGCCGGCGCTTACGCGATCCAGGGTTACGCCGCCGGTTTTGTTTCCCGCCTCGAAGGCAGTTATTCTGGCGTGATGGGATTGCCCTTATACGAGTTGATGCAAATCCTACAGAAGATTGGATTAAGCGAAGGTGAGTGAAGAAATTTTAATTAATGTTACGCCGCAAGAGACGCGTGTGGCGGTAGTGGAAAACGGCGTGCTCCAGGAAGTCCATATCGAGCGCACGCGCAATCGCGGCATCGCCGGTAATGTCTATAAGGGCAAGATTCGCCGCATTCTGCCGGGCATGCAAGCGGCGTTTGTCGATATCGGTCTAGAGCGAGCGGCGTTCCTGCAGGGTTCCGATATAAAACACCCCTATGTCAGCAATGAGGATGTTGATCATGGCGGGCAGCCCATCCGTGAGTTATTGCACGATGGCCAGGAAATCATTGTGCAAGTAGTGAAAGATCCGCTCGGAACCAAAGGCGCGCGTTTGACTACGCAAATTACGTTGCCGGCGCGCTATCTCGTTTACATGCCTTACAGTAAACACATCGGTATCTCGCAAAAAATTGAGGACGATAGTGCGCGCGAGCGTTTGCGCAACGCCATCAAATCGGTGATGGAGGAAGGTGAAGAGGGTGGGTATATTTTGCGCACCATGGCGGAAGCGGTGAGTGAAGAAGAACTGAAAAACGATATACGGTATTTGCGCAAAGCCTGGTCGGTTACGCGGGAGCGCATCAGTACCGCGCAGCCCAGCAGCTTGGTGCACGAAGACTTGACGCTGGCGATGCGCGCCATGCGTGACCTAATCAAGGATAACGTGGAAAAAGTGCGCATCGATTCGCGCGAGACCTTCCAAAAAGCGTGTGATTTCGCGCGCGAGTTTATCCCCGAGGTGGAAGGCCGGATCGAGTATTATCCCGGCGAGCGCCCGATCTTCGATCTTTATTCGGTCGAGGATGAAATTCATAAGGCGCTCGAGCGCCGGGTATTGTTGAAGTCGGGAGGTTACTTGATTATCGATCAAACCGAGGCGATGACCACCATCGATGTGAATACCGGCACCTATGTCGGGCGCAAAAACTTGGAAGAGACCTTGTTTAAGACCAATCTGGAGGCGGCGCAGGCGATCGCCCGGCAACTGCGTCTGCGCAATCTCGGCGGCATCATTATCGTGGATTTCATCGATATGACCGATGATGATCATAAGCGGCAAGTGTTACGCGCCCTGGAGAAAGCGCTCGCGCGCGACCGCACCAAATTATATGTTACCGAAATGTCGCTGCTGGGGTTGGTGGAAATCACGCGCAAGCGCACGCGCGAAAGCCTGGAGCGAATTTTATGCGCGCCTTGTCCAGTATGTGACGGGCGCGGTGTGTTAAAAACAGCGGAGACGGTATGTTACGAAATATTCCGCGAAATTTTGCGCGAGGCGCGGCAGTTTGGCGCCGATAAATATCTGGTGCTGGCCTCACAGGTGGTGGTTGATATGCTGCTCGATGAAGAGGCGCCGAGCCTGGTTAAATTGCAGGAATTCATCGGCAGGCCGATCCAATTGCAGGTAGAGGCGCTTTATAATCAGGAACAGTTCGATGTCATACTGGTGTAATTTTTGTCTGTGCTGATTTAATTTCATGGTTTTCTTGCTCGTTTGCCTGTGCAGAAGGTAATGCCAACACCACAACCATTCTGGAATGCCCCCCGCTTACGCCGCCTGCTTTTACAGATGGGCCGCTGGGTTTGGTATGCCGGCGCCGGTTTATTGCTGGTGTTTGCATTAGTGTTCCTGGCAGCGCGTTTGTGGCTGCCGACGTTGGCTGACGAGAAAGCAGCGATTGAACATTTCCTCAGCGAGCGGTCAGCGCATACTGTGCGCATAGATAATCTGCGTCCCTATTGGGAAGACCTGCACCCCGCACTGGAATTACAGGGATTAAAAGTTTTTATCGCCGGCAGAAGCAGCCCGGCACTGCAATTGCCGGAAATGCGGATCAGTTTTGCCTGGCTGCCTTTGCTGCAGGGAAAAATTGAAAGTAATAACTTAACGCTGGTTCAGCCTGATTTATCTTTACAGCGGCTGCCGGACGGGCGCTTTAATCTCCGGGGATTTGATACGCCGGCGCCGGTTGAGGGGGTGGAAACCGGCAAATTTATCCATTGGCTGTTTAGTCAAAACGAGCTTGTTGTCGAAGACGCTGTTTTCCATTGGATCGATGATCTCGCCAAGGAACCGGCATTGGCTGTCAGGCAAGTCAATATAAGATTGCGCAACTCCGGCGAACGCCATCGCTTGGGGATAAGCGCGGCATTCCCGCGTGAGATTTGCGGTGGATGTTCCTTTATCGTCGACATCAAAGGCAATCCTTTAACTCATGAGGCTTGGGACGGCAAAATCTATTTGCGTGCACACAATTTGGATGTAAAGGCGCTGCCATTAATTGCGCAGGAACAATTGTCGCTGCCGCTGCAAGGGTTATTCGATGTCCAGTTATGGAGCCAGTGGAAACTAGGCCGGCCGTACGCCGTCAACGGCAAAATTAAGATTTCGGAATTGCGATTAGCGCATCCTTTGTTATCCGATGTACAAACCGGAAAGGCAACGAAATTCATTCGTATGAAAGAAACCAGCGCCGATCTGAATTGGGAGCGGACAGAAGAAGAATGGCGCTTGGATTTAACAAACTTGCTGCTGCAACTGAACAAAAAACCCTGGTCAGCCGGCAAATTTCATATTGAATCCAAGCCTGATCGAAGTATTTTTCAACTAGAACATCTCGACCTGGACGAGCTGATGGGGTTATCGACCGGGTTGGAAGAACAGGAGGCGTTGGCGAAGACGCTGGATGTTGTCCGCGCGCTTGATCCGAAAGGCATGCTGAACAATATCCAATTACGCATCGAAGGGCGGCTGTCTTCGCCCGAGGACTATGCATTCGAAGCCGATGCGGCGAACCTTAAGGTATCTTCCTACCGCCAGTTCCCGGGATTTAGCGGCGCAAATGGGCATATTTCCAGCACTAAAACCGAGGGTGCGTTTGCGTTTAATATCACCGGCGGCAGCTTATTTCCGCGCAACCTGTTTCGCGCCCCGCTCGAAGTCAGGCGGGCGAGTGGTTATTTAAATTGGGGAAAACAAGACAACGGCTGGTATCTAAATGGGCGTGACCTGAAACTACAGGCCAAGAATGGTGAGGCGGAAGGGAGTTTTGGCCTGGAGTTGCCGGCCGACGTAAATGTTGCACCGTCGCTGACCTTGCATGTCAAGGCGCAGAACACCAACATTGCCGATTTTTATCCACTGCTGGCGAAAAAAATCCTGCCGTGGCTTCGCGCTACCGTGCTTTCGGGTACGCTTACCCGCGGTGAGGTGAATTATGCAGGACCGGTTCGTGCAACCAAGGCTAGGGGAAAGCTCGAGCTTACCGGTCATGTCAACAACGGTGTGGTCCATTATCTATCGCAGTGGCCGCCGTTGGAAAAGGTGGAGGCGGAAGTTTTTGTCGGCGGCGGCGAAATGGTGGTGACCGGCAAGGGTAAAATCCGCCAACTCGAAGCCAATCAGATAGTGGTCCGGATGTTGGACTTATACGCCGCCGAGCGAGTTATACGCGTAAGCGGCAATGTAACCGGGCCGGTCGACGCGACCTTGGCAGTGCTGCGAGAAACCGGCAAATGGCCGGCTCTGTTCCCAACCGGTTTCCAAGGCGCGGGTAATGGTTCGCTCGGTTTAGATATCGCCGTCCCGCTCGGTAATCCGCAAGCCGTGCGGCTCACCGGCGAATATCGCTTTTTTAATGCCGATTTACATTTGCCTTGGCAAAACCTGGCGGTCGACCACATTCAGGGAAATCTGGCCTTTACTGAGTCGGGCGCCAGCAGCGGGCAGTTACAGGCGCAATGGCTAGGCGGCGATACCAAGCTGCAAATTATACCCCAGAAGCCGCAGCCGGTGACGACAACCTTAATCCGTATAGCCGGTAATATCACCGGCGCCGGCCTGGAAAAAACGTTCGCGCCCGCGGCCGGCGCATTTACCGGCGAGGCTCCCTGGAACGCTGTTGTGCAAGTGAGTAAGCAGCAGAATAATGTGCAATTAGAGGCTGATCTGCAGAATATGGCGTTTACACTGCCGCCGCCGCTGGATAAGCCGGCCGGCAAACCCATGAAGCTGGTGTTAAAGACGGAGACGCGCGGGCCGGGAAGCCAGGTTCTGGATTTGGTTGTCGGCGACCGGTTATTCGCTAAATTTGGGCTGGAAAAGCAGGCCGATACATGGAGTTTAACCAAGGCGCGGGTAAATATCGGCAGCGGTAACTATGAGTTACCGGATAAACCGGGACTGCATTTTCATATCGGTTTGCCTTACCTGGACGCCGATCGCTGGCTGAACTACGTTAAATCCCAGCCGGTGGGGGAAACAAAGCCGTCGTTTTCGCTGGATATTTTTACCCGCATCAGCGCTGACTTCGGCGGGCTCGATGTTTTACATCGCAGATACGGCAAGCTCAGCGCAGACCTGAATAAAGAGCCGTCGGGCTGGAATGGAACGCTTAAGGGCGCTGCCTTCGGCGGGCAGATCTATTTGCCATTGTCAAACGCGGAGCCTTTAATTCAATTGAATCTGGACTATCTAATCTTGCCGGAAAAGCTTCCCGGCACTACCAGCTCGTTTAGCGACCCGCGCGCGCTGCCGACAGTGAGCATCCGCAGCCAATCTTTTCAGGCGGGGAAGTGGCAATTGGGCAAGCTGAGCTTCTGGGCCGCGCCCGTCGAACAGGGCTGGAAAATACGCCATCTGGTATTGTCACGGCCGGAAATGAACTTGTTTTTAAAGGGTGACTGGACTATTAACCGTGGGCGGCAGGCAACCAATTTAGAAGCGGAGCTTAACAGCACCAATGCGGGCCTGACATTAACGGCGTTCGGCGTTCCCGACCAGGTAGCAGGAGGCAACACCAAGCTGAAGGCCTCATTCGCCTGGGACGGCGCTCCGGCGGACTTCAGTTTCGCTAGTCTGAACGCCAAAATCGGGTTATCCGCCGAGGATGGACGCTTCCTCAATGTTAAGCAAGGGGCCGGTAAGCTGCTAGGCGTGCTGGATATACGCTCCATCACGCGTTACTTAACGCTGGATTTCAGCAACATTTTCGGTAAAGGCTTTGCGTTTGACAAGGTCAAAGGCAATGTCGTGGTAGAACGCGGCAACGCTTATACCACCGGCATAACGGTTGAGGGGCCTTCGGCCGATATCCATATCAGCGGGCGTGCTGGTATTGTCGCCGAAGATTTTGATCTTGAGGTGAGTGTGAGTCCGCGGTTAGGCGGCCTCACTACCGGGGGCTGGTGGCTGGGCGGGCCGGTAGGGGCGGCGGGTGTGTGGCTCCTCCAAAAATTGCTGAAAAAAGAAATCGCCAAGGGCACGCGCTTGGTTTATAGCGTGAACGGCCCATGGCAAAGCCCGACGATTCAAAAGACGATCAAGGAACCCGTTAGTAAATAATTTGTTAAACAGGAAGGAGGAAGACTTCATGCAGGTCGCTGCGGTACAAATGGCTTCGGGACCGAATGTGAGCGCTAATTTGACTGAAGCCGCCCGCTTGATTGATAGGGCGGCGACGGCAGGGGCCGCTTTAGTCGTCTTGCCGGAAAATTTTGCGCTCATGCCGATGCGCGAGGCCGATCGATTGCAGATCGCGGAAACGGAAGGAGAGGGGCCGATTCAGGGTTTTCTCGCCCAACAAGCGCGTACATATGGCATCTGGCTGGTCGCTGGCACGATTCCACTGCGAGCGGAACAACCGAACAAGGTGCGCGCGGCGTGTTTATTGCTGAACGACAAGGGTGAACTGGTGGCGCGTTATGACAAGATGCACCTGTTCGACGTGGCGCTGGAGAATGGTGAACGCTATAATGAATCCAAAGCGTTCGAGCCGGGCAATAAAACCGTTGTAGTCGATACGCCGCTCGGGCGTTTGGGGTTGGCAGTTTGCTACGATTTGCGTTTTCCCGAATTATTCCGGCGCATGCTTGATGACGGCGCCGAGGTTTTTACCTTGCCGTCGGCGTTTACCGCCGTGACCGGTAAGGCGCATTGGGAAGTCCTGGTGCGCGCTCGTGCGATTGAAAATCTCGCCTATGTGATTGCCGCGGCGCAGGGCGGCTATCATGTCAACGGTCGTGAAACCTTCGGTGACAGCATGATTGTTAATCCTTGGGGCGAGGTCTTGGACCGGCTTGCGCGCGGCTCTGGGTTTGTTATTGCCGAGTTTGACCGTAAACGTTTGCGGCAAGTGCGAGACAGCCTCCCCAGCATTCATCACCGGAGAATTTATGCAGACAGGCAGGAGTAAATCTACTAAACGAGAAGGCATGCTTGAACAGGTAAAACGATCTTTATTGCAGCCGGCCGGCATCGGCGATAACGAGCTCGACCAGCTAATGGGCCGCATGCTCGGCCGCGCGGTGGATTATGCCGATCTGTACTTCCAGTACAGCCGCTACGAATCCTGGTCGCTGGAAGAAGGGCAAGTAAAATCCGGCAGCCGTAATATCGAACAGGGCGTGGGTTTACGCGTCGTCAGTGGCGAGAAGACCGGTTTTGCCTACTCCGATGACATTCTGTTGCCGGCGTTAATGGACGCCGCCGCCGCCGCGCGCGCGATTACCCAACGAGCAGGAAAGAATCCACCAAACGAGAAGGGCGGCGAAGCGAAAATCCCGGCCCGCCGGTATAGCGGCGGTAATCTACGTTTATATGGACCGTTGGATCCGCTTGCAAGCCTGGCCGATGCCGAGAAGGTGCTGCTGCTGGAACAGGTTGAGGTGGAGGCGCGCAAACAGGATGCGCGGGTAAAGCAAGTGATGGCGAGTCTGTCTGGAAGCCAGGAAGTGGTGCTGATTGTGCGCAGCGACGGCACGCTGGCCGCCGATATTCGGCCGTTGGTGCGGTTGAATGTCACGGTGATCGCCGAGCACAATGGCCGGCGCGAACAGGGCAGCGCTGGCGGCGGCGGACGTTACGCGTATCAGTATTTTATCGATCAAGACACCGCGCTTGGGTTTGCGCGCGAGGCGGTACGCCAGGCGCTGGTCAATCTCGCGGCCGGCCCGGCGCCCGCCGGCACCATGCAAGTCGTATTAGGCCCGGGGTGGCCCGGCATTTTATTACATGAGGCGATCGGCCACGGGTTGGAAGGGGACTTCAATCGGAAAGGCACCTCGGCGTTTTCCGGCCGTATCGGCGAGAAAGTGGCTTCGGAGCAATGCACGGTGGTGGATGACGGCACCCTCGTTAATCGGCGCGGGTCATTGAATATTGACGATGAAGGTACGCCTACCCAGAAAACAATTTTGATTGAAAACGGTATTCTTAAAGGCTATATGCAAGATACGCTTAATGCGCGGTTGATGGGTGTGGCGTCCACCGGCAACGGCCGGCGCGAGTCCTATGCGCATCTGCCGATGCCGCGCATGACCAACACCTATATGCTTGCCGGCGGCTATGATCCCGCGGAGATCATCGCCTCGGTCGACAAAGGTCTGTATGCGGTTAATTTCAGCGGCGGGCAGGTGGATATTACCTCGGGCAAGTTTGTGTTTTCCGCAAGCGAGGCGTATTTGATTGAAGGCGGCAAGATCGGGCGCCCGGTGAAAGGTGCGACTTTAATCGGCAATGGCCCGGATGTGCTCACGCGGGTCACGATGGTGGGTAACGATTTGCAGCTGGATACCGGCGTCGGCACCTGCGGTAAGGACGGGCAAAGCGTACCGGTTGGAGTGGGTCAACCGACGCTCAAGATCGATGGGTTAACGGTAGGCGGAACGGAATAATCCGATGGGCGCTCTCTCACCTTCGCAGGCTACAAATGAGTCCGAGCAACAGTTGGTGCAATTGGTTGAACAGATCTTAGAAGAAGCCAAAAGCCAGGGAGCGAGCGCAGCCGAAGCGAATATCGGCACCGGCCAAGGGTTAGCCGTGACGGTGCGCCTGGGCGAGGTGGAAACCGTGGAGCACAATCGCGACAAGGGCCTGAGTGTAACGGTTTACTTCGGTAAAAGAAGCGGCAGCGCCAGCACTTCAGATTTTAGCCCCGCGGCCGTCCGCGACAGTGTGCGTGCCGCTTGCACCATTGCGAAATATACCGCCGAGGATGCCTGTGCCGGATTGGCCGATACCGAGCGCCTGGCAAAAAATATCCCTGATTTGGCGCTTTATCACCCTTGGAAGGTGGATGTGGAGCGGGCGATTGCGCTCGCACATGAATCGGAAGACGTCGCCAGGCAGGCAGATGCGCGCATCACTAATTCGGAAGGCGCTACTGTCTATACGCATCAAGGCTTGGATGCCTACGGAAATAGCCATGGCTTTATCGGTTCTGTCGCCAGCACGCGCCACAATTTAAGCTGTGCGGTGATCGGTCAAGACAGCCGGGGTATGCAACGCGATTATTGGCATACGGTGGCGCGTGACCCCAGTGAGCTGGAAACCCCCGCGCAGGTGGGCGGCATGGCGGCCACCCGTACCCTGCGCCGTTTAGGCGCGCGCCAGTTAGCGACGTGTGCAACCCCGGTCATCTTCGAGGCGCCGATCGCTTCCAGTCTATTGGCGCATTTCGTCACTGCGATTCGCGGCAGCAGCTTGTACCGCCACGCCTCGTTTCTGCTCGATCACGCGGGCAAGCAGGTTTTTTCGCCTTTCGTACATATTTTTGAGCAGCCGCACTTAAAAAAGGCGCTCGGCAGCGCCCCGTTTGATGACGAAGGCGTGGCGACTGCCGCTCGTGATTTAGTAAAAGGAGGCGTCTTGCTGGGTTACGTATTGGATAGCTACTCGGCGCGCAAACTCGGGTTGCAAACTACCGGCAATGCCGGCGGTGTGCATAATCTCACCATACAGCCGGGCAGCCATAATCTGCCCGGATTGCTGAAACAAATGGATACCGGCTTATTGGTGACCGAATTGATCGGTTTTGGCGTGAATACGGTAACCGGGGATTATTCCCGCGGCGCCGTTGGCTTTTGGGTCGAGGGCGGTGAAATCCAGTACCCGGTTGAGGAAATTACGATTGCCGGTAATCTCAAGGATATGTTTATGCAGATCAGCGAGGTGGGTAACGATATCGATGCTCGCGGCAGTATTCGCGCCGGCTCGATTCTGATCGCCAATATGATGGTGGCCGGTAAGTAAGAGTAGCACTTTCAGCTGATTCTGTTTTTTCCTCACAAAAATAAATTTTCTCCATAAAATAGCTTTCCGATTTTGTCCATACCTTTTAAACTCATGGTTGTTGTGCGTCGCTAAAAGTTAAGACAGCCCCATCATGGGTCGGCCTTAACATAAAGAGAAGCCGGCCAAGGTGGGCGTTCTGAGAAGGATTCTTGGCTTCGAGAGTTAACAAGCTAAAAAATCTGCCCGTGGCAAAAGCACGTAAACAGCCTGACTGTTTGAAGAAAATTCTCAGAGTCCTGGATAAGTCTAGGGCCGATGATGCGCGCATTTCTGGCTGAACTGCGCGTCGCTTTCTAATACGTGTTTATCACTCGCCATCTAGCGCAGGATGATAGCTCAGTAAGGTATTGTTACAGGCAAAAAGAGCAAAGCCTACTATGGCGCAACTGACTTTCTTCCCGAGGGCCTATTACCAATTCCGCAAGGTATGGAAAGCGATTCGGCTGTATTTTATTATCGCCGGCCCCGGCATTGTGGTGATGGTTGCGGATAACGACGCTGGCGGAATAACAACCTATGCGGCCACCGGAGCCAAATACGGTTATAACCTGATCTGGTTTCTACTCCTCCTGATTCCTGTCGCCTATTACGTCCAGGAGATGACCGTTCGCCTCGGTGCTGTAACCAAACGGGGGCATGCAGAAGCCATTTTCGATGGCTTCGGTGCATTCTGGGGCTGGTTCTCGCTGCTTGATCTGATGCTGGTCAACTGGCTGACATTAGTCACCGAATTCATCGGAATGACAGCGGCACTCAAAATCTTCGGCGTCCCTCCTTACCTGACTGTGATCGGTGTATGCATTCTCATGGGAGTCATTGTCGTGAACGGCCGCTATTGGACGTGGGAGAAGATCACCCTGTTATTTTGCGCGCTCAATCTAATCTACATTCCTGGCGCGTTCATGGTAAACCCACCCCTGTCTTCTATCCTTCACAGTGGATTGATTCCCAACCTCCCCGGTGGTTTTAATGCCGACCTTTTCTTCTTCTTAATGGCAAACATCGGAACGACAATCGCCCCCTGGATGCTGTTCTTTCAGCAAAGCGCGGTGGTGGATAAGGGAATAGCGGAAAAGGACATTCCCTGGGAAAGATTCGATACTTTCTTGGGTTCCGCCCTCACGGTCACGGTGGCGATTTTTATCGTCATTGTCACCGGAACCGTGCTGAGGGGGGTTGATATTGAAAGCGCAGCACAAGCATCAGAATTTCTGATGAACACCAGTAAACATCTTGGCGCCATCATGGCGATAGGGTTGTTCGATGCCGGGCTCCTGGGCGCGATTTGCATTTCATTGGCCAGCTCGTGGGCGTTTGGGGAAATCTTCGGCTGGGCGCACTCACTTAATAATAAAATCAAGGAAGCGCCCTGGTTTTACGTGAATTACTTCCTCACCCTGATCACCGCCGGCCTGGTCGTTTTGATTCCGAATGCCCCGCTTGTCTTAATCACGCTGTTCGTCCAGGTTATTGCGGTCACGCTCTTGCCGGCCGCGCTGGTATTTCTGATCCTGCTGTTAAATGATAAAAAAACGATGGGAGGGTATACCAACACTCCGACGCAAAACAGTATCGGCGGCTTCATTATCGCCGCCATCGTCGTACTGTCCACACTGTACGGAATCAGCGTGATATTTCCAAACCTGTTCTAGAAGAAATAAGACATGTTCAAATACTTCCGGCGCCATTGGGCAAAGATAAGCGAAATTAATAAAAAATATTCTACGCCGAAAATAGAGATGTCGATGGCGGTTAAAATTTCCTTGATGTTTTTAAGAATCTACCTCCTGATTCTGGTAGGCTTACTTGTTTTCAAATTCATCACGCTCCTTAAATAAACTCCAAACGAGAGAGACCGATGGTTACCGTGACAAAAGATAGCTTCTTTCTGACTGAGATTATCAGAAGAAAAGTAGTCTCAGGGAGGCTGCGTATAGGCAGGCTCGACGACATGATCATTGCCGAAACTGGAAAATTGCCTGAAGTCACTCATCTCATTGTGTCACGCGCTTTCGGACACCGCTCCCTGCTTGTACCATGGGATAAAGTGTCGGCCATCGAGGATAAACAAATCTGTGTCCATTTAGAGGGCATCGAGCAATACGAAAAAGAACCAGACAAGTCGAATATCCTGCTGCGAGATTATATCTTAGATAAAAAGGTGCTTGATCTTGACGACAATGAGGTCGAAGTCGTTTACGACGTTAAAATGGCTGTACGTAACGATAAGCTCTACGCCAGCGAGGTGGACTTCAGCCGGTACGGATTACTCCGGAGGATGAGACTCAAATGGCTTGCTAATTTCTTTACGAACAGATTTAAAGAAGAATCGCTATCCTGGGCCTACATTCAGCCCCTGCCGGAACATATCGGCAGCTTTTCCGGGCAAGTGAAGCTAAAGGTGTTGAAGGAAAAGTTAGCGGACATCAACCCGGTTGATCTTGCCGATATTCTAGAGGAACTCGATCATGCACAGCGTGTCGCTGTCTTCAGTCAACTCGAAACCGAACGGGCTGCGGATACTCTGGAAGAAGCCGAGCCGCGCGTCCAGCGAGATCTCATTTCATCGATCAAAAAGGAGCGGGCAGCGGAGCTGATTAACAACATGACCCCCGCTCAAGCCGCCGATATCCTAGCGATCCTGCCCGCTGCCGATGCGGACGATATTTTAAAATTGATAGACAGAGAGTATGCGCGAAAAGTCGAGTTCCTGATCGATAAGCAAGAAGAAAATATCTTAAATTTTATCACTCGTCGCTTTATCGAAGTGCCACCTGAAACTAAGGTTCAACAAATACTCGATCAATACCGGGAAGTGGCAAAGGACAAGGATGTGATCATGTACATTTACGTTGTAAGCCCAAACGAGGAACTTTTGGGCGTGGTAGATCTGAAGGAGCTACTCCAAGCGAACTATGAGGATACAGTAAAGGATATTATGACCAGCAGCGTGGTCAGTCTGAACCCACAAGACACGTTACTGGAAACCGCGGAGGCTTTTTCCCGCTATAGTTTCAGGGCGATCCCGGTAACTGATAGCGAAAATAAGATTCTTGGGGTTATTCCCTATCGAGACATCATGCATTTGAAGCACCGTTTCGTGTAGTCAAGTCCGAACGGCCGCAGTTTCGCGCAATACCATTCCCGGCGTTGCCCTACCTTCCCACGTCCCTGTGGGTCGCCTGCGCTCGGCCGTGCCCTCCGTCCCACCTCCCGCGGCTTCCTGCCCGTCGCGGTATAAGGGCGAGGCGGAATTAGAGGAAGGTCCGGTGGACCTTCCTCCCGCTGAGCGGGTTCGCCATGGAAGGTGATCGAGCGCGCAGGGACTGCAAAGCGAAGAAAGGTCCGAATCAAAAAGGCCACGGATGGACTTTTTCAACAATCTGCTAGAACAGACCTCGACTGTCGTGATCCTGGCATCGCCTTAGGGCAGATCAGCGGCATCAATGCTTTTAGGGTGTTGATTAAAGAACCGGCGGTCGGCTTTCTTAATGGCCTTATTTGGGCGGTGGCGGTGGGAACAGTGGCTTTTTTCGCCTACGGCACTTATATGCTGGGCGTAGCTATCGGCGCCGCTACGATGATCAATCTGCTCGCGGCGTGCTCTTGCCGTTGCTGTTGCGGAGATTCGGCACCGACCCGGCGCTTATACCGTCGCCTTGACCACAGTTACCGGCGTCGTTGGATTCTTTTCCTTACTACCGATCATGGGCCAAAAATGACCACTTATCCGGAGACTTTGGACGCCTTCGGTTTGTTGTCGATACTACTACTTGAGTCCAAAAAATCCCGTATTGAGATCGCAAGTATGATGCAAAACATTTTGCAATTATTGACAACGGCGGTAAATGAAAAGCGTTGTGTGGCGATCCGTTATCGCGACCAGCATCAAATCCGTATTTTTGAGCCGCACGCGATTTACACCGACGAGAATGGAGAAATGGTGGTGGATGGCTACCAAACCCGCGGCTACTCATCGGGCGGTAGACCGACACCCTTCTGGCGCCCGTTTCGCCTTAAAAAGATTACCGCCTTATCGGTGCTTAAAGAGACCTTCACTCCGCGCACCGCTGAAGGGTTTAATGCGAACAAATTAAAATACAAAAGTTTTATTGCCATGGTGGAAGATAATACCCGGACATTTGTTTACCCGTTCCAGCAAAGCCAGACGCAAGAAGTCGGTCCACCCCCGCCTAAAAATCCTTATCGAAGATAATTCGGCGACGACGAGTTTATTTAGCAGGTTGTTGAAAAACTCTGTTTTTCAACAACCTGCGGTGGCCGCTCTTGCGCATCCCGGCGCTACGGCCGCTCCCGGCGTCCCCGCCTCCCGCGGCATTACTACTTCCCTGTAGGGCACGGCACTTGGGCTTCCTGCCCGTCGCGGTATAGGGATGTACCGCCATTTTTGCTCGGCGCCTCCCTGCGCCTCACCCCTGCGGGGCTGGCGCGAAAATCTGTTCCCGACAGATTTTTCGATCACGTAAGGGATTGAAAAATGAAGAAAAGCAAAAATCGCACTTTGTACCGCAGGAACCTCTGACTTAACAGAGATTCCTTAGTTTTTCTCGGCCTTGGAAAGAGAGGCGGGTTGCTCCGATCCCAGTTTTTCGTTCATGCCATCGACAAAGGCGTGCAGCGCGCGGGTGTCGCGGATTTGCATGAGCTCGCGGGCAAATTCTTGCAAGCGGCTAAGCATGCTTTCGCGCACCACTTTTTTTACCTCCAATACCAGGGAAGGGTGCATGCTGAATTCGTTCAGCCCGAGGCCGAGTAATAAGCGGGTATAACGCGTATCGCCCGCCATTTCCCCGCACATCGCCACCGGGATGCCGGCGGATTTTCCCGCCTGGATAGTCATGGCGATTAACCGGAGCACGGATGGATGGAGCGGATCGTAAAGATAGTTCACGGCGTCATCCACACGATCAATGGCGAGCGTGTATTGAATAAGATCGTTGGTGCCGATGGACAAGAAATCCAACGAGGAGGCGAAAAGATCCGCCGCGATCGCCGCCGCCGGCACCTCGATCATACCGCCTACCGCCATCCGCGGATCAAACTCTTTACCTTCTTGCTCCAATTCCGCCTTAATCTCCTTGATGAGCTCCAACACGCGAAAAATTTCGTCCAGGTTGGAAAGCATGGGGATCATCATGCGGACCTGCCCGTGCGCCGAGGCGCGCAGTATGGCGCGCAATTGCGGCCGAAACAGCGCCGGGTCGTGCAGGCATAAGCGCACGGCGCGCAAACCCATGGCAGGATTAATGGTGGTTACCATATTGTTGCGGCCGCCATCCACTTGTTTGTCCGCGCCTAAATCCAGCGTGCGAATAGTGATGGGTTTATCGGATAATGTCTGAATAACTTTCATATACGCCCGGAATTGCTCTTCTTCGTCCGGGGGCTGTGCGCGGTTCATAAAAAGAAATTCGGTCCGATACAGGCCGATACCGGCCGCCGCCGCTTGTTGCACGGCTTTAATATCCTCAGGCAGTTCAATATTGGCGAGCAATGTGACGGAATGACCATCGCGCGTGACCGATTCGCTCGCTTTTAACGCATGCAGTTCTTTGCGAAACCGCTCTATCTCTTTTTGGCGTTTACGGTATTCGGCAACGATATTTTTTTCCGGGCCGATAAGGACAGCGCCATGTTTGCCGTCCACGATCAATTCATCATTGTTGCGGATATATTGGGTTGCGCCATGTACGCCGACAATGGCGGGTATTCCCAGGCTGCGGGCTATAATCGCCGTGTGCGAAACCGGCCCGCCTAAACTCGTGACGAACGCACTGATGCGTTTGTGCTTCAAGATAACGGTGTCGGCGGGTGTGAGATCGTTTGCCACCACGATATAGCCATCGAGGTTGCCTAACATCTGATCGTTTTTTTCATCCTCCGGCATGAGCAGATTGCGCAGCACCCGCTCCACAACCTGATTCACATCGGTTTTTCTGCTGCGAAAATACGGGTCTTGCATTTGGTCGAATACTTGCAACAACAAATCGCTATGTGTTTTAAGCGCCCACTCGGCGTTGCACTGGCGCTCGCGGATAGTTGCGATCGGCGCCTCGGAGATCATGGCGTCTTCTAAAATAAGCAGATGGGTATCGAGGAAGCTGGCGGTTTCCGCCGGCGCGTTCGGCGGGATGTGGTTGCGTATTTGCTGGAGTTGGTGACGCGCCGCCTCAACCGCCTGAAGAAAGCGCTCCACTTCTTCATCAATTAAGTGTAACGGCAAGGCGTATTCGGGGATGTCCGGCCGGTTGCGTTTTAATACATACGCCTTGCCGATACTAATCCCTTTACTTGTGCCTTTACCATAAAGAGCAAGCATTTATTCATTCTCTCCAAAACGGCCCTCAATCAGCTTGCAAAGGACCTCCATCGCCCGTTCTTCATCGTTTCCATCAGCACACAATTCCAGTTCAGTGTCCTTTCCCGCCGCCAGCATCATGATGCCCATGATGCTTTTGGCGTTCACCTGTCGTCCGGCGCGCGCCAGCGTAATCTCGCTTTTAAACTCCGCCGCCAGGCTTACGAATTTTGCCGAAGCGCGCGCATGCATACCCAATTTGTTATTGATTATAATTAAGCGGCATTTCATCAGCGTATCTCGGCAATTTTTGAACCGCTGGTAGCGAGTACTATGCCCTCAGTGCCGCCGCTTAAGGCCTTATCAATGAGGCCAGGGAAATCTAGGTTACGATAGTTAAGTATACGGATCAACATCGGCAAATTAAGCCCGGCGATCAATTCAATATGGTTCTTCTTTAAGAAACGACAGGCAACGTTAGTGTGGGTTGCGCCATAAATATCAGTAAGGATAAGCACGCCCTGCCCCTGGTCCAATTTTGTAATGTATTGCTGCAGCAATTGAGCCAGCTGCTCAGGCGGTTGGTCATAATTCACGGGTAAGACGTCGAGTTGCGGCGGGCACTGCCCTAGCACGTGTTCGGCCGCATAGATAAATCCCCTCCCGATATCTTTTTGCGCAAGAATAAGTATGCCTATCATGTGAGTTCTCTATGCCTAATTTGAGTCTTTAGGCCTTTTTTAGAAAAATAGTCGGCAAGTTTCTGTACTAAATAGACTGAACGATGTTGCCCGCCGGTGCAGCCGAGCGCGATGGTAATATAACTGCGGTATTCGCGCTCGAAGCAGGGCAACCAGTCTTCCAGAAATTTGCATAGTTGTTCAAACATGGTGTTGACTAATTCATGTTGTTCCAGGAATGCGATGACAGGCGCCTCAAGGCCGCTGAATTTGCGCAATTCCGATTGCCAATAAGGATTGGGCAGGCAGCGCACGTCAAACACATAATCTGCGTCCAAAGGCGTCCCATGTTTATAACCGAAAGATTCAAACAATACCGTCATGCCTTCGGTGTCTTCGCCACGGGCGAAATCGTGGATCAAATGGCGCAATTCCTGCGGGCCGGTATGGGTGGTATCGATGCGCCTGGAGGCGCCAAAGGCGAGCGGTTCAAGTAACGTTTTTTCCAAACGTATACCTTCCAGCAACGGAGTTTCCTTATCGGTAAGCGGGTGCTTGCGGCGGGTTTCCTTAAAGCGTTTTACCAATACCGACTCTTCCGCCTCAAGAAATATGATCCGGTATTTGAGACCTAAGGACTTGATCTCATCCAGGCTTTGCGGCACCGCGTCGAGGAACGAGCGGTTGCGCGCGTCTATCCCTACCGCCGCATTTTTAAAATTATCCGCTTTTGTAGTAATAACTTGTTTGGCAAAGTGGGGAAGTAACGCGGCGGGCAGATTATCGATGCAATAAAAACCCATATCTTCCAGGGCCTGCAGGGCGATACTTTTACCCGAACCAGACAGGCCGCTGACAATAAAAAAACTCATTTAAAAAGAGGTTTTAGCCATATCGGCTTGTTGTTTTTTGATGAATTCATCAAGCGGGTTAATGCCGCGCAGGCGTAAAATATGATTGCGGGTCGCCGCTTCCACTAACACCGCCAGGTTGCGTCCGGGGGCGACGAACAGCACCACTTCCGGGATTTCAATCCCAAGGATGGCGCGGGTTTTTTGTTCAGTTTGCAGGCGGTCAATATCGCCGGTATGGCCGCTCAATTCTTCCAGCCGGATGATTAAATGCAGGATTTTTTCACGTCTAACGGCGGTTTCGCCGAACATGGCGCGCACGTTGAGAATGCCGAGCCCGCGCACCTCGAGAAAATCAGATAATGTCTCCGGACAATGCCCTTCCAGTACGTTAGGTCCGACGCGTGAGAATTCGATCGCATCATCGCCGATCAGTCGGTGATTGCGGCTAAGCAACTCAAGCGCGAGCTCGCTTTTTCCGATGCCGCTTTGTCCGGTAAGAAACACCCCCATACTCATTACTTCCATATAAACGCCGTGCAGCGTCACCCGCGCCGCCAGCGCCCGCGTCAAATAATATTGAAGGTCGTCGATTATCCGGGGACTCGGCAGGGGGGAAGAAAACAGCGGCAGGCCGGACGTTTCCGATTCTTGCACTAAATCAGGAGCGATCTCTTCATTGTTTGCCACAATCACCACGGCCGAGGTCTCGCAGGCGAATAAGTCGCGGATCGCGTTGCTGCGCTCGTCTTTATTCAATTTACTCAGATAATTCACTTCCGCCGAACCGATTACCTGGATACGGTTGGGATGCACAAAATTCAGATGCCCAACCAGCGCCATGCCGGGAAATTTGGCGGCCGCGCCCTCAAGCAATCGGTCTTTGCCGGTATATCCGGCAAGCCATTTTAGTTGGAGAGGGAGTTGTTGTGCGCCGAATAAATCGTTTACCGTGAGAATATTCATCGTCACCTTAAGTTAAACTCTATGTATCATACCATATCCGGCGCTAGGATAAGGCTCAGCGCGCTTTGAACAGATTATGGTTTCAAACCATCTATAAGCGGTTCTA
>DATGVQ010000076.1:0-6068 GCA_035300145.1 Acidiferrobacterales bacterium | reverse complement strand
CTCAAAGCCTACCCCTGTGTGGAACAGGGCGGGGTGATCTGGGCGTATATGGGGCCGCCGGAACTGAAACCCGCGCTCCCGGCGTTGGAGTGGGCGACGGTCCCGGCTGACCAGCGGTTTGTCTCTAAACGGCTGCAAGAGTGCAATTATCTGCAGGCGATGGAGGGGGGGTTCGACTCCATTCATTCGCTTTTTCTGCATAAGTATTCGGTAGGCGAGGATCCGCTGTTGAAACGGGATAGCGAAAGCCTGGTTTATATTAAGGCGGATCCACATCCAAAATTTATCCCTATGGAATCGCCCGGCGGTTTGTACATTACCACCAGAAGAAATGCGGAAGGGAATAAATACCATTGGCGTGTCACCCAGTGGTTGATGCCTTGGTACAATCTGTTTCCTCCCTATGAGGGAAATCCAATGGGCGGCCATGCCTGGGTGCCGATCGACGACGAGAACTGCTGGACCTGGAGTATGGATTATCACCCCGACCGGCCGCTGACAGGGCAAGAACTGGAAGCGATGCGCGCGGGCAAGGGTATCCATGTGCAATATATTTCCGGCACCTATCGTCCACTTGCCAACAAAGACAACGATTATCTCCTCGACCGCGTAGCGCAAAAGCAGAAAAAGACTTTCAGCGGCATCGAAGAAGTGTCGGTGCAGGATGCCGCGGTACAGGAAAGCATGGGGCCGATTCAAGACCGGACGAAAGAGCATCTGGTTTCGAGCGATAACGGCATTATCATGATGCGGCAGCGGTTGCTGAAGACCGCCCTGGCTAACCGGGAAGGGATACATCCGCCGGGCTTGGATGCGGCTGCACAAAGGGTGAGAGCGGCTACGGTCGTGCTGCCGCGCGAGGTAACGCTGCAAGAAGTGGCCAAAGAAGTATTGATGGCGAAGTTTTTCACTTGAATTCTTCTTTAATAAAAGTTTATACATTCCTATTCCTGGTTTTATTGCAAAGTTTCATTCCCGCATCAGCGCAATCGAGTAAGGAAAGCTCTGCACTCGCGGCAATTGCCGGGTACGAAGGCGTCGATCGTGCGCAGCGTTTAGCCGCGGGTGCGAAAAAAGAAGGTGAATTAAATTTATATACTTCCTTGACGGTGGAAGATATGGCGGCGCTTACCCGGGCGTTTGAGAAAAAATATGGAATTAAAGTTAAAACCTGGCGGGCGAGTTCGGAAAAGGTGGTGCAGAGAATTATCGCCGAGGCGCAGGCCGGGCGGTTTGACTTTGATATCGTGGAAAACAACGGACCCCAACTGGAATCTCTGCATCGCGAGCAGCTGTTGCAGCCGGTAAGGTCGCCTTATTTTAACGACCTGATTCCTCAGGCGGTGTTGCCGCATAAAGCATGGGTGGGCACGCGGCTCAATGTTTTTGTCCATGCCTACAACACCAATAAGGTTAAGAAAGAAGAGCTACCGAAAACTTATCAGGACTTGCTTGATCCCAAGTGGAAAGGGCGTTTGGGCATCGAGGCGGAGGATTTGGATTGGTTTGCCGCGCTGCTGAAAGAATTGGGAGAAGACAAAGGCATTAAGCTGTTCAGGGGCATCGTCGCGACCAACGGCCTGTCGGTGCGCAAAGGCCACACGCTCTTGACCAACCTGGTTGCTTCCGGCGAAGTGCCGCTCGCGTTGACCGTGTTTAACTTCACTGCCGAGCAGGTGAAGCGAAAAGGCGCGCCGCTTAATTGGTTTGTGATGCCGCCGGCGATCGCGCGCGCCAATGGCTTGGCGGTTTCAAAGCAAGCGCCGCACCCGTATGCGGCGGTATTATTTTATGATTTCATGATCAGCGATGGACAAGAAATTTTAGCGAAACGGGATTTCACGATTACAAGCCAAAAAATCCAAACACCCTTCAGCAAGACGCCGCTTACGCTTATCGATCCGGCGATCATACTCGATGAGAATCAAAAATGGAGCCGACTATATTCGGAGATAATTACTAAGCAGCCAAAGTAACGAACTTTATTCGAAGGTATAAATGTTTGGGTAATTCTGGCGGTGGGTTATGGCGCTTCGCGCCTAACCCACCCTACTATCCTGGCTTTGGGTAGGGTGGATTAAGCGTAGCGAATCCACCAATCCACTTTTCCATTTAACGGAATGCCGACTTGTATGCCCGGCGTGGAGCGGCTATGATCCAAAAATAAGCAGAACCGATTACATTTAGAAACAGGAAATACGTAATGGCAAAAGACGCTGTCGTTTCAGAAGAACTCGCGAAAAAATTCGCCACCGAAAAAGATTCCCCGTATACAAGGTGGGTGCGCAAACAAGGGCTGGATATCATCAGCGCCCACTATATTCCCAATCTGCACACGGTTGAATTGAAACCCTGGCCCCGGCGCGGCGGATACGGGGTTTACGTCAACCACGAAGCCTCGCGCACCTCCAACGATTGTTATGTCTGCGAGATTCCCGCGGGCAAAAAACTGGAGCCGCAACGGCAGTTGTTTGAAGAAATGATTTATGTCCTGGACGGCAGAGGCTCCACCAGTGTTTGGAATGACGCAGGCAAGCGGGTCACGTTCGAATGGAAGGCGGGCGCGTTGTTTGCGATTCCGATCAATGCCTGGCATCAGCATTTCAACGGTTCCGGCAAGGAGCCGGCGCGCTATGTCGCGGTGACCAATGGGCCGGTGGTGATTAATTTATACGAAGATGAGCGGTTCATCTTCAACACCGCTTACGATTTCACCAACCGCTTTCAAGGCGAGCCGGATTATTTCAGCAACAACGGCGAGCAGAAAGGGCTGCTGCTGGACACCAATTTTGTCGCCGACGCGGTTAATTTGCCCTTGGTCAGCGCCAAGGAGCGCGGCGCCGGCGGCGGCCATATCCGCTTCAGCATGGCCAAGGGCTCCATGAACAGCCATATCTCCCAATTCCCGATAGGCACTTATAAAAAGGCGCATGCCCACGGGCCGGGAGCGCACGTCATTGTCATGAGCGGCGACGGCTATAGCATGATGTGGCCCGAGGGCGACACCCCGAAGCGCTACGAATGGCAGGAAGGCAGCATGATCGTGCCGCCGAATCTGTGGTTCCACCAACACTTCAATACCGGCACGACCGCGGCGCGCTATTTGGCGTTTAAGCACGAAGTGGTGTCGATCCGCAATGCCCAGGGCGTGCCGAAGGCATGGATCAGCAAACGCCTGGGCGGCGACCAGATCGATTACGCCGATGAGGCGCAGGTAATAAGAAAAACCTTTGCCGAGGCGCTGAAAAAACGCGGGTTAAAACCGCATATGGACGAGGCGTACCAGGCCGAGCTCGCCCAATTGCCGCCCAAAACCAGCAAAAGCGCATAAAATTAAGCCACAAGCGCGCGAAAAATAAAGGAAATTTTGCTTGACACTTAAAGATGTGCTTGATAGTTTTGCTAGAGATAAGTCCGCTTTTTCATCCCACATAGCGGAACCAGAGGAAACGAGCGCCCTCATGAAGAAGAAGATGGGGGGAGACTGTGGCCATAGACGGTTGCGGGCAAGGTCTCAGTAAAAACGGATTTAGGAAGCAGTTATGTGTTTACAGGGGCCCGCAAGGGCGTTTTGTGATGACTAACCTTCGATAGGGGGAAGTATTAATGAACAAGAAACTACTTGCTGTAGCGGTAACGAGCGCGTTGGCGGGGGCCTCGGCCGGGGTCAACGCCGACACCGCCAACGTCAACGTATATGGCAAACTTTATTTGCAGGCCGAAACCGTATCGGGGAAAGGCGCCACCCAAGCCGGCGGCGCGTCCGGTGATATCATTAATACTCTTGGACCAGATATAGTGAGCCAGCAGCAGATTGACGATCCCAACTCTTATGTCGGGTTCAAGGGCGAGGATAACGTAGGTGGCGGCATGAAAGGCTGGTTCCAGGTTGAATCAGCCCTCAAAGCGGATGTAGGCACTGGTACTTGGGCCTTCCGTAACAGCGCGGTCGGTTTATCCGGCGGGTTCGGTAATGTATTCCTCGGCAACTGGGATACGGTTTACAAGCAATTGGCTGATCCCATCGGCTTCCTCGGCATCAGCAGCGGTAACTTTGTCGCCACCAGCAACGTGCTGGCCAAACCGGCAATTAGTAAAACTGGCAACAAAGCCAGTTTCCATACACGCCAGACCAATAATCTCGAGTACGATACGCCCACCATGGGCGGCTTCACGGTGATGCTGGAATATTCGCCGGATGAAAGCCGAACTGCCGCCAATGGTTTTTCAAGCGGCCTAAATGTTTATCTTCGGGACATCGGCGTCAAGTTTGAACAAGGCCCGCTCTATGTCGCCTTAGCCAACGAGTTCCACCATGATTTCTTCGGCGCATCCACCAGCAGCACGCAGACTGCCTTTACTAATGTTCCTAATGCCAATGATACCCAGGGTTTTCATTCGAAAGACACGGCTACCCGCTTGACCGCCATGTATAAACTCCCCAGTGACACCACTGTCAGCATCGATGTGGCGCAAATGGAGTACAAGGAAGAAGGCGGCGCTGTCAACCATTTCGATACCTATAAGCACAAAGCCGTAGCGTTGGTCGCGAGCCAGAAACTGGGCAATATCACCCTTGCCGCTAATTACGTCACAGCCGATAAAGGCACGTGTACTTTAGTCGGAGGCGCGAGCTGCGATACCAGCGGCCTGGATGGGAAGATGATGAGTCTGGGCGCGGCCTATGCCTTCTCCAAGCGCACCAGTGTGTATGCCATCTACTCCAAGATCACCAATGGAGAAAACGCCCAGTTCAACAATACTCTCAATAGCACGGTTAATCCAGGCGTTGATCCCCAGGAATTTGGCATTGGCATCACCGTCAGCTTTTAAAGTAAACTATGGGCCCCGCAAGGGCATTTTTTGACGACTAACCTTCGATAGGGGGAAGTACTAATGAACAAGAAATTACTTGCTTTAGCAGTAACAAGCGCGCTGGCGGGGGTATCGGCGGGGGTCAATGCCGACACCGCCAACGTTACCGTATACGGCAAACTTTTTCCGGAGTTCCAGACGGACTCCGGGCATGGCGCTACCGCCGCGGGCAGTATATCAAGCTCGCTAGCGAATGCTGCCGGAGCGGATGTGGTCAGCCACCAGGAGGTCAGCGTCGGTAACTCCAATATCGGGTTCAAGGGCGAAGACAGCCTGGGTGGCGGCATGAAAGGCTGGTTCCAGGTTGAGCAAGATATGAAGTTGGACGTGGGTACTGGTCAGTGGGCTAACCGTAATAGTGCGGTTGGTTTAGCGGGTGGGTTTGGTAATGTGTTCCTCGGCAACTGGGATACGGTTTACAAACAATTAGGCGACCCGGTCGGCTTCCTGGACGGCCTTAATCTCAGTCTACAGGTCTTGTCCGCTAATGTGCTTTCCAGGCCGGCTTTTAGTACTGGCGTCAGCGGCACCGACCTCTCAAGTTTCCATGTGCGCCAAAAAAATGACATCGAGTACGATTCACCCAAGTTCGGCGGCTTCACGGTGATGCTGAACTACTCGCCGGATGAAGCCAAAACCTTAAACAAAGACGCTTATCTTAGAGACATCGGCGTCAAGTTTGAACAAGGCCCGCTTTATGTCGCCTTAGCCAACGAGTTGCATAAGGATTTCTTCGGCGCATCGAGTACGCTTCCGGGCACTATTGCTAATCCTGCTCCTAGTGCTACCAACGGCTTGCATTCGAAAGACACCGCCACCCGCTTGAGCGCCAAGTATACGCTTCCGAGCAATACCACCCTCGGTATCGACGTGGCGCAAATGGAGTATAAGGAAGACAACGGTGCTGTCAACCATTTCGAGAGCTATAAGCACAAAGCCGTGTCGCTGGTGGCGCAGCAACAAATGGGTAACCTCGGTTTCGCTGCCTCGTTAGTCAAGGCCGAAAAAGGCACGTGTAGTTTAGCCGGCGGCGCGAACTGCGATACCAGCGGGATGGATGGGCAGATGCTTAACCTGGGCGTGAGATATAATTTCTCCAAGCGCACGGGTGTGTTTGCGCTCTATTCCAAGATCACCAATAAGGACTCGGCGCAATTCAACAACATCGGCAGTTCCGTCACCACGATTAGTCC
>DATGVQ010000075.1:0-16078 GCA_035300145.1 Acidiferrobacterales bacterium | reverse complement strand
GCGTCGTTGAATCCCATTACCTGATGGACTGGGTCATCAAAAAAACAGCCGATTCCGGTCGCACGGACGCCGGTCGCCTCCGCTTCTAAATAAAGCACCTGGCCGATCACCCCGGTCTCCCAGAAAAGTCTCCGGTAAAACCACGGTCCGTACCGCCGCAGGCTTGATTCGAATTCCGCGATCATCCCCAAGGAAAACGCACTCTCCCCGGCAATATCTTGATGGCAACTGACCTCGGCAGCCAATTGCCGCACATCGCCCTCTTGCAGGAGAAACAGAGGCAAGTCCTCTGGACAGCCAGGCGCTGAGGTCCAGGCAAATTGTTGGTACATCGCCCGCCTGAGCAAGCCCACCTTTGCCGGATCACGCGCCAGCAGGTAGAGACCGGGGGCAAGGCCATCCACCCGATGGACGAACAGGGCAAGATGAATCGCCGGTCCCCAGGGCAGGAGGTCCCAGGGCATGGGACGCCGGCACAGGTCACGACCAACCCGTGGCATGACGCGGGCCAGCATCTTAAAGAAGCGGTCGACTGAAAGCGAGGTTTTGCCATCGAACGCAAGCGCGCTTCGCCGCTGACGGATCACCTGTCCAGCCCTTGGCTGACCCGGGTAGATGCTCGGCGCATGGGCGCTCGGGTTAATCAGGGTCTCAATGCAAGGACTATCGTGATTCAGTTCGACGACCCCGTGTTCAGTACTCGACTTCCACGATGTGACTTCCACCTGGTTGAGGATCTCCCATTGCACGGGATCGTCTCGACTCAGCCGGTTGGCCTTGCCGTGCCAAATGTGTTGCGTCAACGCGCGAACCGCATCAGGGGCGAGGGACCGGGGCACGGAGATTGTTTTTCCAGTGGCCGGACCGGCAGCTCGACCGGCGGGCCAGACGACCGCGAGGCAATCAGGGTGCTCCCGCTCTGCCCCTGCGAAATCCACGGATCGATCGACTCCCAACAAGGCGGCAACCGTGTCATCGGCCAGGCCGTCCAACAGCAGCATGCGCCAGCCCAGGGTCTGGGCCGCAATGCGGGCGCTGCCGATCGCGTGGCCCACGTCATGTTGACAATAGCGAAACGCCCGCTCTCCGTACTTCCAGGTCTCCCGCCAGTTCACTGAGGTGAAGCCCACAAAAAAGGCGTTGCGCGGAAATCCTTGCATAAGCAAAGAAAAGCTTTCCTTCGGCAACTGTGCTCGCAGCTCCAGCGCATGCTCCTTGGCCGTATAGTGATAAAGACCCGGGAATGGCGAAAGGCCTGGGATTTTATCAATGAGCAAGTAGCCTTCGGTTGGATGCAGGTTGCCGCTCGACGGGTTGGTTCGAAGCGCCCAGCGGACCTCACCGGCCTGCTTCCAAGCGGAAATGGCCAACGAATATTCAAAAAAGCGCGAAACGGTGCGGACGCTGACCGGAGCGCTCGCGATTGCTCCGGGGCGATACAAGTCTTCATAGCGCGGCGAGAACGGCGCGTCATCAGGTTTCAGGAGCGGTAAGGGAACGAGCGGAGATCCCTCATAGCGTCGAAACGGATCCGGCTGATTCGCCCAGTCCAGGTAGCCGGGCGCGCGCGCATAGCGGAAAAAATGATGTTTCGTCTCCTGGTGATACCGAATAACCACGTCCAGGGGATCGAGCGATTCCGCAGCAGGGCCTTCTGTGGTCCGATGGTTCATAGTTGTAAGACCGTCCTTGCCGCAGAGTCTACCTGCCCCGCTCAGTCATGCCGTTCTCGTCGTAGTCGCCTACAGAGTTAAAGGAAGCAATGCCGAAGCCGCGATCGATGACCCGGCGCAGGCCTTGCCCCATCGCCAACACGCTTGCCGCCGCGACACTCAGGGCGACCAGCGCAAGCTGCTTCGAGATCAACCGCCTGTTTTAGTTTTCCGCAGATGTGCATCGATCAGAGTTTCCGCCGCGCGGGCAATGGAACTCCCCGGCCCCGACGGCCCTAAGCTTTGCGTGCTCGCTTGCGCGCCTTCTATAAGAAGAAACAGCGCATCGGCTAACGCGGCCGGATCGCTGACCGCCATCTTAGTGCATAGCTGAACCAGGCGCGCGCGTAACTGCGCCTTGTGCTCCTGAATTACCTTTCTCGCAGGATGGTTCGGATCCGTTAACTCGACCGCCGCGTTCGCAATCGGGCAGCCGCGCAAGTTCGGATCAGCGACGTGCTCAGCGATCCTCCCAAAAATCAAACTTAACTGGCGGCGCGGATCGTTGGGATATTGATTCAGCATTTCGTCCCAATGTTGCCAAAACGTGACGTCGTGTTGGCGTAGCCATTCGGCGACGAGCGCGTCCTTGGACAGAAAACTCCGGTACAAGCTCATTTTGGTGGTATGCGCCTGTTCCGCGATGGTTTCAACCCCCACGGCGCGTATTCCTTTGTGATAAAACAGGTCGCTCGCCGTTTTGAAGATGCGATCGCGCGCGCTCATTCGATTTCCCGTTGCCGCGTTGGCTTTTACCTTTTCGCTCATTTTAGATAGGTCCCATATTGACATGATAGTGACCGGTCAGTATCATTCTTGGTGATACTAGACGGTATAGTAACATCAATTCCGTCGTAAAACAACGGTTGGTTATATAACTCATTGATTTTACAGACAGGAGCACCTGAATGAATAGCATATTGTTTGTTTCGAGCAGTCCTCGGGGAGCGCAATCCTATTCCCATCAAATCGCGCGGCGCATCGTCGATGACATCAAGGCCCGCCATTCTGCGGTAAAGGTGGTTGTGCGCGATGTGGCTAAAGACCCCCTGCCCCACGTTGGCGAAGCATTTGTCACCGGGCGATTGCTGCCGCCCGAAAAGCGCAGCCCTTCGGAAGCAAAAGCGCTTGCCGTATCGGACGCTTTAGTCGACGAGCTCGGAGCCGCCGACGTCATCGTGTTTGCTGTACCCATGCACAACTTCGGGCTGCCCTCCAGCCTGAAAGCATGGATCGATCACATCGTGCGCCCCGGCCGCACGTTTTCCTATTCCAAGAAAGGCCCTCAAGGACTGCTCCAAGGCAAGAAGGCGATTGTCGTGGTCTCCCGCGGTGGCGTTTATTCCGACGGACCGATGAAGAAATTTGACTTCCAGGAATCCTATCTTCGCAGCGTCCTCGGATTCATCGGGATAACAGACGTTCAGGTCGTGCGCGTTGAAGGCGTTGCGATGGGTGAAGACGCGGTCAAGGGCGCCATTGCCTCGGCAAAGGCACAATCGGAAGAGGTCGTGCGCGAGGTTGCGTAAAAATGATGGAGCGATCAACCGAGCACTTTAGGCAAGTCAACAAACTACGTATGTCCCCTACGTACAAATTGAGGTGTAGGCAGCACGTCGACTGCGTAGCGCTACTCAACAAAACCCCATGGCCGCGTAGCAGCCATGGGGTTGCGCCTTAAAGAACCTAGCTTACTGCTTACCGATGGATCATGGGTCGAGGGATCTCCGGTTTGGAGACAGTGTGCCGCTCCATGCTATCGCGTTCCCCGTGCTGTTTTGCCGCCGCCGCGCGCTTTGCCGCCGCGGCTCGATTGTCCTCCGCCTTCTCGCGGTTGGCTGTGACTTTTTGTTGCGCGATCGGGTTGCCCGGCATCGCCGGGGTGGCCGCCTTGCCCTGGCCCGGGAACGGCTGCGCCGGGGTGGCGGCGTTCGAAGAGGCGGCCGGCTTTGTGGCGCCGGATTTCACATCGCTATCGGTGTCGGCCGCGTGCACGGCGGACATCGCAAGACCAAGAGCACACATCATGGTAGTTAATAAAGTATTACGTTTCATGGCAACAATCTCCTATCAGTTGGGGTTGAGACTAAAAACGGGTTTCCACTCCTACGCCCACGGCGTAGTTTGGACTTCCGTCGCTTAAGCCCTTGTCGAAATAGGCCTGCAATACGGCGGCGGGCCTGAGCGAGTGGTTCCAAGCGACAACCAGATCCGCCGCACCCGCTTGTCCCGCCACGGCGGATCCGTGGCCGGCGAACATGCCGGTCAGGAAGTTCTTGTTGTCCACCTTCAACATGGCGCCGGCATCATAGGTGGCAAAATCTTGCAACGTGACCCCAGGAAGCTGCCCGAGCACCCGGTAGCCCACGTCCACGAACGGAAATGTCTTGGTCCCAACCGCCCACTCCAGCCCCACCCCTGCCTCGTAGTCGTTCTCTCCGGTCCCAAGCCCTTTGCCGCGGGAGGCGGTGCCGAACTTTACCTTGGCATAGGGAATGACATCCGGTGCGGCGCCGCTTCCGTGCAGGCGATAACGGCCTTCGAGCCAGATATCTCCCAGACCGCTCTCGGTGGCAGTAGTGCGTCTTCCGCCCGTACCGGGCTTGCCAATCACCGTACCGCCCGACACCACCGCGCCGGCGCTTTCCACCGAGATATAAGGGACCGTGAGCTTAAGGCTCAAATCGTCCGCCTGGTACTTCAGGTACACCGGCACATAGTCGATCTTGGTGGTGCTCGCGGCGCCATAGTCACCCTCGGAATAAGACGGCGCGATGCCTATCAACATGCTAGTGGCGGCGTGCGCCACGAGCGAGGCGCCGGTGCAACCGGCGGCGAGCAACGCTCCAGTGAGGGCCGATTTCAAATGCATCAATAACTCCTTAATAGAAGTTTTCGGTCATCGCGGATGCGGCCGCGGTTCCCACGGCGAACCGTGTCGGGTTTTCTCCGCTCGGCTTGGGTTAAATGTAGTGGGAAAAATTCCCACGGTCAAGTTTTTGTGCTAATCTAGATAAAGGCGTGCCGACGAAAGGTGGGGTCTGCCGACAAATGGTAAGGCCCTTAAAGGTACGACCGAAATACATTAAATACCCTGTTGGAACATGGATGCCGACCTGAAAAATGCGGTGCTTGCCATTCTCCACCCGCTGATCCGCTATTTGATCGGGCGTAGCTGGACCTATGCGGTGATGGGTGAGGTGCTTAAAGAGGTATACGTGATGGAGGCGCTGCGGCAGGATACCAGTCGCGGCGAACCCATCACCGACAGCCGCGTGAGCCTGCTGACGGGTATCCACCGCAAGGACGTCAAACGCCTGCGCGCCAAGCGGCCTAGGGAGGCGAACCCGCCCGTGCTGCGCCGCCGCGCCAGCCTCGCCGTGCGCGTGGTCGCCGAATGGGTGTCCACGCCGCGTTACCTCGATTCACGGGGTAAACCGAAGCCGTTGGCGGTACGCAATACGGCGGGTACGCCGAGTTTCGAGGCCTTGGTGAAGAAGGTAAAGGCCGATATGCGCCCGGCGGTGGTGCTTGATGAGCTGCTGCGCACCGGCGTGGCCAAACTGGAAGAAGACAAGGTTCGGTTGGTGCGCAGTGCCTATGTGTCGGCGCTGCCGCGGGACAAGCTTGCGTTTCTCGGCGCCAACGTAGGCGATCACCTGCGAAGTGCGTTGCGCAACATCACCGACCGGCAAGCCCCCTTTCTGGAGCGCGCGGTGTATTACCGCCTTATTGACGCGGAGTCCCTGAATCGGGTGCGGCCGGAGTTGGTCGAACACGCGGAACGCTTTCTTCAGGAGATAAACCGACGGCTGATGCCTCTCAACACCGCGGCGATCCAGCAGCGCGTGAAGCATGGCCGCCGGATGCGGCTTGGCGTTTACTATTATGAAGACGACAGCATTTCGATGCCGGCACGGGCAAGATCTGCAAGGCAAAGGCAAAAGCGCGATGATACATCCGACGAAAGCTAAACACATCCGCGGGTACGCGGTGGTACTGCTGATCCTCTTTGGCGTGGTTTGTTCCGTGACCGCGGCTGATCGGGATCAAGACGGCATCGGTGGCACCGGGAATACCAGTGTCGGCCCGGTACAACGCTTCGGCAGCATCTTTGTCAACGGCCGGGAGTACTTCCTCAGCGAGCATACCTCCATCACTGCTGATGGCGCTTCGTTAAACGAACGGGACCTGCGTCTCGGTGATGTAGTAGTGGTCCAGGGCCGTGTCGATGCCGCCAGCGGGCGCAGCCAAGCGCTGCGTATCGCTGTCGAACAGGCGCTGCAAGGTCTGGTGGAGAAGGTAGATGTTGAGGCCAGAACGGTCACCGTACTGGGTCAAGTAGTGCGGGTCATGCCGGATACTTTCGGAGAGACACCAGACGGCAAGCCGTTTAGCCTGACACAGGTCCGCGTGAACGAGTCCATCGCGGTTAGCGGCCTGATGCGCGAGGACGGCTCGTGGACGGCGACGCGCGTCTCCCGCCCGGTGGTATCCACGGCGGGCGATGTCCCCTTCATGCTCCGTGGGACGTTGCGCGCCCTAGATCGGGCGCGCGGCGCGTTAACCATTGGTACCCAAACCTTGACCGTTACCCCCCAGCGCTTGCCGCCGGATCTCGCAGTCGGACAATCAGTGTATGCGAGAGGTTACTATCGCGCCGGACTGCCCCAGGCGCAGGCGGTGCAACTCGAACGTCGCGATCTTGGTCCGGTTGGCTCGCACGTGGAGATCGCAGGTCACATCCAGTCGCACCCGGCTCTGGGACAGGCTGTCTGTAACGGTACGCTGGTGCGTTACGGCGAGGATACGCAATTCATTGGGGGAATGACGGCGCAACTTACGCCAGGCATGCCGGTTGCTATCCAAGGGATACTCCGTGCGGACGGCAGCGTCGCTGCGGCGCGCATCATGCTGCGTGCGGACTTCCTGCACGCGGAGTTGCCAAGACAACCAACCGCGTTACATGAGAAGGGCCCACGACCTTTGGAGCAGCAACCGCCGCGGCCAGAGCGTCCGTCGATTGAGCGACCCTCGATTGACCGCCCCCAGCGGCCGTTTATGTGAGTGTTGCTGACCTGACCGGCATTTTTAGCACCAGGTTGATTGAGAGAAAATCACCGGAAAGGCGCTAAACATGCCGAAGAAAGTCTAGTATGGTGTCCCACAAATAACTTTCGGTAAGTTTGTAGCCTGGATTGAGCGCAATCCAAGTCACGGCGAAGGTCCCCGGATTTCGGCGCGTCCGGCCTTCATCCAGGCTACAACAGGAAGGCGAGAGGGATGGTGCAGTACCTAACATAGATAAAGTTATTTATAGGACGCAACACTAGCAGGTTGTTGAAAAAGTCCATCCATGCCTTTTTGACTCGGACCTTTCTTCGCTTCGCAGTCCTGGCTTTGCTCGAAAGCCGGGGTTCGCCTTCCATGGCGAACCCCGCGAAGCACGGAGGAAGGTCCACTGGACCTTCCTCTTGATCCGCTTCGCCCCTGGTCCTCGCCCTACGGGCGCTACCAGGTAGCGCCCACTCTCTCCCGGAGAAATTGTCAACACGCAAAGCAAAAAGCGTGGTTTGTTCCGGCGCCAGATTCTCATCAACGAGCCTAATAAAGCTATAACCCGTCGGCCTCATTTTTATCGTTCTAGCTCGAAGGAAATCTTTGCATTAATGCGAAACCAAGCAATCTTGTTATTTTCAACGACGGCCTGCATGTCCTTAATATAAATCGATCTAATATTTTTCACTGTCTTCGATGCCTCCTGCAGGGCTTGGCGCGTAGCATCCTCCCAGCTCTCTTCGGACTCAGACAGTATTTCAATCACTTTTACAATGCTCATTTTAGGTCCCTCACGTCGGTGGATAATGGTGGTGAATGCTCTTGTATCCTCAGGATCTTTGGGCAGTGCGCTGATCCATAGCAAGCGAGTGAACATAGGTTATTGCGGTAATGGCGCCACTGCCTCGGACTTTGGTGCGAGCGCGGATCACTGACCCACCGGCGGGCTTTACCCGCGCCAGGGCTGGGGCGAGGGTTTGGAAAGAGCTGCTCTCGCCGCTCGTATGGATCGCTCATCTCATCGCCTCGCCCTCACTGACCATGCGAATTCTGCCACTTAAGCGCGAAGCTGGGCTTCCACCGCCTTGTAGAGATGCTCCATTCCAAAGGACACGTCTTGTATAGTGCCGTTGACAAAAAAGCCAGGCGTTGACCGTACTCCGCTCTGCGCTCCCCCATCGATATGGTCGTGTACGCGCTGGAGATAAATGTGATCCTTCATTTCGTAGTCATAGCGTTGCAAATCCAGCTCTGCCTCCAAGGCGTACTGCCTCAGGCTGTTGGCCTTTAGGTGAAGCTGGTGCTCGAACAATAAATTGTGCATGTGCCAGAACTTATGCTGAGCACCCGCTATTTCAGCGGCCTCCGCGGCCAGTTCGGCATGAGGATGCACTTCGACAAGCGGGAAATGCCGAAACACGAAGCGCACATTATCCCCGAAGCGCTTGAGCAGCATTTTCACAGCGGGATATGCTTGGCCGCATGCGGGGCATTCGAAATCCCCGTATTCAACCACGGTAACCCTTGCTGAAACCGGCCCCAGTACATGGTCTGTATGGTTCACGGGTACTGCGAGCGTAAACGGCTGTGGTCGTTTCATAAGATCCTCCTAGTGCTTATCTTCCGATAAATGCCGTGATCAGAGCTTGACGCAATTCATTCTACCTGTACTCTAATGCTCACAGCTAAGGGAATTGTTTTTAGATGCCCCCGATCACCAGAGCCGTCGTTTCCGCCACGCCTTGCCTGAGCGGTCAGGCACCGACCCAGTCGAGACTCTTCTCGCTCTCCAGGTTCTGCAGCCGCAGAAAGACGCGCGTCATATCCGCTTCGCCGTATTGCCTGGTCAAGAGCAGGAACTTCTCGCGCAGCTCGTCCTGGCTGAACGGGCGTTCCGGCGTGCCCTTGAACGCCGTCGCTCGGCGAGTGAACGTGCGGCCATCCTTCAGAGTGATGCTGACCGTGCTGGTCAGGTCTGCGCGATTGTCGGGCGGCAGCGCCACTGACATCTTCACCCGCGAGGCGAGCCCCAGGATCTCGGGGTTGCGGACCGCCGTTTCGTCGAAGGACCGGGGATCGACGGGGTTCCGGTACAGCGCCAGCGCGACGCAGAATGGAATGCTGTACTGCGCCATCATCAGGTCCTTGGGCGCCGGGATGTTGTTCACCCGGACCATGCGCTCCGTGCCGGTTATGCTGATCGAGGCGACGTCCTCCGGCTTGAATCCGTTCGCACCGCGAAGCTCAAGCGTCGAGTCCACGGGCGTGTGCGCGGTGATGTGACATGCGTAGCGCTTCATCATGATGGTGCGGGTCGCGTAGCTCTCCCCCAACCCGCGGGTAAGTGCATCCATGTCGAAATCGCGGCAGAACACGCGCAGGAAACCGAACTCGCCTTCGATGGCGGTGACGGGTCCGGTAAAGCCTTCCGCCGCGAGGCTTGCGGCCAGGACACCGCTCTCCGCCGCGCGCCCCAGGTGCAACCGCTTTACCATCGCGCCGGTACCCGATTTTGCGAATTCGAGCAATCCGCCCGCGAGCGACGCCGCGATTCCGATCGCGTTGGTCATCTTCTCGGCATCGAGCTGCATGAGCCGCCCCGTCGCCACGGCTGCCCCGAACGGGCCGGTGGTGCCCGGTGCATGAAAACCGTGCTCTTCGTTACTGTGCTTGGTGGCCACTCCGATCCGGATCATTACTTCGGCGCCTGCGACAATCGCGGTGATCAGATCGCGCCCGTCGAAGCCCTGCTCCTGCGCCACCGCTAGGGCGGAGGAGAGCATCGTCGCCCCAGGATGTGAGCCCGAATTGGGCTGGGTCAGGTTGTCGAGCTCGAAGGCATGGGCGAGCGCCCCATTGGCCAACGCCGCGGAAGGTGCGTGCACGAGCGCGTCGCGTACGCCCAAGATGCGGCTCTTGCCGCCCGGGCCATTGCGCTTGGCGTAGGCTGCGATCATCTTGCTCCAGGGCAACTCGCCGCCGAACATGATGGTTGCGACCGTATCGGCGATGGTGTCTTTGGCGCGCTGGATGACGTCCGGGGGAATGTTTTCGTAGCGCAGGGACGAGGCATATTCGGCGAGCCGCCTGGTCTGGCCCGCAGCGCCCGTTACGACCGCGGGCGCACGATTGCCCGCATCCGTCTGGGCCTGTGCCGCGGCGGCGGCGCCAGCGGAGCCCGCGGCCACAAGCAGTCGGGGCGCGAGGTGGCCCGTTCCCGCAACGGTGGCGATCTGCTGCAAAAAGCTCCGGCGGTCTATCGTTTTGTCGTGTGTCATGCCACTCCTCCTTTGTTGTAGGTGGGGTCTTTTTTGAGTCCAACCGTCAAGTCAGAAAGCCTAACCTGAGGCGATCAACGTCCCGATCGCTAATACGGCAGGGTAGCCAAATCCGTTGAGTGTCCTCCGGGTCACGTAAGCCGCGTGCCGGGTCAATCCGTCGACCAATCGATTCAATTTGTCCCCTTGACCATCATCAATTTCACCAAATGCGACGCCGCATCGAGTTTTTCCATCCCAAGTACAGCTTCGCACAGTTCCGCCGCCTGCGCCCGCTTGAGCGAGTAAGCGGCGAGTTTTTCGAACTTTTCGATGATCTGCGCCTCGCTCGCAAAGTTCTTCTCGCTCCCGCGCGGGGCTTCGATGGTTCGATCCAGCCGGCTGCCGTCGTTCAGAAACACCTCCACCCGCACCATGTGGCGATATTTCGGCCCCTTCGCGCTGATTTCGGGATCTGCCCGAACTTCCACTTTGTCAGCGAGCGCCGTCCGTTTCGAATCCGCGACTATCGCGTCGCTGAACTGATCGACGAAGCAATCGCCCTCGAGTAAAAAAGTCGCCACGCAGAACGGAAGATTGAGCTGGGCCGCAGTGAGTCCTCCCGGCCGATATTTCCAGCCGACATGATCCATCGTGACCTGAGAACCGTGCACGACGATTTTCTTGACATCGTTCGCGCTGAACGGCCGCTCACCGCGCATGTAGCGCAACGCATCGAGCGTGGTGTGGTTGCTGCCGGCACACGAATAGAATTTGAGCGCGACGCCCATGGTCTGCCAGATCTGGCCGAACCCTGCGGTGAGCTCCTCGAGCCGAAAGCGATCCTGTGAGCGTGAAAACGTCGTACAGAAGCCGCCATAGTCGCTCTCAAACACGTCAACAATCCCGGTGAAACCCGCTTCGGCAAGCAGCGCGCCATAGAGCCCGCTCTGGGACGAGCGCCCGGCGTGCAGGCGCTTTACCATCGCGCCGTATTGCGCCGCCATCAGCCCGGCCGCCTGGGTACCCGCAATCCCGAGCGCGTGGATCGTTTTCTCCACATTAAGCTCTAGTCCCCGCGCCGCGCCCGCCCCCGCCGAGAATACTCCGAGCGTCGCCCCGGAATGCCAGCCCTGCCCGATGTGCTCTTGCCCCATGCACATCCCTACGCGCGGGCCGATTTCGTAGCCCGCGACGGCGGAGGTCAGAAACTCGCGCCCGCTCATGCCGCGGCGGAGCTCCGCGACCGCGAGTAGTGCCGGCAACACCACAGCACCCACATGCAGCACGCCTTGCCGGTGCACGTCGTCGAGCTCGAAGCCCTGTACTTGGGTACCATTGGCAAGCGCGGCGTGAGGCGCGGAAAGCCGTTGTGAGGTGCCCCAGACGCCGCAAGCGGACGAGCTGTCGAGTTCTCCCAACGTCCGTTGCAGGATGCGGCACCATTCGAGATGCGCGCCATGGAGCGCGCAGCCGAGCGCATCGAGGACGAGGAGCTTGATGCGCTCGCGCACCTCTCGAGGGATCGCATCATACGCAAGGCCGGCAACGAATTCGGCGATGCCGCGCGTGTAGCGATTGTCGGTGATGCCTATGCTCATTCCAGATGGATCTTCGCATCTTTGACCAACTTACCCAAGCGCTCCATTTCCGATCGGATATGGGCAGCGAATTGCTCCGGCGTGCCACCGATGGGCTCCGCACCCTCGGCAAGCAAGCCGCTTCTCACCTCGGGCTGATCGAGCGCTTTCACAATTTCGGAGTTGAGCCTGAGGACGATTTTCCTGGATGTTCCCGCCGGAGCGAGCACGCCGTACCAAGAGCTTGCCTCGTATCCGGCTAAACCGGATTCGGCGATCGTGGGCAAGTTTGGCATCAAGGATAGGCGTTTATTCCCCGTCACAGCTAGACCCCGCAGTTTCCCAGCCTTGATATGAGGCAAGATCGCAATGACGCTGCTGAACATGAGCTGCACTCGGCCGCTTAACAAGTCGATGAGCGCCGGCGACAAACCCTTGTACGGAACGTGAACCATCTCTACGCCTGCCATGGCGTCAAACATCACCGCAGCAAGGTGAGACGAGCTGCCAATGCCGTTCGAGGCGTAGTTGAGCTGGCCCGGCTTCGAGCGGGCGAGCGCGACGAATTCCCGGATGGAATGGGCCGGCACCGACGGATGCACGACAAGAATCAGTGGAGCCGAAGCTAGAAGCGCGATAGGATCAAAGTCCTTGACTGGATCATAAGGAAAGTGGTCGTGCAGACTGGGATTGATGGCATGGCTGCCCACACCTCCGAGGAACAGGGTGTAGCCGTCCGGCGCGGATTTCGCCGCTAACTCCGCGCCGAGGACACCACCCGCTCCGGGACGATTGTCAATGACGACTTGCTGACCGAGGCCATCTGCGAGTCGCTTTCCGACAAGGCGCGCCACGTTGTCGTTACCTCCTCCCGCAGCAAAGGGAACGATCAGCCGGATTGGCTTGGACGGATACTCGTCTGCCGGCACTGCGGATGCAATCAGCAGGCAGAGTAAGGAGAGAAACCTAAGACCGCTTGTCTTGCTCTTCACGCTAGATCTTGAATGGCGGTTTGTGCCGTAGGACTTTACCGCACAACGATGCATCTGGTCCACAGCGCGCGAAGAACGCTGTAGATAGCACATGATATGTCCGGTCTTTGTAGCACGACATCTGTCCGGTTCAATAGCCTCTTGAAAGGGGGGCGAGATGAAACGGGCGATGGTGTTACAGGAGGTCACGAGCAAGAGAAGAACGGGCGAAACTGCCCCATTTGCGGGTTTTTAGTCCGCTTTAAACGTGAATAGTAACGGGGGTTACGCTGAAAGTGTCTGAAACTTAGGCCCTTTCTCCAGTACCCGGAGAAAGGCGGCCAAAGCTCCCGACTGAATGGCGGAGAGGGAGGCCGCTCTCGCGCATCCTGCGCTCCGCGGCATTAGTACATCCCTGTACGTCAGGATTACTCCGGACTTTCCACGCTTCGCTTTCCTGCTCCGCTTGAAAGCCAGGACTCGGCCTCCTGCCTCGCCCGTTCGGTGGGACGAAGGTCCACTGGACCTTCGTCTGTTTCCACCTCACCCTGTCCTTCGCCCCTTCGGGGCCGCCGTCGCTGCGCTCCGGCGTTCCGAATCGCTCCAGGCGATTCTGGTCTCACCCTAAAGGGTTCGAATACCATTTCACTTTTCACCAATTTATGTTCAAGGGGCCACAGGGCCCCTTGAACATAAATTGGCGGAGAGGGAGGGATTCGAACCCTCGATACGCTTTTGGCGTACACACGCTTTCCAGGCGTGCTCCTTCAGCCGCTCGGACACCTCTCCGTTTAAATAGGACTACTACTTAGGTAATAACGGGCGGAGATTAAACCACCGGCTTGCTTCACGCAATGTCGTGGGAAATATACCAGATAAAATATAGACCATGGCCACGGAGACAAGCTCTCAGGCCAACTGTTCCGGGACACAAAAATGACAACTACGACTTAATCAGAGTTTTCTTAAATTATTATGGATTTTCGGATTTTTATGAGAAAGAATAAATGGATGGCCGGGAACGGCCGGCCATCCTAGAGCTAAACCCCTACCCCGTTTTTTCTTTCTTCACTACTAAACTATTCCTGACGGATTTGACGCCGGGGACTTTCTTCGTTATCTCCACCGCGCGATCGATCATGTCTTGACTGTCGACGAAGCCGCTTAACAGCACATCTCCCCGGAACGTTTCCACGCCAATATCAAACGCTTTCAAGGCCTGATCTTGAATAAGGCGGGTTTTTACCCTTGAGGTAATAACGGAATCATCAACATATTCGCCCGGGCTTTCCGAAGTTCGAGTACTGGCGCATCCGGCGACGATGAACACTAATAAAAACAATCCTAAAAAACCAACATTGCGCATTTTTTCCATAAAATATTTCCTTTTCTTAGTTGTGACGTGAACAAGCGTAACCTTTAATCCAAGTTATCCATCCATTTCTTTACGTTCTCTTCAGACTCGCCATGCCGTTCCTGTATCTTTCCGATCAATTTGTCATAATTGCCCTCCACTTCCATTAAGTCATCGTCCGTCAGGCGACCCCATCTTTTTTTGACTTCACCTTTAACCTGGTTCCACTTGCCCTTTAATTGCTGTTCATTCATGACTTACTCCTTAAAATTGTTTTCTTAACTATGCTCATGGAGATCTTGCCACACAGATCCCACTGCTGAATCAGCTTATAATTTTGCAAGCACAACCCATACCTTGCATCCGACCAATGTCGGGATAAACGGCCTCCCCAGGGCGCTGAAAAATGAAGTTTGTAGCCTTGATGGAACGCAATCCAGGTCACGGCGAAAGTCCCCGGATTTCGGCGCTGCGCGCCTTCATCCAGGCTACAAATTGTTGACCACCTGGAGTTTGTTGTTCCCGACTTGAAGAAACTTAGAAACGAACGGGGAGCTTCCACGGGGGGCTTCACCTTTGGAAAGCTCGCCTACCCCCTGGCCAAAAAATTCCAAAAACCATATTTGATGTCGAATTTCTTCATGTAAAATAGCCAGTGCCAAGGCATAGGTGCGATTATCCTTGCCGCAGGTGATGTTACAGATTTCGGTATAATTCCGTACCGAGCCTTCAACCGACTTAAGCAGTGTTTCCAGCAGCGCTCGGATATTGCCGGAATCTATTATTGTATTAGGCAATAAAACGCTCTGCTGGAGATTAAATTCCGTAATATTTGGAAGTGCGCCACCCAACTCATAAATACGCGGGACGAGCACTTCAAAGTGGTTGCGATCCTCATAGCGGATGTCTTCAATAATTTTTTTAAACGCCTCCCCCTCGGCTCCGAGCAGACTTAGGCGCAGGATCGTGTAGTAATAGTAGTTCGCCAGTTCAGCGACAGCGGCATTAACCAGCCTCTCGACCAGCTTGTCCACATCCACGCCATTTTTATCAACTAATTCCCTGGCCATCGACTTGCTAATAATGGTTCCCATAATATTTCCCTCTTTAAGAGTTCGCTCAATTCCCTCTGGTAATTTTGCTATTCGGCCGACAAAAGAAGTTAACATCCCTGTAAATGCACCATCGGAATAGTCTGAAAAGTTTTTCGCCTAGCCACCCATGACTAACCCCTCCGCACGTTCGATCAGAGGAGTCAGCGCGTGGATGAATCCCTTGCTCTTATTGATTGCGCGACGGCTGTTTCTCTGTCTTCAGGCGCTGCTCAACTTCGCTGGAGGTAGCGCGTGCCTGACCTTTGGCCTTGTCCACGTACTCGCCGGCTTTCTGTCCAGCAGCCTCGGCATACTCGCCGGCTTTCTGCTTGGCGGACTCCGCGGCTTCTTTGGCCGAATCCGCGGCCCTGCGCGCCATATTCGATAATGTTTCGCCGGTAGACTGGGCGTATTCGCCGATCATCGCGCGTGTTTCTTTTCCCGTGCGGGGGGCAAATAAAAGTGCGACGCCATAACCAAACGCTACACCTCCGAGAAAACTGGCAATTAACCGTGGGCTGGAAATATATTCTTGATCGTTCATATTCGCTCCTTAAATTAAAATGTTGCATGGGTTAAAGTAAGCTACTTTCGCCGACTCCGGTACTCTTATTACCCCAGGGCCTAAGCATCCTCTGGACTTTTTCCTATCACGTAATAAACGATCATTCCCACAATAGGAAAAATCAAAACTAGAATAGTCCAAAGTACTTTATGCCCTACGCTGCCCCCTCCAAGAAGAATGCTGAAAATTGCGATAATGTCGAGAATAACGATAATTATTCCGAGCAGTGAGTACGGCTCCATGGGCTCTCCTTTTTTTCCTGCCTGCTCAAACTGCCCCCTCAAGTTTTTTTAACTAAAACATCCCCGCCTTATCGCTGCATCAGACATAAGTCTGAGGGAAGGCTTTAAGTCGGAAAAATAAAATGAAAGAACTCGGTGCGGCTGGATACACCGCATTTCTCGTAAATCGTGCTGATGTGCTGTTTTAAGGTTTTCTCGCTGTTGCCGGTCAGTCGCGCCATTTCCTGGGTGGAAAGGCCTTTTAA
>DATGVQ010000074.1:0-22982 GCA_035300145.1 Acidiferrobacterales bacterium | reverse complement strand
GGCGGCGACGGTCGCCGCCTACGCGGTCGCGGGCGCGGTAATTGCCGCCATTGGCAGCATCGTCCAGCAAGGCCTGTTCATCGCGCTCGGTTACCAAGACAAGTTCTCCTGGAAACAAGTCGGCACCGCCGCCGTGGCCGGCGCCCTGAGCGGTGCCGCCCAAGGGTTTGGCGCCGCCCTTAAAGCCGCTCAATTCGTCGGTCAATCCGCCACCTATGCCAAGATCGCCGCGTCTGCGCTGCAGGTCGCTTCCGTCGCGTCCAAGCAACTCATTGAAAACGGCAAGATCACGAGTTGGACGAGCCTGGCGTCCGCCGCTATCGTCATAACAGGCATTAACGATCTGCTGGCCGGTCCAGATTGCCGTCGGGTGTTGGGTTACCCGGCTGTGCACGATCTCTCGGGTAGCGTGGTGAATTAGGAAGAACACGTACAGCGTCTGAAACGTTAGTGTCCGCACGCATAGGAAATCGCACGCCCAGATGTCCCGGGCGTGTTGTTTCAGGAAATCTCGCCAATGTGGCGAGGGCGGCCCGCTGTAAGGACGCCGCATATACTTCCTCACCGTTCTGGGGGAGACGACAAATCCAAGCTTCAGCAGTTCGGCCATGATCCGGGTCTGCCCCCAGAGGGGATTTTCCTGCGCCACCCGCCGGATCAGTTCCCGGACCTCAAGGGGGATTCGCTTCCGTCCTGGTTTTCCCTGCTTTGACCGCCAACGCCAATAGGTGCGCCAGCCCTGTGCATGCCACCTTAAGACCGTCTCGGGCTTAACGATTACCAAGCAGTCTTTCCAGCCCGCAAACCAGCGGCACATCAGCATCCAGAACCGCCGGTCCCGATCCAGAATCCGTGGATATTTCTGTTTGCGTGTCAGCACGGAAAGCTGTTGGCGTAGACAGACATTCTCCAGCACCAACAGCGTTTTGGGCTTGCAACGTGCGATGAAAAATCGCAACAACCAGGGCATAGCGACCTCCCGGTTATTGTTGTCGGGAGGTTACCCTCTGATCGCCGAAAACGTTTAGTCCTGGTTGAAGACCGAGATTATGGTTTGCGCTCAAATCCGGCCTGGGTGAAATGCTTGTCGAAGGTAAGGGCGGTTTTGAGCTTCAAGCGCTTCATGACGGTGAATGAGACGCAGTCGGTGAAGGAATAGCGTTTGTCCCGATAGCGCTGAAACAACTGCCAGGTCTCCTCAAACAACGGCTCGTCGACGTACACAAAATGCACCGAGGGGCTACTTAGCAGATAGCGACCGATCTCCACGGCCTTGGTATGATGGCCACGGCTGTTGAAGAAGGTCACCACCTCATTGAACACATAGAAGGTCGTGACGAGTGACGCTGGAGATTCTTGGTAGCGTTCCCAGAATGCCACGGCCTCAGCGTGGTGCTGGTCGTCACCCGCCTCCAGGGCGATGAGGAAGCCGGTATCGAGAAAGAAAGGCGTCACGCGCCGGGATAAAGGTACTCGTCATGACGTTCTGAGGCGTCGGACACGCCGCTTTTGACCGGATGCTTGCCGAGTTTAAAGACAGGATCATCCGCGGCAGGGATCGGCAGCACCACGATCCGACCGTGCTCCTGGCGGATCTCGACCTGCTTTGCTCCCTTAAGCAATTTCTTCGGGATCAATACTCCATCTTTTTTGACTACCGCCTTCATGATAGAAGCTCCAGTAATTTGTTTTCAATCATAGCCGTCTCCACCCCCCCTTAGCAAGGGCAATCAATCCCAATGACCATGCGGGGCGATGTCTGGACGTCGCTATTTCTACGACGGCCAAGGCAACGTGCATGGGCAAATGGGGTCACATCTTGTATCTTAACATTCTAGGTGCTAACCTACCCGCATGGCCCGCCCGCTTCGTATCGAATATCCCGGCGCTGTTTATCACGTCACATCACGGGGCAACGCCCGCAAGAAAATCTTTCTTAACGACAGCGACCGCGACGAGTTTCTCGCCACTTTGGGCTGGGTGGTGGAGCGATTCGGATGGCGGTGCCATGCCTACTGTTTAATGGACAACCATTTTCACCTGCTCATCGAGACGCCGCAGCCCAACCTCTCCCTGGGGATGCGGCAATTAAACGGCGTCTATACCCAGCGGTTTAACCGTCGTCACAAACGGGTCGGACACCTGTTTCAAGGCCGATTCAAGGCCATTTTGGTGGAGCGGGACAGTTATCTCTTAGCGCTTGCGCGCTATATCGTTCTCAACCCAATACGCGCCAAGATGGTCCCCTCTGTGGCGTATTACCCCTGGAGCAGCTACCCGGCGACAGTGGGTCTTGCCCCGGCTCCGGCTTGGCTTACCCTTGACGGAATACTCAGCCCCTTCGCTTCCACCCAAAGCGTTGCCCGCAAGCGCTACGCGGCCTTTGTCGCGCAAGGCATTGCGCAAGCCCCACCATGGTCTGCGCTCAAAGGGCAAGCCTTGCTAGGCGGGGAGGCCTTCATCAAGAAGATGGCGCCCCACTTACAGGAAAGATCGTGCGAGGTCACCAAGCGGCAGCGTTTGCTGCACCGCCCGACTCTGAAACAAGTGTTTGCCGATACAAAAACCAAGAAGGTGCGCAATGCCGCGATGGCACGGGCTTATCGTGAATATGGCTATACGCAAGCCGAGATCGCCCGTACCCTCGACCTGCATTATGCGACGGTGAGCCGTCTGATCAAGGCGGGGGAAGATAAAATGGCAAAAGGCAAGATGTGACCCCGGTGACCGCGCTGGAGTGAAAATGAATAAATTCGTGAATCTTATTTTCGCGCTTGTCTTGGCGGCTATTTGTAGTGGCTGCAAACAGTACAAGGAAATTAGGGTTGAGGTGTCCAATGGAGAGATCGCATTTCTACTTCCGCAGCTTCCGAAGCTTGGTACCCTTTATATCGAACAGTTGAACACTGAGAAGGATGCGTTTCAGATGGTGTGGTCAATTAGTTTTGTTTCGAGTGTTGCTGAGCCTCGCACAATTGAACGAATTGTGTATGGAAAAGTACCGACGGAAGCAAAAGTTGATGTAGTGTCGGAGTCGAAACCACTCAAGGCCGGCGTCCTATACACGGTGGCAATGGACGTTGGACCTATTGTTGCAAAAGGGCTTTTTATTATTGAAAAGAGTGGGGCAGAAATGAAAGTTAGGAATTTAACCTACCGAGAGGCAGACGATTTTCGGAGGGCAAATCGGACCTATCAGTAATTCTGCACACAACGAAGGGGCCGGGTTGAGGTATCCCCTAATGTAGTCCCATCTCAGACCAAAAGCCCCGGATTTTTGATATAGTGGTTTTTGATCGCATCGGCGCACCAATAGGTCAAGGCGCCGAGAGTATCCGTCGGATTGTAGCCGGCGTTTTGCGGATAGGTGTTTGACCCTACGACAAACAAGTTGGGCACGTCCCAGTTCTGCAAATATTTGTTCACCACGCTGGTTTTTGGATCAACGCCCATGATCGCGCCACCGGTGTTATGCGTGGTCTGGTAGGGGACGATGCTGTAGTGTTTGCTGAGCGCCTGCCGGCGAATTTTGTTCGGCCGCATGGCCTTGGCGATTTTCTCCGCCTGGTCAGTTAGATAATTCGACCGTTTAAGTTCGTTGTCGTGCCAATCGAAGGTCACCCTAAGCAGGGGGGTTCCATAAATATCCCGGTAAGTGGGATCCAAATCCAGATAATTATCACGGTAAGAGATCACTCCGCCGTGAGTGGAAATAACCAGGGAACGACCATAATAGTGGGCTGCGGCTGTTTTCCACTCCGCGCCCCAACGCGGTACGCCTTCCGGCACTGGATGATACTGGATCGGCCGGCTGCCGGTAGTCCAGGCGGCGAGGTAACCGCCGCCGATGAATCCCAGATTGCTGTGGTCGAAATTGTCGCCATTGAAGTCATCGACAATCATACCCAATGCACCTGCCCCCATAAAGGGGTTGAAATTTTTATCTTCAAAGAAGGCAGTGACGCCGCTGGTTGCTTGATAAGCATAGTTTCTGCCGACCACGCCGGTCCCGCTGGCGGGGTCATAAGGCGCGCCGATCTTGGAATATAATAAAAGCCGCACATTATTCAATATATAAGAGGCCAACAAAATGATGTCCGCCGGCTGTTCGAATTCCTGTCCGCTGGTAATATCAACGTAGCTCACGCTGACTGCGCGTTTCCCGGAGGAATCCAGATTGATTTTGGTTACGTGCGATTGTGTGCGCAGCTCGAAGTTTTTGTTTTTCAGCAGGACCGGCAAAACCGTGGTCTGCGGACTGGCTTTGGCGCTGACTTCACAGCCGAACCGTTCACAGTAACCGCAGTAAACGCAGGTGCCTAAAGGGACGCCATCAGGATTAGTGTAAGGCCGGGTCACGTTGGCGGAAGGGGCAGGGAAGGGATGCAGGCCGAGATCTTCTGCGGCTTTTTTAAACATCGCTCCCTGATAACTGACCTTCATCGGCGGGTTGGGATAATCGCGTTGCCGCGGCCCCTCGAACGGATTACCTCCTGTCTGCTTCTTGCCTTTTAAATTCCCGGCCTTGCCGGCAATGCCGCAGGTGTATTCAAATTTGTCGAAGAACGGTTCCAGTTCGTCAAAAGTGACCCCCCAATCCTGGATCGTGGAATCTTCCGGAACTGCATCTTTGCCATAGCGCGCTAGCGTCCGGCTTCGAGTCTCGAAATCCCAGGGAAGAAAGCGAAAACACATTCCATTCCAGTGCACGCCGGCGCCACCCAGGCCTTCGCCCGGCAAGAAGGAACCGAGCTGGCGCATCGGCAAGGCGGTTTGTTTGCTGTTGTTGCGGAAAGTGATGGTCTCGCGCGACAGATCTTGCATCAGCTCATAGCGTACCGCATATTTAAGTTCGTCGTGGATGCCGGGAAGCTGAAAATCCGGATTGGTGGAACGGTCGCGGCCGCGTTCGAGGCCGACGACTTGCAGCCCAGCTTGGGTTAATTCTTTGCCAAGAATGCCGCCGGTCCAGCCGACTCCGACGAGTACGACATCCACCGGTTTTAGTTTGGTTGCCACGATTCCCTCCAGCAATTACTTTTTCGCGATGTCCTCAATAAGAGGATGAATGGGATGTCCATGGTGGTCGAGTTGCACTAAGTGTTGCTGCACGTCGCCCAGACTGACCGGCACCCGGTTGTACGGTTGATTGTATTGCTCAATAAAGCCGATGTAAGCGGCGGCTACGCCGGGAAACCCGACCAATTTCCAACCTGCTTTGTCGCGGTTTCCGCCGTAAGCAGGATCGGCAAAGAAACCTTCCACCGTGTTGGCGTAGACCATTTCAAAAAAAATTTTGCCCGGCAGGTCGTCCAGCTCAATTTCTCCTTTCTCCAAACCTTTAAGCACCTCGTCTTGTTGTGCCGGCGACAGTGTGTTGAAAGATTTGCCATATTTACCGTTGCAGTAAGCGTTAACATTGTTGATGCCGATCCGATACACTTGCTGAGGGGTAAGCGGCAACTGATAACCCTGCTCAGGCGTGCCTTCGCCCCAAGGGCCTTGGCGGTAATTTTTCCCCATCGTCCCGTAAGCTCCATCAAGCTGCTGGTCGATGAAGTACGAAACGCCGGCCTCTAGTGCGCCGGGGTTTTGATCATCAGCGGGAATCAAGCGGCTTATAGCCGCTTCAACAAACGCCGCTTCTGGTGCGCTCAAGAACGTATAGGCTTGTTGACGTAAGGCGATGGGTTTTTGGTTGGCGAGCGGCTTCTGGGATCGAGCAGTAGGTTGTGTGGCGGTAGGCTGTGTATAGGCTGGGGATTTTGTTTCTGCGGCATTCGACAGAATGGAGATTGGAACCGCAGTCGCCGCTCCTGCTACCCCAAGTCCTTTCAAAAAACGACGCCGACCGAGCTGGTCCGTCATTCCATCTCCTTAATTTGTCGCGAATCCTTGCTGAGGTTTCGCTTCTACATCTATCACCTAACAATGCAGGAAGAACGAAGGTGTGTCTGTCGAAAGTACACTATGCGACCGCGTTATAAGGAACAATAGGACTTAGGGGGGAACTCTGCCTTTGATTAATTCATAGGCCATGGCTTAGAGCGCACAATGTATGCGATTGTTCGATGGCCTGGGCGATGCCACTAATTGCGTATGTGCGCTGTTTGCGGGAAACCGAGTTGATGCAGGGATTGTTTGATTTCATCGAGGATCATGGGATCGTCGATGGTGGGCGGGGTTTTATATTCCTCGCCATCGGCGATTTTGCGTATAGTCCCGCGTAGGATTTTTCCAGAGCGGGTTTTGGGTAAGCGTTTGACCACGGCGGCCAGTTTGAAGGAGGCGACCGGGCCGATATTGTCGCGCACCAGTTTAACCAGCTCGCGCATGATGTCGTCAGGATTGCGGTTAACCCCTGCCTTGAGGACCGCCAGCCCCAAGGGGATCTGCCCCTTCAGCTCATCCGCCACGCCCACCACGGCGCATTCAGCCACATCGGGGTGAGACGCAAGAACCTCTTCCATCGCACCGGTGGATAAGCGGTGGCCGGCGACATTGATGATGTCGTCGATGCGGCTCATGACGGAAACGTAGCCGTCTTCGTCGCGATAACCGGCATCGCCGGTTAGATAATAACCAGGATACCGGCTGAGGTAAGCCTCGACATAGTGCTGGTCGTTATTCCATAGGGTGGGCAAGGCGCCCGGCGGCAACGGCAGCTTAATGACGATATTGCCGATTTTCCCATTGGGCATCTCGTTGCCATGTTCATCCAGGAAATGCACGGCATAGCCGGGCACCGGCTTGGTGGGGGAACCGGGTTTCACCGGCAGCGGCTCGATACCCATGCAATTGGCGACGATCGCCCAGCCGGTTTCAGTCTGCCACCAATGATCGATTACCGGCACGTTGAGCAGGTTCCGCGCCCACAGCAGGGTATCGGGGTCACACCGTTCGCCGGCCAAAAACAGGGTACGGAAACACGAGAGGTCGTATTTTTTGAGATACTGGCCGGTTGGATCTTCTTTCTTGATGGCGCGGAAAGCGGTGGGCGCGGTAAAGAGCGCGCCTACTTTATGTTGCGAGATTACGCGCCAGAAAGCGCCGGGGTCGGGCGTGCCCACGGGCTTGCCTTCGTACATGATGGTGGTGCAGCCCTTGAGCAGCGGCGCATAAACAATGTAGGAATGGCCTACGACCCAGCCGACATCGGACGCGGCCCAATAAACATCCCCCGCTTCTACGTTGTATACATTCTTCATGGACCATTTCAAGGCGACCGCGTGGCCGCCATGATCGCGCACTATGCCTTTGGGCTGGCCGGTGGTTCCGGATGTGTAGAGGATATAAAGCGGATCGGTGGCGGCGAGCGGCACGCAGTCGACCGGCCTGGCCTCGGCCAAGAGTTCCTGCCAATCATGATCGCGCCCACGCTGCATCATCGCCAAGCACTGGGGGCGCTGCAAAATAATGCAAGCTTCCGGTTTGTGCCGGGAAAGTGCGATGGCCTCGTCCAACAGCGGCTTGTACTCTATTACGCGGTTCAGCTCCAGGCCGCACGAGGCGCTCAATATGAGCCGCGGTTTAGCGTCGTCAATGCGCGCCGCCAACTCACGTGCGGCGAAACCGCCGAATACCACCGAGTGGATAGCGCCGATGCGCGCGCATGCCAGCATGGCGATGACCGCTTGCGGCACCATAGGCAGGTAAATAATGACGCGGTCGCCTTTTTGCACACCCTGGCGGCGCAGAACGCCGGCGAACAAGGCGATATCATCGCGCAACTCACGATAGTTCCAGGTAGCGATAGTGTCAGTGATCGGGCTATCGTAAATCAATGCGGGTTGATCGCCGCGACCGTTCTCGACATGAAAGTCGATTGCGTTGTAGCAGGTGTTGAGTTCACCGCCGCTGAACCAGCGATAGAACGGCGGATTGCTGTCATCCAGCACCTTGCGCCAGCGCCGATACCAGTGGATATCGGCGGCCGCCTCCGCCCAGAAGCCTTGCGGATCCTTAAGTGAGCGCTCATACGCAGCCTGGTAGTTTGGTTTGTTCATTTGCCATCTCCATCGATGTTAGTATCCGCGCCGCTCACCTTATCCGACCATAGATGCCGCCGCTTAACAAGCGCAGTGGGTGTCAAGCCGCCTGCCGGTCCAGCCATACTTCCAGACCTTGAGTGTTAAGCTCAATATCCATCTTCAGAAACGCATCAATAGTTTGCGTGGATAGCGTGCAGCCGTGCGCCACCAATCGCTCTTGCAAATTTCGGCGCATAGCGGCGGCGATACACTGATGGCGTTCCGCGCCTGCATTGGCATGTTCCCTGGCCATGCGCACAAACGCGTCCAGACCGGCGTGCAAATCCTGGCTCAAGCGCTTGAGGTGCGTCACCCGGCTATAGTGGGTGACGTAGATCGCGCGCGGGCCAAAGCTCATCAGCCGATCGATCGAGGCATGAGCGGCATCGGCATCGAACTGTGGTGGACTTGTGGTAGGAAAAATAAATTCACCGGTCGCCGTGTCGAACTCACGATAGGATATACCAAAAGTATCGCCGGCGAAGATGGCGCGGTTGATTTCATCGATAATGCAATAATGATGATAGGCGTGGCCGGGGGTGTCGATAAACAGGAGTTCGCGTCCGCCCAGCTTGAGGATATCGCCATCGTTTACTTCGATGACACGCTCGCGCGCCACCGGCACGATCTCGCCGTACATTTCGTGCGCGCGCGCCGCGCCGTATACTTCCCGGGTGCCGGCGATTAACTTCGCAGGATCAATAATGTGACGCGCGCCGCGCGGGTGCACGACTATACGAGCCGCGGGTAAATGCCGCATCAATTCGCCGGCGCCGCCGGCATGATCCAGATGCACATGGGTAAGCAGTACATATTTTACCTGCGCGCGCGACAGGCCCTTCTGTTGCAGCGCATCCAGCAATACCGGCACCGAGTAAGTCGTGCCGGTATCAACGAATGCAGCCTCCGTCCCTTCCACAATCAAATGGCTTGCGTCCAGGCGCGGGCGCACGTATTCCGTGTCAATGCCGGTAATGCCATGATCGAAATCAATACACTTGGCGCGCGCCATAGTCATATTTTTCCTAAATCGGAGAGGCAAGCGATTGCGGGAAATTCTACCATCTTTTAACTCATAACCGGGCCGGCGACAATGGCTGAAAGATCAAGCTCAAGGGGCTGGTAGGTTATTGAAAAAGTCCATCCGTGGCCTTTTTCATCACCCTGCTAGTTTTAATTGTCTCTACTATAACGCCTGCATTACAATAACGCGCTTATACCACTTCCCATTTAACAGGACTAATGCACGAAAATAAATCCGCGGGCGCGCGCCTGCGCGCCGCCGTCGACAGCGAACGGCCACTGCAGGTAATAGGCACGATCAATGCTTATACCGCCCTATTGGCTCAGCAGAGTGGATTTAAAGCGATTTATCTCTCCGGTGCCGGTGTCGCCAATGCCTCCTTTGGTTTGCCGGATCTCGGCCTCACCACGCTCAATGATGTGTGTGAAGACGTGCGGCGCGTCACCCTGGCGAGTGGACTGCCTTTGCTGGTGGATGCCGATACCGGCTGGGGTGCGGCGTTCATGATCGCCCGTACCGTGCGCGAGCTGACGCGCGCGGGCGCGGGCGGCATGCACATCGAAGACCAGGTGCAGGCCAAGCGTTGCGGCCACCGGCCCAACAAGGCCCTGGTGTCCCCGCAAGAAATGGTCGACCGCATCAAAGCGGCGGTGGATGCGCGCGGCGACGATGATTTCGTGATCATGGCGCGCACCGACGCACGCGCCGGCGAAGGCTTGCAAGCGGCAATAGCGCGCGCTTCGGCTTACGTCGAGGCGGGTGCCGACATGATTTTTGCCGAGGCTTTGCACGAGCTGTCGGAATATCGCGCCTGTGCCGAGACGGTAAAAGTACCGGTGCTGGCTAACATCACCGAGTTCGGCAAGACGCCGCTGCTCACCGTGCGGGAACTCGGTAATGCGGGGGTGCGGCTGGTGCTGTATCCGTTGTCCGCTTTCCGCGCCATGAGCGCAGCCGCGCTCAAGGTATACCGGGCCATTCGTAGCGAAGGCACGCAAAAGAACATCCTCGATTTAATGCAGACCCGCGCTGAACTTTATGAGGTGTTGGGATACCACGACTATGAGCGCAAGCTCGATCAGTTGTTTACGAAGGAGGAAGATCAATGAGTGTGAAGAACGCGGCCGCCGGCCTGCGCGGGATCTCCGCCGGCAAAACCGCCATTGCCACCGTAGGGCATGAAGGCGAGGGCCTCAGTTACCGCGGTTACGACATCATGGATTTGGCGGACCACGCCGCGTTTGAAGAGGTGGCGTATTTACTGCTCCATGGCAAGCTGCCGACGCAGGCGGAATTGGATGCTTACGTAATCAGGCTTAAGAAACAGCGCGGGTTGCCTCAGGCGCTTAAGGATATGTTGGAGCGTATCCCGGCACAAGCCCATCCGATGGACGTGATGCGCACCGGGTGCTCCATGCTGGGCGTCCTGGAACCGGAGCGGGATTTCAGCCGGCAGCATGATGTCGCCGATCGTTTACTGGCGGTATTCCCATCCATCCTGCTTTACTGGTATCGCTATGTGCGTGACGGCAAGCGTATCGGTACCGAGACCGATGATGATTCGATTGCCGGCCATTTCCTGCATCTGTTGCACGGCAAGACGCCCGCGGAGCTGATGCGGCGCGGCATGGATGTAACTCTGATCTTGTACGCCGAGCATGAATTCAATGCCTCCACCTTTACCGCGCGCGTGTGCGCCGCCACGCTGTCTGATTTCTATTCCGCCGTGACCGGCGCCATCGGCAGCCTGCGCGGTCCACTGCATGGCGGCGCCAACGAAGCGGCGATGGAACTCATCGAGAAATTCCCTACGCCGAAAGACGCCGCGGAAAAGGTCGCAGATATGCTGGCACGCAAGGAAAAAATCATGGGTTTCGGCCACGCCGTGTACCGCCAGCGCGATCCGCGCAATGTGGTGATCAAGGGCTGGTCGAAAAAATTATCCGAGGCAACCGGTGATCCCAGGCAACTCTTTGCCATTTCCGAGGCGATTGAGAACCTCATGTGGCGGGAAAAGAAACTCTTCCCTAATCTGGATTTTTACAGCGCCTCGGCTTATCACTTCATGAGCATTCCCACGCCGCTGTTTACGCCTATTTTCGTATGCGCACGCATCGCCGGCTGGGCGGCGCATATCATGGAACAACGCGCCGATAACCGCCTGATCCGCCCGGGTGCCGATTATGTCGGTCCCGGCAAACAGGAGTGGGTGCAAATCGAGCGGCGTGCGTAAACGATGCGCTCGGCACAGCGGCCTAAGCCAGACCCGGAACTGGTAGCGATCGCAGAATACGTATTGCGCTACGACGTCACACACCAGCAAGCGGCGATGGAGACGGCTCGTTACTGCTTAATGGATACGCTGGGTTGCGGTCTTTTGGCGCTAAACTATCCGGCTTGCACCAAACTACTGGGCCCTTTAGTGCCGGGCGCGACTCTCGCCGGCGGGGCGCGCGTCCCCGGCACCTCTTGTGAACTGGATCCGGTGCAGGGCGCTTTCAATATCGGCGCCATGATCCGCTGGCTGGATTACAACGACACCTGGCTCGCGGCCGAGTGGGGCCACCCTTCGGATAACTTGGGCGCCATCCTGGCTACAGCCGATTATCTCAGCCGCTTGGCGGTTACTGAAGGTAAAAAACCATTGACTATGCGCGAGGTATTGAGCGCTATGATCAAGGCGCACGAGGTTCAGGGGGTGATCGCGTTGGAAAACAGTTTCAACCGGATCGGTCTGGATCACGTCTTGCTGGTGCGCGTCGCTTCCGCCGCCGTAGTCACCGCCATGCTGGGCGGCACGTACGAACAAGTCATCAACGCCGTGTCCAATGCCTTCATCGACGGCGGCGCTCTGCGTACTTACCGGCATGCGCCCAATACCGGTTCGCGCAAGAGTTGGGCCGCCGGCGATGCCACCAGTCGCGCCGTGCGCCTGGCGCTGATGGCGATACGCGGCGAGATGGGTTATCCGTCCGCGTTAAGCGCCCCGGTCTGGGGATTCCAGGACGCGCTATTCAAAGGGAAACCGCTGAAGTTTAACCAGGGTTATGGCACGTATGTGATGGAGAACATCCTATTCAAGATTGCATTTCCGGCCGAGTTCCATGCGCAGACAGCGGTGGAAGCGGCGCTGGTACTGCATCCACAGGTCCAGCGCCGGCTGGATGACATCGAGCGAGCCGTCATCGAGACCCAGGAGGCAGCGGTGCGCATCATCGATAAGACCGGGCCGCTGGCGAATCCCGCCGACCGCGATCATTGTCTTCAGTATATGGTAGCGGTAGCGCTGATCTTTGGGCGCCTGAGCGCAGACGATTACGAGGATGCCGTGGCCGCGGATGTCCGTATCGACGCTTTGCGCAGCCGTATGACTGTCATTGAAAACAAGCAATTCAGCAAAAATTATCTCGATCCCGGGCAGCGCTCCATCGGCAATGCCGTGCAGGTGTTCTTCAAGGACGGTAGCCGCACTGAACGAGTCGCGGTGGAATACCCGCTCGGGCATCGCCGCCGCCGCAGCGAGGGCATCCCCTTGCTGCTGGAGAAATTCGCGCGCAACATCGCGACGCGCCTATCCCCGGAAAAATGTAGCGTCCTCACCGAATTGTGCCTGGATCAGGAGCGCCTGGAGAAAACGCCGGTGCATGCATTCATGTCCCTGATGGTTGTTTAGCCGGCGCCGGAATCTGACTCCTAATTAAACCGGGCGGCAATCAGAGGTTCCTTAGAAATTTAAATGGTGTGATTATTTTGATTGCCAAGCCGTATATACTGTTTATAGAGTTAAGGCCGAACTATGAAGAAGAATACAGCCATCTTTATTATTGTAACCGGCGCCTTGGCAATTACGGCCTGCAGTCGGGAGGGTTCTCAATCAGTCGCCCGATCGAGGCCGGCGGCGCAATATAGTCCCAACTTTGATCCCGGCAAGATAGCGCGTGGGGCTAAGATATTCGAGGAGAATTGCGCGCAATGCCATGGGCCGCAGGCGCAGGGGCACCCCGATTGGCAGACGCCGAGCGACGGAAGCTTTACCGCCGCGCCGCCTTTGGACGGCAGCGGCAACGAGCATAAACGTTCAAAATCAGAGCTGCTGAATGTCATCAGAAACGGGGTACGTAAAAATGGTCTCGAGGTCATGCCGGCATGGCAGGGACGTTTAAGCAATCAAGACCTCGAAGACGCCGTGACCTGGTTTCAGTCCTTATGGCCGCCGGAGGTGTATAAGGAATGGAATACCGTCAATAGCGCTAATCCCTCGCGGGAGGCGAAGCCATAAATAGTACCCGCGCCGTTCCCGCGGGCGGCCGCTTAAATAAAAATATGACCGCAGGCTCCTCTGTCCTAATGCTCTCTCCGATTCCATGACCGGCTTTGCCGTGTTGCTTATCGTGGTCGCCGCTTTTATCCATGCGAGCTGGAATTTTTTGGCAAAACGCGCGGGTGGCGGGGCCGCCTTTGTATGGCTTTTTGGCGCTGTTTCCGCGCTTCTTTATACGCCTCTCGCCGTCGCTCTTATTTTGTTGCAAGGCCCGCATCTGGGGCCCATTGAATTGACGTTTATCTTCGGCAGCGCGGCGATACATGCGGTGTATTTTCTGATGCTGCAGCGCGGTTATCGCGTCGGTGATCTATCGCTGGTGTATCCGCTGGCGCGTGGAACCGGCCCCCTGCTGTCGGTGCTTGCCGCCATCGCTTTTTTCGCTGAACGGCCAAGCAGGCTCGCGCTTATAGGCACCGTTCTTATCATCGCCGGTGTGTTTGCGCTGGCAACAGGCGGGACGAATTGGCGTCGGGCGATCATCAGCAACCAGCGAGCGGTAGGCTATGGCCTCTTAACCGGCAGCCTTATCGCTTGTTACACCCTATGGGATAAACACGCGGTAAGCGCATTACTGATCCCGCCGCTGGTGCTCGATTGGGGCAGCAATTTTGGCCGTACACTTTTGGTTTCGCCTTATGCCCTGCGCCATTGGCATGAGGTGCGCGCGCAATGGAAGTCGCATCGCTTCGAGGCGATCGCCGTGGGCATTCTCTGCCCGCTGTCCTATATCCTTGTGCTTACTGCATTGGTATTTACGCCGGTAAGTTACGTAGCGCCGGCACGTGAAATCAGCATCGTATTCGGGGTCTTGATGGGCGCGCATCTACTGGCAGAAGAAGGCTTGCGACTGCGCCTTACGGCGGCGGGCGCCATGGTAGTGGGTGTCATTGGGCTGAGCATCGGTTGATTGTTGAAGGAGGACTTAGGTTACCGCGGTTACCGTGTTTTTAGTGTATCAATTGATCGGCGAAATTTTAGCGGGGTGATGAAAAACTCTGGCACTGAAGTTACGATGAGATTGGATGTACTCATGACGGCACTGCTGCTCCCAATTTTAATTAGCAGTTTGGGTTTGATTTAGCTCAATATGACCCCATCTTTCTGGTGATATAAATTAAAAGTAAATTTTTAACGTGACGCCTATGGCAAAATCAGATCAAGTAACCCGCTTATCCCTTTCCGGCCTGCATTGCGCCGGCTGCGTAACTACGGTTGAAACCGCGCTTAAGGCCGTGCCCGGCGTAACACAAGCGGCGGTGAACCTGACTGAGCGAACCGCGACTGTGAAAGGCGATGTGTCGGTTCCGGCGTTGATTCAAGCGGTAGCGCAGTCCGGCTATAGCGCGGCTGAACCGAAAAGCGACGCCGAGGAAGCGGGAAAAGAAGCGGCGGAATTCGCCTATTATCGCGCGCTATTGCATAAAACCCTAGTGGCGGCGGTGGTCGGCGCACCTTTATTTGTTGCCGAACCTTTGGGGTTATTACCGTCATTGATGCATGCCCAAGGCCGGATGTTTTGGCTGTTCGTGGGCATCGCCAGCCTGTTTGTATTGGTTTATTCCGGCGGCCATTTTTTTACCGGCGCCTGGAAGGCATTTAAAGCGCATAACGCGACCATGGATACCCTCATCGCCCTCGGCACCGGTGTGGCATGGCTGTATTCCATGGTTATTGTCGCGTTCCCTGAGTTAGCGCCACCGCTTGCGCGTCATGCCTATTTCGAAGCCGCGACCGTAATCATCGCGTTAATCAATCTCGGCGCGGCATTGGAAATGCGCGCGCGCGGCAAAACCTCGGAAGCGGTTAAACGCTTGCTCAATCTCCAACCCAAGATCGCGCGCGTGATTCGCAATGGCGAAGAAGCGGATATTAACATCGCCGAGATCGGCCTCGACGAAACTATCCGGGTGCGCCCCGGCGAGAAGGTCCCGATAGACGGCGTAATTATTGAAGGCCATTCCAGCGTCGACGAGTCGATGCTGACCGGCGAGCCGATGCCTAAAGAGAAAAATCCGGATGATGAAGTGGTGGGAGGGACGCTGAATAAATCCGGCAGTTTTTTATTTCAGGCGAAACACATCGGCAAGGATACGGCGCTGGCACGTATTGCCGAGATGGTGCGCCAGGCGCAAAATGCGAAACCTTCTATTGGACGCTTGGCGGATAAAATCTCGGCGGTGTTCGTTCCTTCAGTGCTGATTATTTCAGTCATCACTTTTCTCGCCTGGTTTGATTTTGGACCGGCGCCTGCGCTCAGTTACGGTTTGGTCACCGCCATGACGGTTTTGATCATCGCCTGCCCATGCGCGCTCGGGCTTGCCACGCCGATGTCTATTATGGTCGGGGTCGGGAAGGCGGCGGAGCAGGGCGTTCTTATCCGCAATGGAGAGGCATTGCAACAGGCCGTCAAGCTCACTACCATCGTGCTCGATAAGACCGGCACTATCACCCAAGGACAGCCGGCCGTGACAGCGTTAATTCCCGCTGCCGGGTGGGACGAGGCTAAGCTATTACAATGGGCGGCCAGCATCGAAGTCGCTTCCGAGCACCCGCTGGCGAGCGCCATTATCGGCTTGGCAAAACAGCGGAGGCTGGCACTAATGCCGTTAAACGATTTTCGCGCCATCGGCGGGCACGGCGTGAGCGCTAAGGTGAATGGTAATTTGGTTTTATTCGGCAATCAGAAACTGATGCGCGATCATCATATTGATCTGGGGAATTTAACCGCACGTGCGGCGGAATTATCCGCCCAGGCGCAAACCCTGTTGTATCTCGCGGCACAGAATAAAGCCGCCGGTATTATCGCCATTGCCGATCCTATCAAGCCGACCTCAAAGGCGGCGATCTATCGCCTCCAAGCGCAGGGAATTAAAGTGGTGATGTTAACTGGAGACAGCGTGCATACCGCTAACGCCATTGCCGCCCAAGTAGGCATTGATGAGGTATTTGCTGAAGTGTTGCCCCAGGATAAAGCCGCCAAAATTGCCGAGCTGCAACAGCGTGGGGAAATAGTCGGCATGGTCGGTGACGGCATTAACGATGCGCCGGCGCTTGCCGCGGCCGCGGTCGGCTTTGCCGTCGGCGCCGGCACGGACGTCGCGATCGAAAGCGCCGATATAACCTTGATGCACAGCAACTTAAAAGGAGTAGCGGATGCCATCGAGATCTCCAAGACGACGTTGCGTAATATTAAACAGAATCTGTTTGGCGCGTTTATTTATAATGTGCTAGGCATTCCTATTGCCGCCGGTGTGCTGTATCCCGTGGTTGCGCTATTACTCAATCCGATGATTGCAGGCGCGGCCATGGCTTTGTCTTCGGTGACGGTGGTCAGCAACGCCAACCGCTTGCGCTGGCTTGACTTGGTGGAAAGCCACGCATGAGTTTGATTTTGATTAATCTCGCAGGGGTTTTTTTGATTGGGTTGATAGTGTGGTGGTTTTGGATTGCTGAGACCCGCACACGATTGATTACTGAATCCGGAGCCGTGGATATTCTGGTTGAGGGGGGCACTTATCAGCCGGCCCGCATCGACGCGCCGGTAGGCAAACCAGTAACCTTGCGTTTTTTACGCAAAGACCCCAGCCCTTGTGCGGAAAAGGTGCTGTTCGATAAGCTCGGCATCAGCCGGGACCTTACTATCGGGAAGCCCGAGGAGATCACGCTGGTTCCTAAACAGCCGGGCGTATTTGAATTTACTTGTCAAATGGGTATGTATCGCGGCCGCCTGGTCGTTAAGTAAACTCTTACCATTAATTTACTGCGGATTTTTACTACTGGCGCCGCTGTTACTGCTCTCGCTGCCACTGCTACTATCAGCGCCGCGACTTGGGAGACTCTTATTGACGCCCCCGCCGGCACCGCTGCTTCCTACACCCTCGTCAATGATCGCTTGGTATTCCCTCATGCTCAGCTTACCGTCTTTGTCTGTATCGGGCTGATCAAAGCTATGATAAAGGGAATTACTCTCTTTCGCCTCCGATTTACTTATAAAGCCATCATGATTAGTATCCAAGGACCTAAACTTTTTTCAATGCCGGTATTGCTGGAGCTTCCCATCTTGGTATTACTGAGGAGCAATTAAAAGAATTTTTATTCCGCGAGCCTTAGCTAAATGAGAACTTGCAAGGGGGTGTACCCCTTGCAAGTGCGAGAGCCTCGCGTTTTACTTGCCACTACCACCTGAGCTACCGCTGCCCGTGCTCTCGGAACTGCCACCACTACTGCTGCCACCCATGCCGCCAGAGCTGCTACCACCGGAGCCGCTTGATCCGCCAGCGGGGCTATCTTTGCTGGTTTCCTTGCCGGTCTCACTGCCGCCCATACCACCCATGCCGCTGCCACCCATGCTGCTCTGTTTGTATGCTTTATACTCAGAGAGGCTTATTTTACCATCCTTGTTGGTATCCGCTTTGCTAAAGTTCTTGGAAAGATCTTTATCCTTTTTCGCCTCCGACTTAGTTATATAACCTTGCTGTTTGGCATCCAGGCGATTAAAGTCACTTTCAAGTTGGCTGTCGCTCGTACCGCCTGTACTGCTGCTGCCACTGGTGCCACCACTCGAGCTGCTGCCGCTGCTCGTGTCGCGATCACTACTTGTCGCGCCGCCATAAGTACTGGAACCTCCAGAACTCGATGATTGGGCAAAGGCCACGGCCGACGACACCATGGATAAAGCCAAGACTAAAAATAATTCTTTTTTCATAGCAGACTCTCCTTGTAAAGAATAAATGGAATATCTTTAAATAAATGGAATATCTTTAGCTGATGAATTTCCGGTTAGCCTGCGGCAGAGGGCTTACTACTTAGATAGAAAGCCGCAAGCCCAATCAACTGCCGTATGGGGGTGCGCCGATCCTTGGCGCGTCCTTTTCCACTCCCAGCGAAAAACAGAAATCATACAAGACTTTTCAAACTAAGCCGTGGGACCAAAGTAGGAGGAATTGCTGGGTTTAAACTAAATCTACTGAGCCCAAGATCACGTTGAGCTGCATCATCGGCGAACGCGATTTACTATGTCGTCGCGCTATTAACACGGTGTTATTTTTCGCGGTCCGGCCCGGACCCAGCGCTTGCTCCACTTTCTCCAACGCCACGACCAGCCGTGTCTTCTTTGGTGCTGTCCCCCATGCTGCCGCTGCCTGAACTGCCACCACTCATGTCACCGCTAGAATTGCCACCATAGCTGCTGCCGCCTGTGATATCGCTGCTGTTGCCGCCAGAGCTACTTGAGCCGCTTGCACCACTGGAGCTGCTATCGGTGCCCATGTCCCGGGTGGTCCCGCTGCCGGCGTCCCGGTCACTATTGGACGAACTGCCTGGGTAGCTACTGGAGTCACCAGAACTGGATGGTTGAGCGAACGCCACTGCCGACGACGCCATGGATAAAGCTAGAACTAAAAATAATGGTTTTTTCATAGCAGGCTCTCCTTACTCAAAGAATAAATGGAATATCTCTAACTAATGCGGCGAAGGACTTATTCCAAGCCCGATCAGCCGCTATATGCGGGTACGCCGATCCTCGGCGTCCTTTTCCGCTCCCGATGGACAACGCATCATACAAAACTTTTTGAAACTAAACCGGGGACCAAAGTAGGAGGAGTGCGGGTAAAATTAAATCTGCTCTGCCCATAGATCATGCTGATCTACGTTAAGCACTTTGACTTGAGTGAATTCCCCCGTTTTTAAGTGATGGGCGCCGGGCAGGTAGACCACCCCATCGATTTCCGGGGCATCGGCCGGGCTGCGGGCAATAGCGCTTTTAGGAGTGATCTCATCTACCAGGACGGTCAGGGTTGCGCCGATTTTTTGTTGTAATTTAGCAGCACTGATCTGCGCCTGCGTCTCCATAAAGCGCGCGTACCGTTCTTGCTTTGTCTCTTCCGGCACCGGCTCCGGCAATAAGTTGGCGGCGGCGCCTGCCACCGGCGAATAGGTGAAACAGCCGACGCGGTCGAGCTGTGCCTCGTGCAGGAAATCCAGTAGCTGATCGAACTCAGTTTCTGTTTCACCCGGGAAGCCAACGATGAACGTGCTGCGCAAAGTGATTTCAGGGCAGATTTTACGCCATTGATGGATGCGCTTTAACATATCTGCGCTGCTCGCCGGGCGCTTCATGGCTTTTAAAATGCGCGTGCTTGCGTGCTGTAGCGGCACGTCGAGGTAAGGCAATATCTTATTTTCCGCCATCAGAGGGATGATCTCGTCGACATGCGGATAGGGGTAAACGTAGTGCAGGCGCACCCACACGCCCAATTCGCCTAGCGCCTGCACAAGCTCGGTCATGCGGGTCTTAACCGGCTTGCCGTGCCAGAACCCGGTACGGTAGCGCATGTCCACACCATAGGCGCTGGTATCTTGTGAAATTACCAGCAATTCCTTGACCCCGGCCGCAACCAAATTCTCCGCTTCCTGCATTACTTCATTCACCGGGCGGCTGACCAGATCGCCGCGCATCGATGGGATAATGCAAAAGCTGCAACGATGGTTGCAGCCTTCGGAAATTTTAATATAGGCATAGTGCTTGGGCGTAAGTTTAACGCCTTGGAGCGGAATGAGGCTGGTGAATGGGTCGTGACGCGGCGGCAAATGTTGGTGCACCGCTTGCATGACTTCTTGCAAGGCATGCGGGCCGGTGACCGCCAGCACTTGCGGGTGAGTTTGTTTAACGATATCGCCTTTGGCGCCCAGGCAGCCAGTCACGATCACCTTACCGTTTTCCGCCAGGGCTTCGCCGATCGTGTCCAGTGATTCTTCCACCGCCGCATCGATAAAACCACAGGTGTTGATCACGACCAGGTCGGCGGCTTCGTAGCTGGGCGCAATGTCATAACCCTCGGCGCGCAATTGCGTCAGGATTTGTTCAGAGTCGACCAGCGCTTTGGGACAACCCAGGCTGATGAAACCGACTTTAGGAATAGAATCAACCACTGGATGTTCTGATAGGTGTGTGGAAATAAATACTAGGTGATAACTCTTGACGGGGATAGGGGTACGCCCGTTTTTTTTGCTTAGCGTGGGGACAACGGCGTCAAGACGATTTCGACTAAACCCCAGTGTTTGCCGCCGACGGCGACGATAATGGTGATTAACCCCAAACTTAAATTAAGCGCGATAAGCTTACGGATCTGGCCGAGACGTTTGCCAGCTTCGGTAAAATCATGGGTGATCAAGGCAAGCCTCATACGGCGGTAAGGGGCGAAAAATATATGCAGATAAATCACTACCATAATAATACCCAGCGCCTGCATGATGTGGACGTAAATGCCGACGCGGGCAAAACCTCCAAATGCCTCAAAAATCATCCAATACCCGGTTATAGGCAGCAGTATCACCGCCATCCATACCCAGGGGAAGAAACGTGCGAACGAGCGCGACCATAACGGCAACCGTATTGGAGGTTCCAGCATCTGCGCGGCCGGGCGCAGCGCCATATAGGCGAAAAACATCCCGCCCACCCAGATCACGGCGGCAAGCAGGTGTAACGTAATGGCCAGAGAAAAATAGGTTTGCACTGAATGGCCGTGGAAGCTAATTAATCATCCCTGACTGAGGAGAACATCGGCGCCGGCTTTGGCGATTTGTCCGTCTTGCGCCGAGGTTACGCCGCTCACGCCGATAGCGCCGATGATTTGCCCGTCCGCCATCAGTGGAACGCCGCCTTCGATGGGAGTCGCCCCCGGCAGAGCCAGCATTGCCATGCGGCCTTCCGCTACCATATCAGAAAATGCCTTACTGGGACGTTTAAACGCGATCGCCGTGTGCGCCTTTTGTATCGCTACTTCGACGCTGCCGATCTGGGTGCCGTCGAGGCGCTGGAGGTAGATTAAATGACCGCCGTCATCGACGATAGCGATCACTACCAGCCAGTTATTCTTGGTTGCTTCGGCCTCCGCCGCCGCCGCGATTTTTTTGGCGGCCTCAAGGGTTAAGGCTTTTTTAGTGGTTAATAGGGTACTTTTCATCATTATTCTCCCCCAAAAAGATCCGATAACCTACTATCTGCGTTGAACAAATGCAATGGACTTGATGAAAAATTGAATCATGTCCAACGATGGTCCATAGAGCGAGCAAGGGAGATTTAAAAAGGCGCATCGCATACTATAGATATGTATGCTCTTTAGGATACGCGCGCGTCCAGCTAACGCGAGGCATTGCCCTTGGCGCAGGCGGCGAGCCGCTTTCGCCATTCACTAAGCAATCGTTCGCGTGCGGCGGACTCTTTGTGGCTGGCCAACAGCAGCGATTTGTCTACCGGCAACGTAGCCGATTGCCATCCTTGCGCGATGGCGCAATCTATGTGCAGCTCCCACCGTTTATCGCGTGGCTCGATCTCAAACAAATAGGCTTCCAGCCCAAGTTGTTCCAATAAGGCGCTCGCCGCCTCTCTCGCTTCGGTGAGTTCAACAGTTGAAATATCGGTTGCCTGCCTCACTTTCTGGCCCATCATCATCCCCTTTTTCTAGATCTGTTATTTATACTGCTACGAGTCGCAGCAAGTGCACACATTGTTCAGTCAAGCGCCTATTATTAGATAGGGCCAAAGGGTGGATTTTTTACGCTGAATTGGATGATGCAATAATGGGTTTTGGATGGACTGGCCTGAAGCAGGATAAAAACTAGCAGCGTTTCTATTCTCTAGTTATACGCAAAACCAATGTCAGTGTAAGAGCGAAGCTAAACGCTAGTGACCGCGGTGCCATACCGCGCGATCAGCGCCTCTCTCGCCCCTTCCTGAAATGCTACTTCTCTAGGCAACACCACCGCGGCCGAGCGCACGGTATGGGTGGCCGGATCCACGGCGGGAGGGGCAATTCCCTTTTGTAGGTTAAGTGCCGCCTTCAGCAAGCGCTGGCGCGCCATGATGATGGCATTGTCGGTTGATACCAAATGTTCTTTCGTCCGGTCTTGAATCGGCCCCATGCTTTCTTGTAAGGAGGCGTCTTGCATGGAGATGCCTGCGACGCCGCTGAAGGTTTTTTTCGCACGTTGCGCCGCGCGGTCAATGAGATAATCGTTGTCTTTGTTGGCGAGCGGGCGATAACTGCCGGGAACATAGTTCACATGGATGCCTTCACCGGCGCGCATTGCCGTGAATTCTTTTTCAGTCAACATGCGGGCGGGGTGATAGTTAATGCTCCAGGCCCAGCAATTCTCGTCGTCGATCGGCACCCAGGCATGCGCGCCGATGGGATGGCTGCCGAAAGGCGGGATGATGGTGTACCACGGCATGATCCATTGGGTAATGCGCCAGTAGTAACTGTCCGCTTCGGCGTTTCTCCTGGCGCCGATCAATAAGCCGGCGGCGGATTCCACGACTTCGAATTTGGGATGGGGGTCGGCGATCTGATAATCGTTGCCCTTGCTGTTTTTGAACAGCGGATCGGTTTCCAAATTATAACTATGCAAAAACGACACATGACTCGAATCAATCCCGCCCTCCATCGCCTGCAGATAATTGCACTCTTGCAGCCGTTTGGAGACAAACCGCTGGTCAGCCGGGACCGTCGCCCACTCCAACGCCGGGAGCGCGGGTTTCAGTTCCGGCGGCCCCATATACGCCCAGATCACCCCGCCCTGTTCCACGCACGGGTAGGCTTTGAGT
>DATGVQ010000073.1:0-1580 GCA_035300145.1 Acidiferrobacterales bacterium | reverse complement strand
GCCGGGACATCGATGTGCGAATGGACATCTTCCGCCAGCACGCGCCCCAGGGCGCTGCGCACGGCCACACGCTCGATGCCGCTGATCGGCGTAATTTCGGAATCAATGCGGCGCAGCGCTTCGGTAACCGGTAACGAATTGGGATCGTAGTCGTCGGCGCAACTCGGTTCGATCCTGATGCTCGTGTTTTTCATGGTCTCACCTGTTCGTTTCGCAGCACTTATCCGGTACGCAGCCGCGTGGACTTGATAAATCGTTCGACGATAAAGTCCGCAACCTGTTCCGGACGATTAAGATCCAGCAACGGCAGCGGCGGCGGGTCGCGTAATGGCGTATCCGTCGCCACGGCGATAATCGAGGGGTCGCCGGCATACATTAAACGATGTCCCAGGCTCGGCCGGTGCAACTCAATCTTGGGGAAATGGGTTTGTTTAAAACCTTCCACCAATATCAGATCGAGGCTGTCTTGCTGCAATGCCGCCAGCAGTTCATCCAAGGCCGGCTCCTCATGCCGCTTAGTCTCCACCATCAGCGCCCAGCGCCGGCGCGAGGCGATCAGCATTTGCGCGGCGCCGGCCTGGCGCAACTCGTAACTGTCTTTCCCCGGCGTATCGACGTCAAACGAATGGTGCGCATGCTTGATCATGCCGATACGCAATCCGCGTTGCGTCAGCAGCGGCAACAGCTTGATTAATAATGTAGTTTTGCCCGTGCCGCTGAAAGCGGCGAATCCAAGTATAGGTAAACGCGCGTTTTTCAGCATCATGCCGTTTCGTCTTGGTGGGTTACGGCCTTCGGCCTAACCCACCCTACATTTTTATGAGCCAGCGCAGGATCATCAGGTGTATTTTCCGCGCAGTTCGTTAATGACCATCGCGCCATCAAGCAGTGTGGTTTTTCCGCTATCGATCTCGGCGCAACGGCGCCGGATTTCCTCCAGCCACTCCGGCGAGACCGGATAGTCCTGTTCCAGGTCGAGGCTTTCCAGAAGCGTTTCCGCAATGAAGGCGCGCGTTGTGGGCTCCAATTGCATCGCCTCGTCGAGGATTTTCCTGGGGTCGGGTTTGGTAGGCATGGCGTTCCTCCTTCAGGCGGCAATATTTAAGTTTTCCATTATGGGCGTCAGGTCTTTGCTAAACAACTGGTAGGCCTTACCTAGCCCACCTTGCCGCTGAAAGCGGCGAATCCAAGTACAGGCAAACGTGCGTTTTTCAGCATCATCCGGCTTTAACCAGTTTTGCTTCCAGCTCGGCGCGGTCTTCCGGCGTATTGACGTTCAAAAAGGTCTCCGGGCTGTCGGTAAAATCGGCAATGGCGAGTTTGTGCTGGGCGTACCACAAGTCAATCTTGCGCTCACCCGATTGCAAATACGCCAGCATGCTCGCGAGCAAATTACAGCGCAGCAGACTGAATACCGGTTGCATGCGCCCGCCGTCGTGGGCCACGCTGATATCGGCCTGATCGCGCGTCAATGCGGCGGCCAGGCGCACCGCGAGATCAGGCGGTAATAACGGCGAATCGCAGGGCACGGTCAGGATATACTCGGTACCGGCAGCCTGCATCGCGCTCGCCATGCCCGC
>DATGVQ010000072.1:0-32867 GCA_035300145.1 Acidiferrobacterales bacterium | reverse complement strand
CAATACAAAAATAATTCAGACGCCGTTGCTACAGGCCGCTGAAAAACAAGTTTTTCATCACCCCCACCAATAGATTGTTGAAAAAGCCCATCCGTGGCCTTTTTCAACACGCAAAGCAAAAAACGTGGTTTTTGCTTTGCTTCATTTTTCAAATACTTAGCGTATTTAAAAAATGGCGGTACGTCCTTATACCGCACCGCAGGATGCTGAAAAACAAGTTTTTCAGCATCCTGCTAACGACCGGAAGCAGCATGTAAAACATGATAAGCGATTAACAGTTGCGTTAACGCCAACGGGTAGGACTTTATTTCGCTGCGCTCACCCTTGATCGCGTCAATCCGATCCCTGCGCAAATGCCGATATTCCGCGGGGACAGATTGCCACAATAAATCTTCCAACTGTTTCGCTGTTTTATCACTGATGTTTCCATCAATTTCCAGCCGATCAGCCGGCAGATCCAGCTCGCTATCGCGCATCCACCGCAGGCCGTGGCCGCCGGCCTTCTGTTCCAGCATGGCGGAAAGATCGGGCAGCGGCAATGTCGGCCGCAAAAGCAGCGAGACATTTAAATGATCGCCGGCCCCGCGCCGGTTTTGACCGAAATAAAGGACCATATCCGCCCATTTACGTTGCGGATAAATAAACGCCTCGGCATCCGGTTTGCGCAACCGGATTTCTCTCAGCGCCGCCTCTTCGCTATAACCGCGCACTTGCATATCGCGCTTCAGCTTCCAAGGAACGTTCAGATCATCAGGCGGCGCGAGATATAATTTAATGTCATAACAATCGCGCATGGTTTTGGTAAAATAGCCCAATAGCCCTTCGACAATAATAAATTCTTTCGGTTGAATATAAGACGGTGGGGCAAAATCGCCGGTGCTGTGGTTGTAGTTGGGCTTGAGTATGGGTTGCCCGGCTTTTACCAGCAATAGATGTTGCTCGACAATATCCAAATAATTGCAGTCGGGATGCAGGGGGGTAAGGTTCTTTTCCGCGCGCTCGGCACGGTTGTATTTATGATAATCATCGGTGCAGATGACAGCGACCTGGTGTTCACCCAATACTTTTGTAATTGCCTTGGTGAAGGTGGTTTTACCCGCCCCCGAGTCACCGACGATCCCAAGCAGAATAGGTTGTTTGCGCATGGATTGCTCTGCCGGCATTACCGCCGGCGAGGTCTAATTATGATCATAATGCGAATCTCAAGAATTCGCCTCGATCCAGGATTTCCAGGCGTCAAAAAGCTCTTTATTACGGGCAGCCACGACCGAACGCGGTTCCAGACGGCTGGAAAATACCGTCGCCCCTTCCAGGGTTTGGGCATACCCTCCGGCTTCGCTAAGGATAAGCGTACCGGCGGCATAATCCCACAATTTCTGCGCACCGTGCAGATAGATATGAAGGCGGCTGGCGGCCAGCCAGCACCATTCCAGCGCGCTGGAGCCGAAGCTGCGCTGCGATCCATAAGGCGGGCTTTGGCCCAATTTCCCTCCCAGGCGCGGCCCCAGGCGTTTTAAGTCCACCGCCGCCATGCAGCGGCGTAAAGCCGGACATTCGGATAGATGCGGCATCGCTATGTCGTTCAGCCACGCCCCTCTTCCTTGCCGGGCGGTGAAGCATTCATCCCGGATCGGATCATAAATCCAGGCGGCAACCGGCTCGCCTTTAATCACCAAAGCCAATGAGGTGCTAAAGAAAGGGATGCCGTTGACAAAATTGCTGGTCCCATCCAGCGGGTCGAGGCACCATAAACCCGGTCCCTCGGTTTTCGCTAAAATCCGTTCCTGCTCCTCGGCAGGCGTTTCTTCGCCGAGAAAATCGTATTGCGGCCAATGCTCGGCCAGCTCGATCTGCATGCGTGTTTGCATCGCCATGTCCGCCGCGGTGACTAAACTGCCGTCGGCTTTGAATCTGCGGCTGACTTCGGCAAATCGGGGCAGGAGCTCTTCGCGCGCGGCATTGATCGCAATTGTGCGCACCTGGGGAATAAGATTATCGAACGGCATTAAACCCGGTCGCGTCGGTAACCAAAAGTTAGGGAAGTATTTTCCAAAGACTCAACTCCGGCGAGGCTGGTATAAAATCAAGTATTCCCTTGTTTCCATTTTATTGAGCAGCCCATGCTTGGGAATTGTTCACGCGGCCCTTGGCCGCTGTTGGCAATGGCTTTCATGGCTTCGAACAGCTCTCGCCGGGCGCCCGGTATGACTTCCTTGCCGCCGGCATCCAACCGGCCCCGATATTGCAATTTTAAGTCGGCATTGTAACCGAAAAAGTCCGGCGTGCAGACCGCGCCATAGCTTTTCGCTACCACCTGGCTTTCATCGAAAACATAAGGAAATGGGAATTTAAACAGGGCGGCGACGCGGCGCATATTGTCGAACGAATCCTCCGGATAGTCGATAGGATCGTTGGACATAATGGCGATGCTGTTGACGCCGTATTCTTTAAGTTCACCGGCATCGCGGATAATGCGTTCGCGCGCCGCTTTCACATAAGGACAGTGGTTGCAAATAAACATGACCAGCAGTCCGTTTTTGCCCCGGATAGCCGCGAGTGTCCATACCTTGCCATCGACCGCCGGCAAAGAAAAATCCGGCGCCGGCGAACCCAAATCGCCAACCAGTGTTTCTGCAAGCACCATCGTTCACTCCTGAAAATTAAGATTTTCCCGTTATATAACATGCCTTACAAAATAAAGCATCCGTCGTGGTGAACCGGCTGAAGGACGGCAAAGGCCGAATCGCGTTATCATGCGGACATGGATAATAAAATCTTGATTGAACGCGACCTGAACGTACTGTGGCACCCGTGCACGCAAATGCAGGACCACGAGACCCTGCCGCCGATCCCAATACGGCGTGGTTACGGCGTCTGGCTGGAAGACTTTAACGGCCGGCGCTATCTCGACGCCATCAGCTCGTGGTGGGTCAACCTCTTCGGCCACGCCAACCCGCGCATCAATGCGGCGATTCAAGCCCAACTGGGACGCCTGGAGCACGTGCTGTTGGCCGGATTCAGCCACGAGCCGGTCATTAAATTATCCGAAGCCTTGATCGCAATCGCTCCGGTTGGACTCAAACGCTGTTTTTATGCCGACAGCGGTTCCGCCGCAATCGAGATTGCCTTAAAAATGAGTTTTCATTATTGGCAAAACCGGGGAGAGAAAAACAAAACCCAATTTATCAGTCTGACTAATAGTTATCACGGCGAGACGCTGGGTGCGCTGTCGGTCGGCGATGTGGCGCTCTATAAGGAAACTTATCGGCCGTTATTGCTGCAAAACCGCACCGTGCCCTCGCCTGACTGTTATTACCGGGCGCCGGGGGAATCGTGCGCCGCGTATAGCGGGCGCGCCTTTGGCGCGATGCGGGACGCGCTCGAACACCATGCCGCACAAACCTGCGCGGTTATCGTTGAACCGCTGGTGCAATGCGCCGGCGGCATGCGCATGTACGACCCGGTTTACCTCAAGCGCTTACGGCAGGCCTGCGACCAATATCACGTCCATCTCATCGCCGATGAGATTGCCGTTGGTTTCGGGCGCACCGGCACGCTATTCGCCTGCGAACAGGCCGGGATTACGCCGGATTTTCTGTGCCTGGGAAAAGGTTTGACCGGCGGTTATCTGCCGCTATCGGTGTGTTTAACCAGCGATGAGGTTTACGCGGCCTTTTATGCCGACTATACGGCGGGCAAGGCGTTCCTGCATTCCCACAGTTACACCGGCAATCCACTTGCCTGTACGGCGGCGCTGGCGACACTCGCTATTTTTCAAGAAGACCAGGTCATTGTGCGCAATAAAAATCTTGCCGCTTACCTGGCGCAGGCAAGCGCGCGTTTGCGTGAGCATCCGCACATCGCCGAGGTGCGGCAAACGGGCATGATTTTGGCAATGGAAATGGTGTCGGATAAAACCACCCGCGCGCCTTATCCCTGGCAACAGCGGCGTGGACGTGAAGTTTACCGCTACGCGCTTAATCATGAGGCGATTTTGCGGCCGCTCGGCGATGTGATTTATTTCATGCCACCTTACGTGATTACCCATAAAGAAATCGACCATTTAGTCGAAGTAGCCTACCAGGGGATCAGCCATGCCACCGCTTTTTAGATATTGTCCGGATAAAAAACCGCTTTGAGCGCATCTAAATCCGGAATACAAGCGACAAATGTCTCCAGTTTAATCGTGACGGCGGCATACGGATTATCGTTTTCGACGGTATTACTTAAGGCCTGCGCGTCGCTGAAGGTACGCGGCTGCGGCTCGGCGGAAGTTAGCACGCCGAAAAAGTCCCACGGCTTGCGCCCCGGCAATGGATAAAAGATGACAATTTTGGATTTCGGCCCGGCTGGATGCAGGTCGGACGTTAGAAGAAAATCAAAAGAAACCACCGGCACCGGCCTTGCGCGCCAGTTCAGCAATCCCAACATCCATTTTTCACTCCGCGGCACTCGGATCAACTTAGCGATATTAATCACCTCGGCGATTAAGGCGCTCGGAACTAATAAAGAGGAGTTAACAAGCGGGACGATTAAGGTGTGAATGCGATCCTGTATAGGCGGCTTCATTCTATCCTTCCCGTTTGGTCGATGTTCTCCACCTCGCTCAGTTTTTGCAGGTAGCTGATCAATCCATTCGGTTCGAACACTAATATTAGCTGGTTCCCGCGCACCCACACCCCGGAGAATAAATGGCCGCGAGCAGTGGGCGAGGGGCCGAGCGGGGTAAACGGCTCTACATGTACATCCGTGCGCGGCAACAGCTGGACCTCATCCGCAATTAACCCGATGGGATGGGGTCTTGCTTCTAAAAAAACTGCGCGCTGCCAATCATCCCCCCGGGTAAGCTCAAGCTCGGCATTTAAATAAAGCGCCGGCCACCGCTCGGATTCAACCGCGCGCCAGGCGGTGATATTGGTATCCGCCGGCTCATCATTAAGAATGAGATTCTCACGCTGCTCGATGGAAAGGCTGGCGCTGCTCGGCAAAAGATATTCCACCCCCCACAAACCAATGCGTACGTATTGATTTAATTCAGTCAAATTCCACTCTTCCTGGAAGTCTTATAATGGGGAGCTCATCAGTGGATGGTGCGGCGCGCCAGCATAGCTTGAATACTGCGCAGCAGGTCATCTTCTTGATAAGGCTTGCTCAGATATAAATCCACGCCTAGCTGTATGGCGCGGTCTTTATGTTTTGCCCCGGCGCGGGAGGTGATCATGATGATGGGGATATGTCTAAGCGTCGGATCAGAGCGGACATTAGTGGTCAGTTCGTAACCATCCATGCGCGGCATTTCTATGTCCACCAGCATAACGTCCGGGATTTGTTGGCGCAATTGTTCAACCGCATCCAATCCATCTTTGGCCACCATAACGTCCATGCCTTGTTTCTGCAGATGCCGGCTGGTGATTTTCCGCACAGTAAGCGAATCGTCTACCACCATAATCAACGGACGGCTGCGCTCGCTCTCCATGCTCGCCGCCGTCTTTTGCGCGCGCACAACAGGCATCGTATCATCGCCGGTCCACAAGCCGCCGATGTCAAAAATCAATACCACCCTGCCATCACCCAAAATAGTGGCGCCGGCCAAGCCTTTGATTTCGCTCAACTGCGGGCCGACGGATTTGATTACAACTTCGCGCGTGCCACCCAGGCCATCGACTTGGACTGCAATTTGGCGGGCGCCGCTCTTGACCAGCAAGACCGGCACTTTTTTGCTGCGCGCTGGACCGGGGAAACCTAAGCGAGATCCGAGATGCATAAACGGATACACCTGATCCTCATGGTGCAATAACGGTTTTTCTCCCATGGAGATATCGTTTAATTTCTCGATCGGCACTTCGAGAATGTTTACGACAGAGGCGATTGGAACGGCGAAGGTCTGATCACCGACGTACACCATCAACGCCTGGGTAATGGATAAAGTCAGCGGCAAACGGATAATGAACGTGGTCCCCACTCCGCGTCCGGTTTCAGCCGTGATCGAGCCGCCCAATTGCTTGACCTCATTATGCACGACGTCCATACCCACGCCGCGTCCCGAGAGGTGGGTAACTTTCTGCGCGGTGGAAAAGCCGGACAACAGAATAAACTGCATAATCTCTTCTTCCGATAAATCCGCGTTCGCATCCATCAGCCCTCGTGCAATCGCCTGTTTCCGGATTGCGGCTACATCCAGGCCGCCGCCGTCATCGGAAAATCGAATAACAATTTCACTGCCTTCGTGGCTGGTATGAATGGTAATCTTGCCGGTTAAAGGCTTGTGCGCGCGTTTACGCTCTATCTCACTTTCTATTCCATGGCCGATCGCGTTTCGGATCATGTGTTCAAACGGGCCAATCATGCGCTCTAGAACGTTTCTATCGACTTCGACTTCGCTGCCGGTGATTTGCAATTCCGCCCGCTTACCCAGTTCACGCGCCGTTTGCCGGACAATATGGCGCAATCTGGCCGCCTGCGTAGAAAAACTGATCATCCGGGTGCGCATCAAGCCTTCTTGCAAATCCGTGTTCACGCGCGCCTGCTGTTGTAAGACTGTCTCCGCCTCGCCGGCAAAGTTGTTTAGCGTCGTTTGGATAGTGGAAAGGTCATGCAGGGTTTCCGCCAAACTGCGCGACACGTGCTGCAATTTGGAATAACGATCAAACTCAAGCGGATCAAAATCAGGTTGCACTAAAGCATGTTGATGTTCAGCGCGATAAAGGATCTGCGACTCGGATTGAATTTCGAGCTCACGGATCTGATCGCGGAAACGAGCCACGTTTCGATTAAGCTCGGAAAGATGTTCGCGGAAGCCGAAAATTTGCTGCTCCATACGCGAACGCGCAATACTTACCTCGCCGGCATAATTCTGCAGGCTACTGAGCAGCCTGGTTTGTACTTTAATCCGCTCGCGGCGCTCCGGTTTATCGCTTGCGGACCCCATATGCCTTAAAAAGTCGGCTTCATCTTCCTCTCCGGGACTGTCACCCGGAACAATGTTTCCTCCCAGGAACGCGGTATCTGCTTCCCCGGGCGCGCCGCCCAAGCGGTTCAAAAGCTTGGTATTGAGCGCTGCGAGGTCGCTCGAGACCGGGCGCTTGTCTTGCATTTGATTGGTCGCGGAGACAAGCGCGTCATGCGCTTCATCGAGAAGATCAAATAAATCTGCGTCAGCCGCGATCTGTCCTTCTTCTACTCTTCGCAAGAGACTTTCCGTGTTGTGGCTGATGTTACCGATCACCATCGCACCGGCCATGCGTGCGCCGCCCTTTAAAGTGTGCAGTGAACGCTGAATATTCTTAACGTTACCGGTATCGGTGGGATCCTTGCGCCAATGGGTAAGCGCCTCTTCAATCGAATCGAGGATATCCGCTGCTTCTTCATTAAAGATTTCAACCAATCCGGGATCAACGGTCTCGGCGGTTTCCTCAATAATGGAACCGGCTTGAGTGGAAGAACCGGGTAACGTCTTTAAGGTCAATCCTTCTTCAACTGATACTCCTGCAAAAACCTCGCCGGGGGCGGGACCATCAGTTGGATGGTGTGCATGGAGGTGCGCGATTTTTTCCTTAAAGGCATGTGATAAACCGTCAAATAGACGGTTAAGCTCGCGCGGAATCGCTTTGCCGTTATTTAGCGCCAGCAGCAGCCGGGTAACGCCTTCGTCTAAATTGCCGAATAATCCAATCGTTGCGTCATCCAAAGGCATCTGCCTGTCCTCGAGCGCGTGCGACAATTTCTCCATCTCGGCATACGCCTCGGCCATAGAAAACAGCTTTAGCGCACGCGCGCTGCCTTGCAGCGTATGGGCCGCACGCAGGAGGCCGGCTGATATTGGCACCGGCGCATTCAAGCTGGCAGCCGCCGCCTGTTTGATCGTGGTAAGATGCCCCTGCACCTCAACCGTAAAAATCTGCAACAAGGTATTATCTATTGATAGGGCTTGTTCTAACGGCGCTTCTTCCATAAACGCCGGCTCAAGCGCTACGTCCGGGATCGCTGCTCCCCCAAAATCGGCGTTTTCATCCGCGGGCGAGGAGGGAGAGCGATTATTCGCCAATTCACTGGCGCGCACGCGTAAGACCGCAACGTCTACTTCTGGCGCAGGTCCTCCCGCCAACTGTTCGATCAATGCCGGCAACACATCCCGCACCTGCTCCACCAAAGCAAAAATTGGACCGCTCACAGCAGTCTTGCCGTCTCGAATTTGACTCAACAGATGCTCAACCGGCCAGGCCAACTCGCTGATTTCGGAAGCACCCACCATTCTTCCGCTGCCTTTGAGGGTGTGAAACCCACGCCGGAGTTCAAGCAAGGCGTTCTGGTTATCGGGATTGGCCTGCCATTCCGGAAGCGCTGTGTTAATTCTTTGTAATACCTCTTTCGCGTCTTCGATAAAAATCTGCATGATCTCTTCATCGAAATCATCCGGCTTGCCGGTAGCGGGTGGCGGAGTAGGCGCAGGGGCGGCGGCGGGCTCACGCAAGAAATCCACCGCCAAGTCTTGATTTTCTTGAGACACAACCACATTCTCTATGCCGGCCTGTTGTTCCTTAGACGCAACTTTTGTGGCATGCAAATGTTGACCGGATAAGCTTGATAAAGCGACAAACGATTTTTTAAGCGTCTCCAGGATATCTTGCGTCATACGAGACGGGTCGTCCTTGACGATCTGCAGCAAATTATTCATCTCAGCGCTGATGGTCGCGATTTTGTCTTGCGCCTGTTGCTGCGCGAGTAAAGCGATCTCTTGCAGATGTTGCCGCAGCGCTTCCAATGCCCCATGATGATTATAATCATCGAGCCAAAGTTCAAGATTCTGCCGGATCGCGGCAATGTGAACGACTGGATCGGAAGAAGTAGCATCCGAGCGCTTGGCGCCGATCGCCGCGTCCAAATCGTGCAACGCGGTTCCTATTAAACTTTCGATATTGGGCCGATCATTTTTCAACCCTTCGAGATAGACTTCAATCGTGCCGATGGCAACGGCAAGCGCGTCGAATATGGCTTGATCTGGAATCAATAATCCGCCCTGAATATCTTGTATGTATTGATTGGTGATAGCGATCAGCTCCGCCGCTCGTTCTTGCCCTAGAATTTGCAGCGCGCCTTCGATTTGATTGAGGTGTTGGGGAATCTGCTGGATACTCTCAATTGCTTGCGGATGCGCGGCAAACGTCTCCAGCGCCTCCTCGATCTTTCTCAGATTAACATGAACCTCTCCCGCTACCACGCTTAATAGTTGCTTAAACTCTGTTTCAGTCAGGGCGGCATCGGAAATTTCAATACCTTCAACTATCTCAGTATCGCCGCCGTCCAAAGAATGCAACTTGCGCAGGGTTGCAATACGTTCTTCAATTTGTTTTTTCCACGCAATATCGGGAATCTGAATTCCGCGCGTACTATTTTCTATTTGCAATAAGGCGCTGGCCATCTGCATGGATACCGATTCGGACGCATGCAAACGCCCCTCCATCACCGCGCGACAAACTTCGACTAATTCATCAACCAAGGTTTTCAGCGGCGCTACTTGCATCATTTCCGGGGTCGCGGCTAGTTTCTGCAGCAATTCGGATAAGGCGTTGAGCGCATTGGAGTCCTGCTGTATCGGATCAAAATAAGCCGAAAGTAGCTCTTGCGCGACTTCGGTTTCCTTGCCGAACGCCGCAGAAATTGACCTTAATGTCTCAGGAGTTGGCGACTCTTGGACATCGGTGGCCGCATCAAAGCTTGCTTGTCCCAATAACAGATCAAGATTAAAGGCGCGCTTTAGCTGCACTACCTTTTCATGATTCGATTTCACCTTCCCGACCTCAAACAAAATCGATTTTATTAGCGCCTGAGAGGAATGACGGATCAGATTCTTTTCAGCGCCGTCAACGAGCTTCTTTATTTGTTGATCCAATTGCCCTAACAGCTTTTTATTGGCATTGCTAGGCTCCAGATCACCGGCAATCAAAGCCGCCAACAACCCGCCGGATACCCAAAATAGCTGTTCTATAACGCTGAGATTGGCTTCTTGTTCCAAAGCCGCCAGAACCTCGGTCATTTTTTCTAAATATTCTTTGTTTTGCAGGTCGCGCAGCCAATTCAATAGCGCGCTCTGAAAGACGGGCCGCATTTTTTTCACTATGGCGCTGAATTCAGCTTCGGAAATCTGGCGCTTCTCGCCTTTCGATGGAGGACGTACGGAGAAATCCGGGGTAAAAAGATCCGCTTCAGAAATGGCTTCGGCCTGACGCGCATCACGCAAAGCGTTCATGATGGGCAGAAGACGCACGGGCACATCCGGCTTGCCGAACTGCAGTCTTGCTAAATAATCCGGTAACGCCAGGATCGCATGGGTCAATTGCTCGAAAACCTTATCGGCGGGGGCGATTTTTTCATTCAGCACATCTTCCGCAAGCGCCTCGATTTCCTTTGCCAGCATGGCCGGGCCATCCAGCTCGACCATCTGCAGCGTACCCACTACTTGATGCAAATAAGTAACGCAAAAACGCAATGAGGTGTTATCGGCGGTATTTCCGGCAAAAGCCTCCAATGCAAGGCGGGCTTGCTTCAGGGTCTCATCAATTTCAACCTTAACCCAACCCAGGGTGCTCTGGTCAATTTTACTAATCGTGCTCATAGGACCTTAAACCGCGGGCAGCATCTCCGGCTGGAGCTTATGCATTATCCCAACGGCCGTTGATCTGCGCACCTAAGCCGGAAGCTTGAAGCCGGCTACTGAGGCTTGGAGTTCGCGCGCAAGTTCAGATAATTTAACGATAGATTCGGCGGTTTGGCGGGTGCCTGCCGAAGTCAACGTCGTCACCTCTTGAATCTCGCCCATTTTTGCCGAAACCGACGTCGCCCTTTCCGATTGCTGATACGCGTCTTGGGCGATATTCACAATCAGGTCTGACAGCTGCTGGGATACCGATTCAATCTCACTCAAGGCCTGACCGGCGGCGTCGGCGAGGTGCGTACCTTCGACCACGCCCTTGGTCGCCTTCTCCATCGAAACCACCGCCTCATTCGTATCGGTCTGAATGGTCTTCACAAGTTCCGAGATTTGTTTCGTCGCCTCACCGGAACGCTCGGCCAGTCGTTGCACTTCGTCTGCCACCACCGCGAATCCGCGTCCCGCCTCGCCCGCCATCGCCGCTTGAATAGCGGCATTGAGCGAAAGAATGTTGGTCTGCTCGGCGATGTCATTAATTAATTCCACGATTTCACCGATTTGTTGCGAGCTTTCGCCGAGGCGCTTAATACGTTTCGCGGTTTCCTGGATCTGCTCGCGCATTTCATCCATACCCTTAATCGTGTTCTGCACCGCTTCCGCGCCACGCTTGGCCGTTGCCACCGAGCCCTGCGCCACTTCCGCGGATTTTTCCGCGCCCAGGGACATTTCTTCCATGAATTTGGCCATGGCCTTCACTCTTTCCGTCGTCTCGGTAATCTGAACCGCTTGTTTGTTAGTCGCCTGCGTCAACTCGCTTGCCGTTTGCCGGCTGCGCTCGGAAGCCAGGGCCACTTGTTGCGCGGTCGCATTAATACGAGTAACCAGATTGCGCATCTCTTTGACGGCAAAATTGATTGAGTCCGCGATTGCGCCTGTGATCTGCTCGGTCACTTCCGGCTGGATGGTCAGGTCGCCGTCGGCCAAGTCGCCCATTTCATCGAGCAGCTTCAGAATGGCGTCTTGCACCCGTCTATTTTGTTCGGCGCTTGCGCGCGAACGGACCTTTTCATCACCCACCAGTTTGCGGCCTAAAAGCAGCAGGAACATCAAGGAGACGGCGCCCATGGCATAAGTTAAGGTTTGGCCTACTGCGCGTTGCTCTGACAGCGCCGTGTAGGCTTGCACCAGCTTTTTAGATTGCGCAAGCAGGGGATCGCTTTGCTCGAACACCAAGTGGCTGGCGCGTTGCGAAACAAACAACTCCGGCGCAGCCGATAGAATCCCTTCCACGTGCACATTTATTTGCTTAAAAGTATCTTCTGATTTTTCCACTAGAGCGCGTACCGCAGGTGGAGCCGCGGCACGCAACCGCGTCTGGCTGTCTTTAAAGAGCTTGGCATCCTTACCGAACTGCGATGCCGCGACCGCAGCTTCGTTGCCGCCTTGGGCAAACAGGTTGACGTCCTTGGCGATACGCTGGCTTAACATACTCTGGCGCCCAATTCGATAGAGAGCCTCGCCCTTAACGCCTCCAGTCACGGCTGATTCCATGATTTCGTCCCAACGCGCCAACAACAGAGGACTGATTTGGTTAATGGCCACCACGTGATCGCGCAGAGTCAACATCGGCTGCTCTTGGTTCAAAATCTGGTCGACGTTTTCACGCACGGACACCCACAGTTTGTTCAACGATTGCAGAGCGGGTGAAATCGCAGGCGGACTGGGCGGAATATCGAGTTTTTTATCGCCACGGGTAAGTTTGGTGATAGTGCTGTCAAATGTCTCGCGCGATTCACGCAATGTTCTAAACGCGTCTTCGACACCAAACACCGCTTCGCGCGCGTCTTTCGCCAGGCGCTGCGATAACATCAGCAATTGGCTCGATTGCTCAATGTATTTGGAGTCCCGGTCCGCTTGTCGCGCGTCTACGCCGAATAACCAGGCCACGGCAGTGAACGACAGCACCATGCCGACCAACAGAAACGGCAAGCTGCCAATGAATCCACGTGTACCTTTACCGCGCGCAACTTTCGGCCGTCCCGCCTCGACTTCGATATATTGCTCGCCGCCGCCTGGTGTTTCCTCCGCCGCAGTAAGTTGTACAACCTCTTCGGTAGGCTGATCCAAAACCAGTTCGGCTTTTCTGGATAGTTTTGCTACCATAAATTATGCCTCTCTCACTTTAAAATACCCTCTGTTGCATGGTTTTACCCTGCGGCCATCACCATGAATTATGCCGCGACATGTTTGAAGGTCAGGCTTTCGGCCAGCGAATGCATGTCGAATACCCCCCACAACACATTATCGCGCAAAAACGCGCCGCGTAAATGCGCAAAAACCGCATCATCCAATGCAGAAATATCCTGCTTTTCCTGCTCTTCATCAAAATGTCGCAAACCGAGCACCTCATTCACTAACAATGCCGTATTCAAACCCGGCACATTCATGACCAGTAGTCTGGATTTATCATCCAGCCTCACCGGCGCTTTGCCGAAATACTCCGGCAGATCAATAATGGTCAGGAGATTGCCACGCACGTTGGCAATCCCCTTAAGCCAATGCTTAACGCCCGGTACCGGCGTAACTACTGGGCAAGGCAATATTTCGCTTACCTGATTCAACGGCGTAACAAACTGCAACTCGCTCAACCTAAAACCCAGACCGGACCACAATGGCGCTGCTTTCACCTGCTCCGGCAAACCGGGAGCGGCCTGCCGCCCCACTTGTTGCATTTCATGCAACAGGCCGAGCGGATTTTCATGGCGCTTCGCCATAGTTAAATCGCCCGGATCTTTTCTAACAATACGCTCTCTACAATCGGCTTCACAATGTAATCTTTCGCCCCTTGCCGCAGGCCCCAGGCTTTATCCGTTTCCTGGCCCTTGGTGGTACATATGATTATGGGGATACTTGCAGTAGCCGGATTCTTGCTAATACTGCGCGTGGCCTCGAAACCGCTCATGCCCGGCATCACTACATCCATCAATACTAAATCTGGGCGCTGTGTTTTTAATTTCTCTATTGCATCCTCGCCACTATTTGAGGTTGAAACCGTGAAACCATTCTTCGCCAGCATTTCTCGCAGTAAATGCAGTTCTGTCGGCGAATCATCAACCACAAGAATGTTTTTTATTGCCATCTCTTAACTCCAATTTTCAATTATTTTTAAATACCCTCTTGGTTCCCCAATCAGGCTTTCCTCATACACCTCAATGCACATATTTACTAATGACTTCGATTAGCTCCTCTTGCGTAAATGGTTTATTAACATGTTCTTGTGAACCGGCGATCTTTCCGCGCGCCCGATCGAACAAACCATCTTTACTGGATAGCATAATGACAGGGATATGTTTAAATTGTTTATTATTCTTAATCAGCAGGCAGGTCTGATAACCGTCCAGGCGTGGCATCATTATGTCAACAAAAATAATATCCGGGCGGTGATCGGTAATCAGCGACATAGCCTCAAAACCATCAGCGGCGGTTAATACTTCGTAACCGGCTTTTTTTAATAAAGCCTCGGCGGTACGGCGAATAGTATTGCTGTCATCGATGATCATCACTTTAATACTCACGGTTCCACCTTCGTTCAATCAACCTACAAGCGGTATGGCCATATACCGCACTTAAGTAGTTTCTATAGTTTTTATAGGTATGATAATGATTTACTAGCACAAAATAGACCTAAAATCCATTTTACCGGCATTTCCGGTTAAAACTCCGCGTCTTACACTGACACTCCCTTAATGGCGTAGCGCTAAGGGCTAAAATTAAGGACTTTATTGCAGGATGCCCATCAGCTCTTCCGCCCGCTGCCAGGCTAATTAGGGGCGGGAACCATGCGAAGATGCAGAGATTTCACCAGCTTGTAGGTAAAGAGTGGGTTCTATCCCTGGCCCAGATACGCTACTATGCGTTTATATTCTAGTCCAAGGGAGTGAGATATGTATGGGTATTGAACACCTCCATTCTGTCCCCCACTTAACAACCGCCCTGACCGGCCCGCTACAGCAAATAGAAGAGCGTTTATTACAGCACCAAGCCGATATCGAACAATGGTTCCGCCGCCAATGGCTGGAAACGCCGGCACCGCTTTATGCCTCGGTCGACCTGCGCAATGCCGGTTTTAAATTAGCCCCGGTCGATACCAATCTATTCCCTGGTGGTTTCAATAATCTTAGTCCGGCATTTCAACCTTTGTGCGTACAGGCCATCCAATCGGCGATAGAAAGGTTCTGTCCCAAGGCCTGCCGGGTAGTGATCGTACCGGAAAACCATACCCGCAACCTTTTTTACCTGGAAAATCTAGCGGCACTGGAAAAGATCTTAAAAATGGCCGGTTTTCGGGTACGCATCGGCTCGCTGCTGCCAGGGTTAACCGCGCCGGAAATTCTGTCTCTGCCTGACGGACAAACACTTACGCTTGAGCCGCTGGTGCGCGAAGGAAGCAAAGTTAAAGTAGCGGATTTTATCCCTTGCTTTGTGTTGCTTAATAATGATCTCTCCGCCGGCCGGCCGGCTATCCTGGAAAATCTAGACCAACCGGTGATGCCGCCTTTGGCGCTGGGCTGGTCCGATCGCCGGAAATCCGATCATTTCGCCCATTACCACCGCATCGTGGAAGAATTTGCGCAATTAGTGGATCTCGATCCTTGGTTGATCGATCCCATTTTCCGCAAATGCGGCGAAATCGACTTTCATAAACACGAGGGAGAAGAATGCTTAGCAAGCAATGTCGATACGATCATTGCCGGCATACGCGAAAAATACCAGGAATACGGCATTAATCAGGAACCTTTTGTCATGATTAAAGCCGATACCGGCACTTACGGCATGGGGGTCATGACTGCGCATAATGGCGATGAGGTGCGGAACCTTAACCGCAAACAGCGCAATAAAATGGCGGTGGGCAAAGAAGGCCAGACTATCCATGAGGTGATGGTGCAGGAAGGCGTCTACACGTTCGAGACCTGGGGCAATCAAAGAGCGGCGGCGGAACCGGTGGTATATATGATAGACCGGTTCGTCGTCGGCGGTTTTTATCGCGTTCATACCGGGCGCGGGAGCGACCAAAACCTGAATGCCCCGGGTATGTATTTCGAGCCGTTGGCGTTTGCCGAGTCTTGCACCAACCCCGACCGCAACAAGGCGCCGGACGCCCACCCTAACCGCTTCTATGCTTATGGGGTTGTTGCCCGCCTGGCGCTGTTAGCGGCGGCGCGGGAGTTAAACCCTCATTAGAAAAGGGAGAAGTTCCTGACAGTTATTTCTTCAGCGAGCCTGCCGTCCCGCCTAATAACCCGCAAAAGTTTATGTCTATCAAGCTCGGCGTAATTATGGACCCCATCGGTTCCATCCACGTGCAAAAAGACAGCACTTACGCGATGCTGCTGGAAGCGCAGGCACGCGGCTGGGAAATTCACTATATGGAACAGACCGACCTGTTTTGGCGCGACAGCGAAACATGGGCGCGCATGCGGGGCCTCACGCTACACAAGGACCTGCTGCATTGGTTTGACTTCAACACCGAAAGCGTGCGCCGCTTAAGCGAGCTTGATGTCATTTTAATGCGCAAAGACCCGCCTTTTAACATGGAGTATATTTACACGACTTATTTGCTGGAACGGGCCGAGCTGCAAGGCAGTTTAATCATCAACAAACCGCGCGGTCTGCGGGACGCCAATGAAAAGCTGTTCATCACCTGGTTCCCGCAATGCATACCGCCCACGCTTGTCACCCATCAAGCGGCGCGGCTACGAGAATTTCTCGTAGAACAAGGCGATATTATTTTAAAACCGCTGCACGGCATGGGCGGTTCGTGGATTTTTCGGTTGCGCGAGAATGACCCTAATATCAACGTGGTCATGGAGGTAATGACCGACTTCAACACCCGCTTGGTCATGGCCCAGCGTTATATCCCGGAAATCAGCGCCGGCGATAAACGCATTTTGATGATTGACGGCGAGCCGGTGCCTTATGCGTTGGCGCGCATCCCGGCCAAGGGCGAGACCCGCGGCAACCTCGCCGCCGGCGGGCGCGGCGAAGGCCGGCCCTTGAGCGAACGGGATTATTGGATTTGCCGCCAGGTCGGGCCTTGCCTTCGCGAACGAGGAATCCTGTTCGCCGGCCTGGATGTCATCGGCGATTATCTGACCGAAATCAACATCACCAGCCCCACTTGTATCCGTGAACTCGATAAAATCTATCAGCTCAATATCAGCGCGCAGCTCATGGATGTTGTCGCCGCCCGGTGTAATATTAATCGCGCAAAGTAAATATCTCCGCAGTAGTATTTGAAAGAGGCATGGATATAATTATTAGATGCCTTCACGCGTAAATGCCTTACATGATTGCTCCACCTGACATCCCCGGATTCTCCAACAGCGATCGCCTCGGCCTCACACTCTTCGGCGCGGCGTTGGCGCACATGGTCGTCATTCTCGGCGTAACTTTCTCCAGCTCAAAGCCGACAAGCGACAACTTCGCCAACTTGGAAATTACGTTGGTGCAAACTCATAGCGATCAATCGCCGATGGCACCGCAATTTCTTGCGCAGGCGAATCAGGACGGCGGCGGCGAGAGCGATTTGGCGGAGATCGCGCGCAGCCCGTTTCCTCTGCAGGAGATGAGCGAAAAAAATAATGATCTGCCCGTCTTCCGCAAAAAGCCGCAAAAACAAATTTTCTCAGCACGAGAACTAAGCGCGCTGATGGCGCAAAATGAGGACGCATTTAAAAAAATAAAACCATTCGATCCCAAGCCGGAAAAAAAGAATGCACAAACCGAACCGGAAAATCCCGGCCTGACCGAACAAAATAAGCTTGACCAGGAACGCGTGCGGCTTACTGCGGAAATCAGCCGCTTCTGGCAGGAATACCAAAAGCGGCCGCAACGTAAATTCCTGAATGCACGCACGCAAGAATATAAATATGCCATTTATATGGACGCCTGGCGTGCTAAAGTCGAGCGCATCGGCAACCTCAACTATCCCTACCAGGCTAAAAGGCAAAAGCTATCGGGCAATTTATTGTTGGATGTGGCAATTAATGCCGACGGCACGGTCAATGCGATCACTGTACGGCGCTCTTCGGGACATAAACTACTCGACGATTTTGCGATACGCGCAGTCGAGCTTGCTGCGCCGTTTGATCCTTTTCCGTACAACATACGCGCCGATGCGGACATTTTGCATATTACCCGCACTTGGAAATTCAGAGAAACGGCATTGCACACAGGAGAAAATTAGCACTCGCGTTTCAAGCGATAAATCTTTCCTTGCAAGCTCTCCGGCGTTCTCAGATACTATTGTAATGAACGATATTGTTTCTCTAACCAATCACTTCCTGATCGCCATGCCTAACTTGGGCGACCCGAATTTCTTCCGTACGGTAACCCTGATCTGCGAACACAACAGTGAGGGCGCGATGGGTATTGTGATCAATCGGCCCATCGATTTGTCGTTGCAGGATATCTTAAAACAAATGGATATCCCGGCGAGTGAGACAAAAAATCTCGATATGCCGGTCTATTTGGGCGGCCCGGTGCAGAGCAATCGTGGGTTTGTCTTACATGAGCCGGCGGGCAACTGGGATTCTAGCTTAAAAGTAACCGACACTTTGGCCGTTTCAACATCGCGCGACATCCTGGTTGCCATCGCCGAAAACAAAGGGCCGCGTCATTTTTTAATCGCGCTCGGCTATGCCGGCTGGGGCGCAGGACAATTAGAACAGGAGATCGCGCAGAACGCCTGGCTGAACGGGCCTGCCACACGCGAAATCCTGTTTCATACGCCGCTGGAGGCGCGCTGGAATGCGGCCGCCGGCCTCTTAGGCGTCGACCTTGCAAAATTATCGGGGGAAACCGGCCACGCTTGAAAACCCTGACCTACCTCGGCTTTGACTACGGCGAAAAATACATTGGCGTGGCGGTAGGGCGGTTGCCCGCGCGCCGGGCCCAGGCTCTAGATACGGTGGCGGTACACAATCAAAACCCCGAGTGGACGCATATTTCCCGTTTAATAGAGGAATGGGAGCCGGATGCCCTGATCGTGGGGCTGCCTTTAAATATGGATGACAGTGAAAATCCGATGACGTTGGCGGCTAAAAAATTTGGTAATCGCCTGCAAGGCCGTTACAATTTGCCCGTGCAGATGGTGGATGAGCGTTTAACTACAATCGCGGCAAAAAATATTTTGCTGGAAGCGGGTGTTCCGGTAAAGCGCCATAAATCCAGGCTCGATAAATTAGCCGCGCAAACCATCCTGCAAGCCTTTCTGGACACGGAACAACTGCAAATGAACGTGGGCAACCAAAACGATTCCGATAAGCCGTCGATGTAAGCCAATGACTCAATCGCCTGATATTGAAGCCACGCTGGCGCGTATGCAGGAGGAGCTGCGGCCCTATCTGGAACGCAGACCCTTAATTATCGGTATTTATACCGGGGGGGTGTGGATCGCGGAACGCCTGCATCGGGCGCTGGGCTTAGAAGAGCCGCTCGGCACCTTGGACATCTCTTTCTACCGTGACGACTTCACGCGCCTTGGCATGCATCCGCAAGTAAAAACCTCTAACCTGCCGGTCAACATCGAAGACCGTCACATCATACTGGTCGATGATGTGTTGCACACCGGCCGCACCATCCGCGCGGCGTTAAATGAAATCTTCGATTACGGCCGCCCGGCGTCAGCGACGCTGGCCGCCCTGGTTGTGAGAGACGGACGTGAACTGCCGATCCAGGCGGATGTGATCGGGCAATATTTAAAACTAAACAAGAACCAGCATGTTAAACTTTCCGGGCCGGATAAATTGATATTAAACATCCAGGAGGTCGGTTGACGCGAGGCGATTTGCAACTTGATAGTCAAGGGCGCTTACGCCATTTTCTAACTATTGAAGGCCTGCAACGCCAAACCATTCTAAAAATCCTCGATACCGCTGAATCTTTTATCAGCGTCGGCGAGCGCGAGATCAAGAAAGTGCCGCTGTTGCGCGGCCAAACGGTGGTGAACCTGTTTTTCGAATCCAGCACGCGCACACGCACGACATTCGAAATCGCCGCCAAACGCCTATCGGCGGACGTCATCAACATCAATACCGACTTCTCCGCCACCAACAAAGGCGAAACCTTGCTCGACACGGTGCGCAATCTCGAGGCCATGCGTACCGATTTATTCGTTATCCGGCATCCTGATAGCGGCGCCGCCTATTTGATCGCCGGCTATGTGCCGGCGCATGTACATATCATCAACGCCGGGGATGGGCGCCACGCCCATCCCACGCAAGCGATGTTAGATATGTTTACTATCCGCCGGTACAAAGGCTCGTTTGAAAACCTGCGCTTCGCCATCGTCGGCGATGTGCTGCATTCGCGGGTCGCCCGCTCCCAGATCCACGCCCTAACCACGCTCGGCGCCGCTGAGGTGCGCGTAATCGCGCCGAAAACCTTATTGCCGATGGACGTGGAGAAACTTGGTGTACAGGTTTTTACCGACATGCGCACCGGCCTCGATGGCGTCGACGTCATCCTCATGCTGCGCCTGCAATTCGAACGCATGAGCGGCGCGCTTATTCCCAGCGCGCAGGAATACTTCAATCTTTACGGGCTGACCAGGGAAAAACTGGCGTATGCAAAAAAAGACGCTATTGTCATGCACCCCGGCCCGATGAACCGCGGACTGGAAATAGAATCCGCGGTGGCGGACGGCTCCCAGTCGGTGATCTTACCCCAGGTCACCAACGGCATCGCCGTGCGCATGGCCATTATGGCGCTAATCTTAGGCGGGCAGCCGTAATGGGCATCCTCATTCAAGGCGGCCGTATTATTGATCCGGCCAATTCCATTGATGCAGAAAAAGATGTTTACATACAGGATGGTTTTATCGTAGGCATCGGCAAGGCGCCAAAAGAGTTTAAGCGCGAAAACGTCCTGAACGCCAGCGGAAAAATTGTCTGCCCGGGCCTGATCGACCTGCGCGCGCGGGTGCGTGAACCCGGCCTGGAATATAAAGCCACGATCGAAAGCGAAACCCGGGCGGCGGTGTCCGCCGGCATCACGACCTTATGTTGCCCGCCTGATACCAATCCGCCGATTGATACGCCCGCCATGGCACAGATGATCCAGCAGCGTGCCTGGCGCGTGGGTCTTGCCTTTATCCATCCGCTCGGCGCGCTCACCCGCAACCTAGAGGGCAAATTGTTAACCGATATGGCAGCGCTGGACGAGGCCGGTTGTGTCGGCTTTAGCAACGCCCTGCAACCAATACGGGACACATCGGTCCTGCGCCATGCGATGGAATACGCCGCGAGCTTTGACCTGACGGTGTTTTTGCATTCGGAAGACCCGTGGCTGCGCAACAACGGTGTGGTGCATGAAGGTGAGGTGGGAACCCGCTTAGGCCTGCCGGGTATTCCTGAAGCCGCGGAAACCGTTGCGGTCGCGCGCGATCTCGCGCTGATTGAGCAAACCGGCGTGCGCGCCCATTTTTGCCAGTTATCCAGCACCCGCGCGGTAGCGATGATCGCCGCCGCGCGTAAACAAGGCCTTCGGGTCAGCGCCGATGTCACGGCACACCATCTGCATTTGAGCGAACACGATATCGGCTTCTTTAACACGCAATGCCATGTGCTGCCGCCTCTGCGCAATATCCGCGATCGCGACGGTCTCCGGCAAGCGCTCAAAGACGGCGCCCTGTCCGCGATTTGCTCCGATCATCAACCGCACGAGCCGGACGCCAAACTCGCGCCTTTCAACAGCTCTGAGGCCGGCATTTCCGGCTTGGAAACATTGCTGCCGCTGACCTTGAAGCTCGTGGACGAAAAATTTTTATCGCTAAACGAAGCGATCGCGCTACTTACTCATAAGCCCGCCGATATACTCGGCATCGATGCCGGCGATCTCAGCGTCGGCGCCACTGCGGACATCTGTATCTTCGACCCCGGCATTCATTGGGTATTAGAACCGGATAAACTCATCAGCAACGGGCACAATACGCCGTTCGCGGGCTGGGAATTCCGTGGGCGCGTGACCCATACGTTGATCGGTGGCGAGACGGTGTTTGCATATAGTTCCCCTTAAATCGCCTAGCAGTTTGTTGAGAAACTCTGTTTTTCATCACCCCGCTAGCTACTACTGCTTTTTCTTCGCCCAAAGCTTTTTCATCGTCTCCAGCTCTCCCCTTAGGAACAGATTGGTCTGATAGGCATCCAGGTGGCTATCTTCGCTCGCATATTGTTCTTTGAGAAAGACCTTATACTCGGCGGTAGCAGCGACTTTCTTAAATGCGTCGGACAAGATCCGGATAATCCTGGGGTCGGTCCCCGCTTTGACCACCACCGCCCGGAATTGCGGCAGGCCGATATCGTAGCCGAGTTCCTTGGAGCTGGGGACATTCTTAAATGCCGGAAACCGCTTATTGCCGAACACGATGATGGGACGAATTTGTTTATTCTCCAGAAATGCCGCAACGTCCCCCGCCTGTTCGTAAAGCGCATCGACATGGCCTTCCAACACCGACACATAACGTTCGCTGGGTTTCGGATAAGGCACTTGGGTCACGTAGATGTCCTTGCTCTCCAGATAGGTCAGCGTCATGTCGTCAACGCTGCCCAGGCCCACAGTCGCGACCCTGAGTCCGCCGATGTGCGCCTTGGCGTCCTTTTCGAAATCTGCCCAAGTCTTAAAGCGGCTGTCCTGCTTGACGAATAAAAAAGACGGCTGCGACATCATGCGCGCCACCGGCGTAATATCATCCAGGCTGCGGATGATGCTCCAGTTCGAATCGGAGCTAACCAGCAGCGCTTGGGTATCGGCGATGTACACCGCCATGCTGTAACCGTCGGCCTGGGCGATCAATAGCTTGGTGATGCCGGTGCCGCCGGTGGCGCCGGGGACGTTGATCACCGGAATAGGCACTTTAAGAAAATTCTCCAAGAGCTTGCCGCTTTTACGCGCCAATTGGTCGGCGCCGCCGCCGGGGCCGAAAGGAACGATGAACTCGACCGCCCGAGCGGGATATTTATCCCGAGCGAGCGAGGTGCCGCTATTGCTCAAGGCTGCCAAGACGACGAAAAACAATCGAATGAAAATTTTATTTTTTACCGCCAGCTTAGCCATGATCAACTCCTCTTGTGTTCTGATAACACCTTCAAACAATTACTGTTTATCCTTACGGCGGAAGTTAAAACACGAGGTCTTCGAACATTCGCATCTGTCTTTGATCATCCGGTATAACCCTTATATTTCTCAAGCAATCGTATTGGTTTTGCCAAGGCATCGCGTCGAAACGGCTCGCCCAGTTCGCGCGTAAGCTGGATATCGATCACCGCGGCTTTGCCGGAAGCGGCCGCGGCGCGCAGGGCGTCACCCACTTGATCCGCATGATCCACGCGCAGGCCTTGCGCGCCCATGGCCTTGGCGACCTCGGCGAAATTGGGGTTGGTCAAGTTGCTGCCGACAAAACGGCTGCCGTAGTAATCGATCTGGTTTTTCTTTTCCGCCCCCCATTGATTGTTGTTGAATACGATCGCGATCACCGGGATATTTTCGCGTACGCACGTCATGACTTCAGCGAGGCTCATGCCCCAGGCGCCGTCGCCGACGTAAGCAATCGCCGGTCGGTCCGGAAACGCGACCTTAGCGCCCATCGCCGTGGGGAAGGCGTAGCCGCAGTTGCCGAAACTCATGGCGGCGAAGAAGCTTTGCGGCTGTTCAAAATACAGGTAACTGTTGGCCACCGAGCAGACATTGCCGATGTCGGTCGCCACCATGGCGTTCTTCGGCATGGCCTTGGCCAATTCGCTCAAGGCCCGGCGCGGCCCGATGCGCGCGGCCTCCGAAGGCGAGGGCCAATCGGCCAGCTCCTGCGCCCATTCCGCCTTGATCTGCCGGACCTCGTTGATACGCGTCGCGTTGCGCCCGGGCTTGCCTTGCACCGCCTGCACCCGGCGCAGCAATTCGGCTGCCGCCGGCCCGGCGTCGCCGCAAATACCCACGGCGATCTTCTTCACCAATCCCAGCATACGGCTGTCACTGTCGACCTGAATGATCTGGGCGTTCTGCGGCCAGTAATCCAACCCATGCTGCGGCAGGGTGCCAAACGGACCCAGCCGGCTGCCCAAGGCCAGCACCACGTCGGCCTGGGCGATGATGCGCATCGCCGCCTTGGATCCCTGGTAACCCAGCGGCCCGCAGGCCAGCTCATGGCTGGCGGGAAAGGCGTCGTTATGCAAGTAGCTCGTCACCACCGGCGCGCTCAGATATTCCGCTAACGCCCGGGCCTCGGCCACGCCGCCGGCCATGATCACGCCGCCGCCCGCCAGAATCACCGGGAACCGGGCGTCGGCCAACAGGCGCGCGGCCTGGTCCAGCGCGTCGCTGCCGCCTGCGCCCCGCTCGATGCGCTGCGGCGGCAAGATCTCGACCTCGATCTCGCCGTAAAAATAGTCGCGCGGGATATTTACCTGCACCGGCCCGCGCTCGGCCAGGGCGATAGTAAAGGCGCGGTGCGTGAGCTCGGCCAGGCGGCGCGGAGAGTTGACGTGCGCCTGGTATTTAGTGATCGGAGAGAAGATCGGCATCTGGTCGACCTCCTGGAATCCGCCCAGGCCGATGGACAGGCTGCCGGTCTCCGGCGTGATCGCCACCACCGGGGAATGGGCCCAGTAGGCGGCGGCGATGCCCGTCACGAAATTGGTGACGCCGGGGCCGTTTTGTGCGATGCACACGCCGTGGCGATTGCGCGCGCGCGCGTAGCCGTCGGCCATGTGCGCGGCGTTTTGTTCGTGCGCCACGGAAATGAACCGGATGCCGGCGGGTGGAAACAGGTCCAGCGCATCCATGTAGGCGGAGCCGACGATGCCGAACACCTCGGTCACGCCGTGCGCTGCCAGCGTTTCGACCAGGGCCTCGCTCGGCGTCATGCGCCGCTTGCCGCTCGCGATCGGGTTTTGCGGCGTCAGCGGGCTGGCGCCTTTTTGTACTGTTTTATTCATCCGGTTTTCCTCACGCTAAATAGTGGCCGTCAATTTCAACCGTTGCGTCTTGCCAGACGGTCCTTTAGGGATGGCGTCGACAAATTTAATCAGCTTGGGCGTCTTGTAATTACCCAACTCCCTGCGGCAAAGCGCGGTTAACTCCTGCTCCGTGCAGCGATGGCCGGGTTTCAGCACCACGCACGCCATAATCTCCTGACCGTAACAGGCATCCGGTATCCCGACCGCGGCCGCCTCCAGAACCGCCGGATGTTTATACAGGGCCTCGTCGATCTCGCGCGGGGCGATGTTTTCCCCGCCCTTGATGATCAACTCCTTCAATCGCCCGGTAATGAAATAAAAGCCGTCCGCGTCCACGCAACCAAGATCGCCGGTATGCAACCAACCGTCCGGTTCCAAGGTCTGCGCGGTGATGTCCGGCGCTTTATAATAGCCCTTCATCACGTTGTCGCCGCGGATCATGATCTCGCCGATTTGACCTGGAGGCAACGTGCGGTTGTCTTTGTCCACCACCTTGGCTTCGTTGCCGAAGGCGAGGCCGGGCGAACCGTACTTGCGCTTCGCGGGATCGAGCGGATTGCTGAACACCGGCGCGGCAGTTTCCGTAAGTCCCATCGTCTCGATCACACCGAAACCGAACTCCCGCTCGAACGCCTGGTGCACGGACGGAGGCAGGGCCGACGAGGCGGAGCGGCCGAAGCGAATCTGCTCCAGAGGTAACTCCTTGCGCTTGACCCGCGGGTCCGGCTCGTTGAGCAAATAAGAAATAATGGTCGGGACGAGGTTGAACCAGGTGCAGCGGTAGGCGGCAAGCAGTTCCCAGAACTGAGAGACGCTGAATTTATGCGGCATTACCACGCTGCCGCCGTGCATCAGCGGCGCTACCGTGGTCACGATCTGCCCATTGATGTGGTAAAGTGGAAGCGAGCACAGCACGCGATCGGCGGCCGTCAAGGCCTGGGCCTCGCTGGTAAACCGCCCGCCGGTGATCACGTTCTTATGCGACAGCAGCGCGCCCTTGGGCACACCGGTGGTGCCCGAGGTGTACATCAATAATGCGTCGTCTTCTTCCTCCACCGCCGGCAATGCCGCGTCGTCCGCCGTATCCGGAAACAAGGCCTTGGCATCGACGTCGACGACCACCGCCTCGATGCGCCGCCGGATCTTTTTCAGCGCTGTCTGCAGCCGCCCGCGATATTCCGCGGCCACGAATACGAGCCTGGCGTCGGAATGCTGCAACACATACACAAGCTGCGAGGCCTGTGCCAACAGGTTGACCGGCGCCGCCACGAAGCCGCCGTACATAATACCCAGGAACAAATTCGCGGTTTGATAACCGTTGTGCAGCATCAGCGCGACCTTGTCCCCCTTGTTCAGCCCTTGGTGCAAGAGATAAGCGCCCAGCCGCTGCGCATCGTTTCTCAGTTCACCGTAAGTGAGTCCATGGCCGGTCTCCGGCGCGATCAAATACACCCGTTCGGGCGCGCTCTGCGCCCGCAGATCGATGTAGTCGCGCACGGTGCGCATTTGCCCGCCTATAGCCCGTATTTGGCGCGGTAGGCGCCGAACAGGCTTTCCTCGGACGGCTGCACCGCGGGAATGGTACGCGCGATCCGGGTGATATTGAGGAAATGCCGGTAATTTAAGTTGTCGGAGATACTGTTTTTGCCGAAGGTGCCGCACCCCATGGACAGAGAGAAAGGCAGGCCGTTATCAAAGCTCCCGCCCGTGGCGAAACAGTGGGCCTGATTGACGATGACGCGGCAGACCGGAAGCTCCAGGCCGAGACGCAGAATGTGTTCCTGGTTGTGGCTATGTATGCCGCAGGAATGGCCGGTGCCCTGGTAATGCAAAATCCGGCGGGTGATTTCAAACGCCTCATCGAAATCCCGGGCACGGTAAAGTGTGAGCACCGGCGACAGCTTTTCACCGGAGAACGGATAGTGTTTGCCGACACCAGCCTCGGCGACCATCAGAAAGCGCGCCAAAGGCCGTTCCAGGCCGGCGAGTTCCGCAATTGCCCCCGCCGGCTTGGCCAGTATCTCGGGATTGAGGTTGCCCTGTTGCCACATCACCCCCTGCAGCTTGATTTTTTCCGCGGCACTCAACAGCGCGCCGCCTTCGGCCTCCAGCGCGGCGACGGCCGCATCGTACACCGGCGCCAGAATCACCAGGCTGTTCTCCGAGGAACAACTGGTGGCGTAATCGAAGGTCTTGGAACGCGCAATCTTGGCCGCGGCATCGGCCAGGTCGGCGTCGGCGTCCACGATCACCGGCACGTTGCCGGCCCCGACCCCGATCGCCGGCGTGCCGCTCGCGTAGGCGGCGTGCACGTTGCCCTGCGAGCCGGTGGCCACCACCAAATCAGCCTGACGCATCAATTCTCCAGTTAGCTCCTTGGTGATCGGTGCCGGCAATTGTTGTACTAAATCCTCAGCCGCGCCTACGCGCGCCAATTCGGCATGCACGTACTCCAGCAGCTTGGCGGCGGTGGTGTATCCTCTGGGAGACGGCGACAGGATAATGGCGTTGCGCCCTTTGAGCGCGTTCATGATCTTATTGATCGGGGTCGCCGCCGGGTTGGTTGCAGGCACAAGCGCCGCTACCACGCCCACCGGCCGCGCGATTTCGACGATACCCTTTTCCGGGTACTCGGCGATCACCCCGACGGATTTGGAATTCTGCAGATCGCGCAAGGTGCCGATGGTCTTCCTCCGGTTCTTGGCGATCTTGTCGGTGACGTTGCCGAGCCCGGTGTCCGCGACCGCAATCTCGGCAAGCCGGCGGGCATGCGCGGGATTGACCACGGCCCAGGCCGCGGCCGTGACCACCTCATCCACTTGTTCCTGGGTATAGCGGGTAAACTGCTCCTGCGCCGCACGCGCGCGGCGTATCAATTCCGCCACCGCGTCGGCTGCCCGCGCCGGATGATTTGAAGATGACATGGTTTTCGGTCCTCGTCTCACAATCGCGCCCCGACTTACATGAAGAAATTTATAGTATCATGCCGGCAGAAATAAAAAATACTGTACTCATCAAGCGGGATGGGAATAGGCGGCATCTACGAAGATATGCACTTACTAACTGTTAACGCGGGCAGTTCCTCGATCAGGCTGGCGGCCTTTGCGATCCAAGGCAGCGCTATTCAGCGGGTGACCGAGATCGATCAGGCGCGCGCTGCGGCGCACGAGAATCTGCTTGCGCGACTGCTGCGGCAAGGAAATATCCCGCGCGTGACGGGAGTGGCGCACCGCATCGTGCACGGCGGTGAAAAACTGACGGCACCGTGCTTGATCGACGCCGCCGTCGAGCGGGAGATCGAACGATTGGCGCCGCTTGCGCCTCTGCACAATCCGGCCGCGCTGGCATGGATCCGCGCCTGCCGGGAACTCTTAGGACCGGATATCCCCCAGGCGGCGGTATTCGATACCGCGTTTTTCGCCGCCCTGCCGAAGGTTTCGGCCATTTACGCCTTGCCGCACGCGCTCGCGCGGCATCACGGCATCCGGCGCTACGGATTTCACGGACTGGCACACCAGGCCATGTGGCGCGCCTGGCGCCGGCTGCGGCCGCAAGTGCCGGAGGGCGGGCGCGTCATCTCCCTGCAATTAGGCTCCGGCTGTTCCGTCGCCGCGATCGACCGGGGCGTACCGCGCGACACCTCCATGGGTTTCTCCCCCCTCGAAGGTCTGGTCATGGCTACCCGCTGCGGCGACGTCGATCCCGGCGCGCTCACCTTTCTACAGCGCGCCGAAGGGCTGACGCCGGAACAACTGGAGCGGGTGTTGAATGAGTCCTCGGGCCTGCTCGGCGTCTCGGGCAAAAGCGGCGACCTGCGCATGCTGCTCGCGTCCGATGACCCCCGCGCCCGGCTCGCGATCGATCTCTATTGCTACCGCATCCGCAAATATATCGGCGCCTATCTTGCAGTCCTCGACGGCGCGCACGCGGTGCTGTTCGGCGGCGGCGCGGGCGAGCATGCGGCGGCCGTACGCCGGCAAATTGTCAACGGCATGGAGTGGTGCGGGCTGCGCCTGGACGAGCCGGCCAATCAAGCGACAATAGGGGTGGAAGGCCGCATCAGCGCTCCGGACAGCGCGCTCGACGTCTGGGTCGTACCGGTGGATGAAGCCGCCGTGCTGGCCGAGGAAGCGATTAAACTGTTCCCTTGTTGATAGCGGGGTGTTGAAAAACGCATTTTTAAACACCCTGCGGTGCGGTATTGAAGGGTGTACCGCTTAATCACCGTGAGAGTCAACGGATTCTCTTCGGCAATCCGCTTGTATCGTTACATTAGAGTAAACGATCAGCAATTCCTGCTATAATCGCCAGTAAAACTAACCCTAACACTATATAATTAAACTTCCTTTTTTCAGTTAATGACGGTTTCACGTTCATGCCGATTCTCCTTGTGTATGGTTTATTGATTACTTTCCGCTGTAGCACGGAGGCTCTTTTAAATTTAGATCTTTTAATTACCCGATACAAGTTTTGTTGCATTTTATTTGCAACCTAATTTCTTTTCATCCCACCCCCATAAGTAATATTCTGCATGGAGTCGCCGAGTTGCGTGCCTTTGGCTTCCTTGCCTTCGAGCTTGATCTTCAAGCGTAGATCGTTTTGCGAGTCGGCGTTGCGTATGGCTTCATCATAAGTAATCAAGCCGTCTTCATATAATCTAAACAAAGCCTGATCGAATGTCTGCATACCGGCTTCGGTTGATTTTGCCATTATCTCCTTAATGCCATGAATCTCGCCCTTGAGGATTAGATCCGCGATCAACGGCGAATTAATCATTACTTCGACCGCCGCTGCCCGCCCCTGGCCGCTCTTGTGCGGGACCAGACGCTGCGAGATCACCGCTTTAAGATTAAGCGACAAATCCATCAGCAACTGGCTACGCCGGTCTTCCGGGAAAAAGTTGATGACGCGATCCAAGGCCTGATTGGCGCTGTTGGCATGCAGGGTGGACAGGCACAAATGGCCGGTCTCAGAGAAGGCGATCGCATAATCCATGACCTCACGGTTGCGAACCTCGCCGATCAAGATCACATCCGGCGCCTGGCGCAGGGTATTTTTCAGCGCCGCATCGAACGATTCCGTATCCACACCGATCTCGCGCTGGGTGACGATGCAGTTTCTATGCTCATGCACAAACTCAATCGGATCTTCAATCGTAATAATATGCCCGTAGCTGTACTCATTACGGTAACCAACCGTGGCTGCAAGCGAAGTCGATTTACCGGCGCCGGTAGCGCCGACAAAGATGACCAGGCCGCGCTTCGCGAGCGCGATATCTTTGAGCACGGGGGGTAAATTCAATTCTTCGAAGCGCGGGATGCGGGACTCAATTTTGCGCAACACCATGCCTACGCGCTGCTGCTGCAGAAACACATTGACCCGGAAGCGGCCGATCTCTTGTGGGTTGATGGCGAAGTTGCATTCGTTAGTCGCTTCAAACTGACGCCGCTGCTCTTCATTCATGATGCCGTAGACAAACTGGCGCGACTGTTCCGGTGTAAGCGCTTGCTTGGTAACCGGGGCAATCTTCCCATCCACTCTAATGCTCGGCGCCACTCCGGCGGTAATATAAAGATCCGACGCGTTTTTATGCACCATCAGTTTAAGCAAATCGCTGAATACCATTTAGCGTTTTCCTCCCGCTGCCCCGGCTGCCACCGGCGCCGGGCCGCCGAAGTTATCTTTATTAGCCGCTTTCATACGCGCCTCCTCTACCGTCACCTGCCGGGTACGCACTAATTCCTGCAGGCATTGATCCAGCGTCTGCATGCCGATGCTTTGCCCGGTTTGAACAGCGGAATACATTTGCGCGATCTTATTCTCGCGGATCAGATTGCGAATCGCCGGTGTGCCGATCATGATCTCATGCGCCGCTATCCGCCCGCCGCCGATTTTCTTCAACAAACTCTGGGCAATCACCGCCCGCAGCGATTCGGATAACATGGAGCGCACCATATCTTTCTCCGCAGCGGGGAATACGTCGACGATACGATCCACCGTTTTAGCGGCGGAGCTGGTATGCAAGGTGCCGAACACCAAATGCCCGGTCTCCGCGGCGGTGAGCGCCAAACGTATGGTCTCGAGATCGCGCATTTCACCCACCAGGATCACATCCGGATCTTCGCGCAAGGCCGAACGCAGGGCATTGTTAAACCCGAGCGTATCGCGCCCCACCTCGCGCTGATTGATCAAGCAATTCTTGCTGGTGTGGACAAATTCGATCGGGTCTTCCACCGTCAGGATATGATCGTGTTTGATTTCGTTGATATGATTGACCATCGCCGCCAAGGTGGTCGATTTGCCGGAACCGGTCGGGCCGGTTACCAGTACAATCCCGCGCGGCTGATCGGAAATCTGTTTGAAAATCGGCGGCGCGTTTAACTGATCCAACGACAAGATCTTCGAGGGAATGGTGCGGAACACCGCCCCCGGGCCGCGGTTCTGGTTAAAGGCGTTGACACGAAAACGGGCGAGATTGGGAATCTCGAAGGAAAAGTCGCATTCTAGGAATTCTTCGTAGTCCTTTTGTTGCTTGTCGTTCATAATGTCATACACCATATTATGAACCGTGCGGTCGTCGAGCGGATCCACATTGATGCGCTTGACGTCGCCATCGACGCGGATCAAGGGCGGCAGACCTGCGGATAAGTGCAGATCGGAAGCGCCTTGCTTATAAGCGAAGGCCAGTAATTCGCCAATATCCATGACTTCTCCTCAGAAGCGGTAAACGCTAAGCTTAATTTTTAGTATAACGGGCATTAATACACAAACAAGGCCGCCCTGCCCGCTGCAAGCAGAATAATCTACCGTAATGGAGGGTAGAAGGGAAACGCGGGCTTTTGTTTCGGCGGCGGGCGCTTTACACTTAAACTCAAATAGAAGATAAGAATAAAGGATATGACGCAAGGTATTATTGGGTTTATTGGCGCCGGGAATATGGCGCGCAGTCTCGTCGGCGGGCTGTTACACAACGGCTGGGAAAAAAGCCGCTTGATCCTGTCCGATCCGGATAAACAGCAACGCCAAGCGGTAGAAAAGACGCTTGGCGTTACCGTGTACTCGAATAATAATGAGGTCACGGCGCAGGCCGATATCCTGGTGCTTGCGGTCAAACCGCAAATTCTCCAGTCCGTCAGTCAAGAATTAGCCGCCGCCGTGCAAAAAAAGCGACCGCTCATCATTTCCATTGCCGCCGGCATCCGGGTGGATGACTTGCAATACTGGTTAGGCGGCGGGTTGGCGATTGTGCGCGCGATGCCTAATACGCCGGCATTAATCGCGGCCGGAAGCAGCGGCCTGTTTGCCAATACGGTGACCTCGGAATTACAGCGCGATCAGGCTGAATCGATCTTGCGCGCAGTCGGGATCGTCGTATGGTTACCCGAGGAACGCTTGCTGGACGTGGTTACCGCGCTTTCCGGTAGCGGGCCCGCGTACTTTTTCCTTATTATGGAAGCGCTGGAACAGGCGGCAATCGAACTCGGCCTGGCGCCGGATATCGCGCGCCTGTTGACGCTGGAAACCGCTTATGGCGCAGCCAAAATGGCGCTGGAAGACGGCGAGGACCCGGCGATACTACGCCAACGGGTTACCTCACCGGGCGGCACCACCGAACGTGCGTTACAAGTGTTGGAACAAGGACAAATCCGCCGCTTGTTTAATAATGCCTTGCATGCAGCAAGGCAGCGTGCCGGCGAACTTGCCGATTTATTTGGTAAAAGCCGATGAGCGCTTATTTTAGCCAAGCCGCGGTTTTCCTGGTTGAAACCGTATTCGGAATTTACATTTTAATGGTGCTGTTGCGCTTCCTGTTTCAATTGGTGCGTGCGGATTTTTATAACCCCTTTTCCCAGTTTTTAGTCAGACTCACCAACCCCCCGCTGCTGCCGCTGCGTCGCATTATTCCCGGGCTCGGCGGCATCGATGTCGCTTCTATTATCCTGTTATTGGCTCTGCAAGTTCTTAAATTACTTTTTATTGTGCTTATCCATGGTTATACTGCTACCCCCATTGGCATGGTGGTGCTGTCCTTCGCGCAACTGCTGGAACTGACCGTCTGGGTATTCCTGGTCACGATTTTTGTGCGCATTATCCTAAGCTGGCTTGCCCCCTATGCGGATCACCCGGTGACCGGCCTGCTCATCAGCCTGACGGAGCCGCTTATGCGCCCGGCACGCCGCCTCCTGCCGCCTATCTCCGGCCTTGAT
>DATGVQ010000071.1:0-5993 GCA_035300145.1 Acidiferrobacterales bacterium | reverse complement strand
CTCCTCGATATTGCGCGCCGCGCCGAAGAACCGCTTCGGCCTTTGCAGCGCGTTGGCGTCGACACCGCCGGTCAACACTTTGCCGGAAGCGGGCACCACCGTGTTATAGGCGCGCGCCAGACGCGTAATGGAATCCAGCAGAATGATGACGTCTTTTTTGTGCTCCACCAACCGTTTAGCTTTCTCGATCACCATCTCCGCGACTTGCACATGCCGGGTCGCAGGTTCGTCAAAGGTCGACGAGATCACTTCGCCGCGCACCGAACGTTGCATTTCCGTCACTTCTTCCGGACGCTCGTCGATCAACAATACCATCAGCACGCATTCGGGGTGATTGGCGGTGATGGAATGGGCGATTTGCTGCAACATGACCGTCTTGCCGCTCTTGGGCGAAGATACGATCAAGCCGCGCTGACCCGCGCCAATGGGCGCCATCAGGTCGATGACGCGCGAAGTCAGATTTTCGGTGGAGGCGTTGTGCTGTTCTAGCCTCAGTCGCCGTATAGGATGCAACGGTGTTAGATTTTCGAACAGAACTTTATTTTTTGCTTCTTCCGGCAACTGGAAATTGATGGTTTCCACTTTCAGTAAAGCAAAGTAGCGCTCGGATTCCTTGGGGGGGCGAATATTGCCGGTGACGGTATCGCCGGTGCGCAAATTAAACCGGCGGATTTGGCTTGGGCTGACATAAATATCGTCCGGGCCGGCCAGATAGGAACTGTCGGCCGAACGCAGGAAACCGAATCCGTCCTGCAAAATCTCGACCACGCCTTCGCCGGTGATATCCTCGCCTTTTTTCGCCTGCGCCTTGAGGATAGCGAAGATCAGATCCTGTTTACGCAGCCGGCTGCCTCCCTCCAGGTCCATCGCAGCGGCCATTTCAACAAGTTCGGTGGCGGGTTTTTTCTTAAGCTCGGAAAGATTCATAGTCGTTATGATTCACTTATTGATGCCAGACGTGTAAAGCGGGATCTGTCCCATAGCCTGGAGTTGAAGGGGTGTTTGTTTAAATTGGAAGCTGAAAAAATTAGACGTTAATAAAACTACCTTAGCATCTGTTCCGCCCTACGTCCAGTAGTCAAGGCATGACGGCGTTACAGATTCCCGTCGAGGAAAGCCGACAGCTGCGATTTCGAAACAGCACCGACCTTGGTGGCTTCGACATTGCCGTTCTTAAACAACATCAGGGTGGGTATGCCGCGAATGCCGTATTTCGGCGGCGTAGCGGGGTTTTCGTCGATATTCAGTTTGGCAATCTTGATCTTACCGCTGTATTCGTTAGCAATTTCCTCTAACACCGGTGCAATCATCTTGCATGGGCCGCACCATTCCGCCCAGTAATCCACCAACACCGGTCCCTGGGCTTTTAACACTTCTTTTTCAAAAGTGTCGTCGGTAATATGAATTATATCCTGACTCATTGTTTAGATATCTCCCTTAAAATAAAATAGAACGTTGCGAGAAAATCGCTTCCTGGAATTCACCTGGATCGTGACATATTTTGAGCGGAATAGGCAAGCTATTGCAAGCGGGCGGTAAAATATCCATGTTACAGCGCCTTTCCTGCCGTTATTTCCTATATTCTACGCCTTTATGAGCGATCATCACCTGACACAAACATCTTTTTCCACCCTGCCGCTGATGCCGGTCTTGCTGCAAGGCATACGTGAGGCCGGTTTTGAGTTTTGCACCCCGATTCAAGCTGCCGCCCTGCCGCAGGCCCTGGCCGGACGCGACGTCGCCGGTCAGGCGCAAACCGGCACCGGTAAAACCGCCGCCTTTCTTTTAGCGACATTTAATCGCCTACTGCAACAGCCTGCGGCGACGGAACGCCGATCTAACCAACCGCGCGCCGTTATTTTAGCACCTACCCGCGAGCTCGCTATCCAGATTCACAACGACGCCGAAATGCTGGGTAAACACACCGGTTTCAAGCTGGGATTGGTATATGGCGGGGTCGGCTATGAATCCCAGCGAAAAATGCTGGAACAAGGCGTGGATATTTTGATCGCTACGCCGGGGCGCATGATCGATTATCTCAAACAACAAATATTTGATCTCAAAGCGGTTCAAGTCATGGTCTTAGATGAAGCCGACCGTATGTTTGACCTTGGCTTTATTAAAGATATCCGGTTCCTGTTGCGGCGCATGCCGCCGCCGTCCGAGCGCCTCGGAATGCTGTTTTCCGCCACGCTTTCCTACCGGGTCAACGAGCTCGCCTATGAACACATGAATAACCCGCTGCTGATCAAAATTGAATCCGGCACAGTTACGGTGGATAAGGTTAAGGAAATTCTTTATCACACCGCCGGCGAAGAGAAAATTCCCTTATTGATCGGCCTGCTGCGAAGGCAAGAGATGACCCGGAGCCTGGTTTTTACCAATACCAAAGGCGCAGCCGAACGCGTGAATGCCTGGTTGTCGGCCAATGGCTTGCACGCCGCCGTGCTTTCCGGCGATGTGCCGCAGACTAAACGCCAGCATCTGTTGCAAGGATTCCAGAGGGGCAAATTCCCAATCTTGGTCGCCACCGATGTGGCCGCGCGCGGCCTGCACATCCCTGAAGTCAGTCATGTATTTAATTTTGATTTGCCGCAGGACCCGGAAGATTACCTGCACCGCATCGGCCGCACCGCCCGCGCCGGGGCCAGCGGTGACGCGGTAAGCTTTGCGTGTGAACAGTACGCCTTCTCATTATTAGACATCGAAAAGTTTATCGGCCATAAAATTCCGGTGGAGCGCATGAGCGATGAGTTGCTTGCGCCACTGCAAGCACCAACGGCATCTTTGAGAGGAAAAAATACCTCCAGGCGCAACCAACGCGGCCGCACGCGCACTAAAACCGAACCCAAACGCCGAGCGCCGGATAATAGGCCGCGAGCAGGCAAGGCGCGATCAGATCAACCGGCAGCCAAACGTGCCCATCCTTGGTTGGCGGCCGAGCGCGGGCATACGCATCTGAAACGAAGCGCGCCGCTGAAACCCCATCGGCGGCGCAAGGGGCCGGAAAAACCGGTCATCGGTTAAACCAAACACGCGAGAGGAGGTTTGAGTATGGCTAAAATCATTTTGCATGACGGCAAGCACGCCACCGATTTTTCCGCAATACAAAAACGCCTGGCAGGAATAGGCATCACCCTCAATGCCTGGCCGACGCCGGCGAATAAGCACGCGCAACCCTTGCTCGAGCAAAAGGCCCTAAACGATGCGCAAAAGGAAGAGCTGTTAGGGTTTGTCGAAGGCCGTTTTGAAACGTTGAAGCGCACGCAAGGTTACGCCACGCGCGATTTGATCGTAATCCATGAAGACATCCCCGGTCTTGCCGACATGCTGGCCAAGTTTGAAAGCATCCATTACCACACCGACGACGAGGTGCGTTACATCCTGGCGGGACGCGGCTATTTCGGATTTGTCGAACCGGACGGCGGCCAATTCATGCTCGAAGTCGGCGCCGGTGATTACATCAATATCCCGGCCCACACGGAGCATTGGTTTACGATGAGGGACTCGAAACGCATCAAGGCGGTGCGTTACTTTATCGATACCTCCGGCTGGACCCCGGTATATACGAAACGCGAGATGCTGTTTGCCTAGCAGGTTGTTGAAATGGAGTAAATCCCATCATTAAAGTGGACGGGCACGGTTACGCGCCCGCATGCCATACGGCATAATTTATGGCGCTTGAATTGGATCGTTTGCCCCCACGCGCCGCGCTGGTCGAAATCGCATGCGATTTTCATGCCCGCGGCTGGATGGCGGGCACCGCCGGGAATTTGAGCGCGCGCGATGATGAAAATCATTTCTGGATTACTGCCAGCGGTCGCCCCAAGGGCCGCTTGGAAGAATCGGATTTTTTATTACTTACCGTCGATAGCGGCGAAGTTGTTGAACAGGTAACAACGGATAATAAACCGTCGGCAGAGGCCTCCATTCACCGCGCTATCTATGGCCTGTTCTCCGACGCGCGGGCGTGTTTGCATGGGCATAGCGTAGACGCCTGCATCGCCGCGAATGCCGCCAAATCCAATGCAAAAACCCTGCGCCTGCCGTCTTTAGAAATGATTAAAGGCTTTGACATCTGGGAACAAAATCCCAAGGTCGCCTTGCCTTTATTTGACAATCATGCAGACGTTTCGCAAATCGCAAGCGAAATCCGCGCTCGATTCAACAAAACAAAGCCGGTCGTTAGTGCGCTCATGATACGTGGCCACGGCATCACGGTTTGGGGTAAAAGCTTGCAGCAGGCCTATAACCGCGTAGAAACAATGGAGTTTATTATGAGTTATATGGCCAAGGCATAAAGCCGGTATTCAGAATATACCGGCCTTAAGCATCGCTTTTAAAACGGCCACGAGTAAAATTAAAAAATAAAGCGGCGAGGTGGAACCGATGAAGATACTAAAAATTACCGTGTCTGCGGCGATAAGCCTGCTGTTGCTTTTACTCATCATTTCGTTTTTTCTGCCATCGACTTGGAGCGTGGAAAGATCCATTATTATCAACGCGGATGCCGACGTTATTTTCCCTTACATTAACAACTTGAGCAGGTGGCCGGAATGGACGGTTTGGTATGAAGACAGTCGGGATCTGGTGGTCACGTATGAAGGCCCTGAGGCGGGTATCGGCGCGACCAGCAGGTGGAAAGACAAGAATCATGAAGGATTAACGAAGATCGTAGAGAGCCGGCCTAACGAGCTGATGGCGTATGATCTGCTGTTTGATAAAGGCGCGGCACGGATGCACGGCTCGATCGTCTTAAATTCGACGATTGAAACCACAGAAATCGTGTGGACGGCAACGGGCGACGCGGGAATAAACCCGATAAGTAAATATTTTGCCCTCATGCTGGATTCTTGGGTGGGTCAGGATTTTGAGCGTGGTCTGGCAAAGTTAAAAGCGATCTTGGAAAATCCGACACCAAGACGCACCGCCTAAAAACGCCGAGAGATAGCGCTCACGCCCGTCTTAAATCGGTTCAAGTATGCGACGGGGTTTTGCTGTAACTTAAAGATGCACAGGCAATGTATATTTATCTACTATCATCGATTTTCTGTTAAGGTAACAAGATGCAGCGTTTAGGCTTTAGCTTTTTATTTCTGCTCGTCGCCTGGCCCTTGCTCCTGCCGGCGGCGAAGGACCCGCGTCCGGCGATCCTGTTGGATATTGACGGCGCCATCGGCCCTGCGACCGGGGATTATATCCATCGGGGTTTGGAAAAAGCTAAAAACAAGAATGCCGCGCTGATTATTCTGCGCATGGATACACCAGGCGGGCTTGATGTCGCCATGCGTAAAATGATTCAGGACATCATTGCCTCGCCGGTGCCGGTGGTGACTTTTGTTTCCCCCAGCGGGGCACGCGCTGCCAGCGCCGGCACTTATATTCTTTATGCCAGCCATATTGCCGCTATGGCGCCGGGCACCAATCTCGGCGCGGCCACGCCGGTGCAGATCGGCGGCAACAACCCCGCTCCCGATCAATCCCCGGATAAAACAGATAAAACCAAGAAGGATAAAAAAACCAAGGCCGACAAGCCGCAACTGGCCGGGGACGCCATGACGCATAAACAGGTCAATGACGCGATTGCCTACATCCGCAGTCTGGCACAGATGCGCGGGCGCAACATAGAGTGGGCGGAAAAGGCGGTGCGCGAGGCGGCGAGCCTGCCCGCGGATGAAGCGGTAAAACAAAATGTCGTGGATCTGACCGCGAAAAATCTGGATGATCTGCTTATCCAGTTAAACGGGCGTAAAGTAAATGTCCTTGGACAAGACGTTACCTTAGACACGAAGGACCTAAAGATCGAGCGCATCGAGCCGGATTGGCGCAGCCGGCTCCTGGCGGTGATCACCGATCCAAATGTGGCCTATATTCTTATGCTGCTTGGCGTGTATGGCCTTTTCTTTGAGTTATGGAATCCAGGCTATGTGCTGCCCGGGGTCATCGGCGGCATTTCTTTACTGTTGGCTCTCTATGCCTTCCAGGTACTGCCG
>DATGVQ010000070.1:0-3612 GCA_035300145.1 Acidiferrobacterales bacterium | reverse complement strand
GGCGGTTCCTACAGAATCATTGGGTTGATGAATTGTGTAGATACCTATGCCCGGAGGGAGAGGGAGCAAACTATACGCACTATTTAGCGGTCGGGTCAGTAAGTGACCCTGCTGCCCGAGCACGCTATGCCGATGCTTTTGCCCAAACCCGAAATCTCTATTTCGGTGAAACACCCTCTTTCGAAGATATCCTGATAAAGATCCGATCGCACATCCAGCAGCTGTGAGTCTTGCAGCGAAGTCTCGGCCTACACGTCCTTGTTGCGGGCGCCGGCCCGTTTCGGTTACTCCCCGCTCTTTGAGAATTCATCCTTAATATCGATAGAAGGCCGAGTTTAGGCCTCAAATGCCGATAGGGTTGCAAACGAAAGCACGTGGTGCCGCGGCCCTTAGTAAACACTCGGCACATTCTGTTGAGGCTTTTCCAAAAAGGGATGTGGGACGACCGGCAGGTACTATATCTTGACGGAGCCAGACCATGGGTTGATCACCTGTAGATCCGGATATTCGAAGTCGTTTGCGTTCCGCGTCACCAGCCGCAGTTCATGGTGCAGCGCCGTGGCTGCAAGCAGGCTGCCGATGCTCGGGACCGGGCGACCAATCTCCGCGAGCATCCGCCCCCAACGGTCAGCCACCGCCAGGTCCACCGGGAGCACCCTGCCCGCGAACCAGCCCGGAAGTTCGTGCTCCAGCCAAATGCGCAGCTTCTCCCGGCGCTTCCTGTCCGTCAACCCCTCGATACCCTTGCGAATCTCACCGAGCGTGAGGACGCTTACATGGAGCGCCTCGCTTGGTACCTGGTCAAGCCACGCGATCACCGCCTTGCTGGGGTTGCGCCGGACGGTCTCCGACACGACATTGGTATCGAGCAGATAGCTCATGCAATATCGGCCTTACGCGTGCGGGTCTGCTCGCGCTTGAGATCAAGCTCCACCCCGTAAAGCGGCGAGCGGCGCATGAACTTGACAAAGCTCCCCCGCGGGCGCTTGAGCTTCTGATATTCCTCGCTCGAGATCACGACCGCGGCCGGTTGCCCGCGCACGGTGATGCTCTGCGGGCCTTCTTTCGCCGCCTTCTTGATGACCTCGCTCAAACGGGCCTTTGCTTCCTGAAGCTGCCAGGCGCCCATGCTCACCTCCAATCTGGTCTGTCTAGTCTGATTAGTTTAGCACCATCGTGAAGGATCGCCAATGGCGACGGGTTTGCCGATAAATGATTCTGTAGGTGTCTGGATTCCCGCTTGCGCGGGAATGACGATCTAAAGGATCGCCAATGGCGACGGGTTTGCCGATAAATGATTCTGTAGGTATCTGGATTCCCGCTTGCGCGGGAATGACGATCTATTCAAGATGTGTAGATACCTATGCCCAGTGGGAGAGGGAGAGTCGGTACGGCCTCCGGCCGCAGGTTCATGGGTAGAGATAGTGAGAGTGGGCGCGGCGGCGCAGCTTGGCGTCCTCGGTAACGAGTCTCGCGTCGAGGCTTTGCGCCACAACAGCGGCGACGCCTAATCGCGGCCCTCGGCGATGGCGGCCTCGATATCTTCGATGGTCGGACGATATCCGCCACTCAGGCGTAGTGGTGGGGACAGCTTAAGCGGCTGCCTGGACGCCGATAGCGCCTGCTCGATCAATGCGATCGCCTCCTTGCTGAGCGAACGATGATTGCGCTGCGCCCGAAGTTTGAGCTGGGTGTGGAGTTGCTCGGGAAGATTCTTGACGACGAGTGTGCTCATGGCCGTTCTCCAGCTTTAAAAGATGAACAGGAATACTTCCATAATGTTACCGAACATAATAGCTTTTTGTCACTTATTGGAAGCCTCGCAGTGCAGTGGCCGGCGCGGCTAAGATCCGGCCAGTTACGCTTGCAACCTTTTTGGTCCACTTACACGGTAAAACGGTGTCCTCTTGGACTTCCTCAGCCCTCTAGAGCAACCCCTCCTCCGTCAGCTCGTGTTTGATATAGGCATACGTCAGCGGCGCCATGATGAGCCCGGGGATGCCGAAGATAGATTCGAGCAGGAGGAAGGCAATCAGCAGTTCCCAGGCCTTGGCGTTGATGCGGGTGCCGACGATGCGGGCGTTGAGGAAATATTCGAGCTTGTGGATGACGACGAGATAGGCGAGCGACGCGGCGCCGAGCATGAACGAGTGCGTCAGGCTGACGAGGAAGATCGCGGTGTTGGAGATGAGGTTGCCCACCACCGGGAGCAGCCCGGCGATGAACGTGATCGCGATCAATGTCTTGGTGAAGGGCAAATGAATGCCGAAATAAGGCAGCACGCCGGCGAGGTAGATCGTGGTCAGCACGGTGTTGATCGCCGAGATCGGCACCTGCGCCAGCATGATGCGGCGGAAGGCGGCGGCGAGGCGCCGTGCGCGCAGCACGAGCGCGCGCGAAAACGGCGTAGGGCGGGCGCGCGGGGTCGCTTCGTGCAACGCCACCATCGCGCCGATGAGAAGCCCGATGATCACATGCGCCATCGCGCGCAAGGTGTCGGTGCCGATGTTGCGGATATCGGCGGCGTGTTCGCGAAACCACGCCGCAACCACGCGCTTGACGCTGTCGGCGTCCGGCGGGAGATACGCGACGATGTCCTGCGGCAGGATGCGCCGCAGATCATCGACGATCGCGCCGAGCTGTGTCAGCAGCGTGACCAGGTTATCCGGTCCCCGGCGAAGAAACACGCCAATGCCGATTCCCAGGAACGTCAACGCCGTGACGACGACGATCGCAAGGAGTGCGACGAACAGCACCTTGGCGTAGCGGTTATTGATATGCGGGATGCGCACCGCGTCCGCCAGCATGTGCACCAATTGAAACACCAGCAGGCCGGCCAGCAGGGCGGCAACCAGGTGCAGCTCCATGACGGCGATCAAGGCGAGGCCCATGAGAACCCCGCTTACGACTCGGTGCGAAAGCGGTATGGTGGCGTTTGCGTTTTTATCGGCGTGGGATGGCATCGTCTATTTCGGATCGTAACACAATCCGCGCCGGTAGTGGCTGCGCGGACATCGAATGCGATGAGGTGATGGCGATCGCTTGCGGTAATATGATTGGATTTGGATTCACATCCCGGTCGGGTATCTGTTTTGTATCGGCAATCGGCGCACGGACTGGTGATTATTTTTCATCCCACGGCCCAAAACCAATCGGCCGTTTCTTTTTCGATTCTAGCGGTGTCATGAGTTGACGGATTGCGTCAAACACCACTTTGAATTGTGCATCGTACTTCTTTTCCAGGTTCGCAAGCTTGCGAGCAAGTTCGGCATGCGAGGCGAGCATCTGTCGCAGACGTACAAAGGCACGCATAATTTCAACATTAACCAATACAGCGCGCTTACTGCGTAGAACGCTCGAGAGCATCGCCACGCCCTGTTCTGTGAATGCGAAGGGAAGATATTTAACGTTCGCGCCTCGTTTCAAGGTCACAGACTGTGACCTTGAAAACGGGACTGTACGCAATGGCACTACCTTAAGCTTCCATGATCGAGAATACTGCGCCGGGCGACATAAGGCTCAACCCGTAGCCCGCATGAAGCGACAGCGAAATGCGGGGGAAACCGCCGAGGGCCCATCCATTCCCGGATTCCGCTTCACTCCATCCGGGCT
>DATGVQ010000069.1:0-4195 GCA_035300145.1 Acidiferrobacterales bacterium | reverse complement strand
AAGGATATTACCGATGAAAAGTATTAGTGCACGGTCTAACCGGGTGCTCGAAGGGACGCACGCAAGCGCGGCTCGCCCCCGACCGTGAACGTTGGGTCTCGCCAAGGCACAACAGCGGACACTATTCGGCCTTCTGGCGCTGGTGGTTACGGGGCGCTCAGTTTTATCGTCGGTTTTGCGCTTCCCTATTCTGAACGATGGGCGGTAAAACACCTTCATCATTGGCAAGTAAATTGGCGAGAGGAACTCCGAAGGCGTGGGCGATTTTCGTTGTCCAGGCTGATTTGCGATGTACAGGATGTACAAGTGCCGCGAAGCGCGAGAGCGGCCGGCGAGGATAGTGCGGGCGGTTTTACGCCCCCCAGCTCATGCGCGTCGTTTTTTCCGGCTTGAGTAGCAATCCAGCTCCTAATTTATCTATCCATCCAAGCTCATTTTAAGCTACGACAGACAATTAACGGATATGCAAAATGGATTGGACCTGTTTGTTATCCACCATCTCTACCTTTCGCCACGAGCTCTCGTCGTTCAATGTCTGCCATCTGCGCTCTTCTTTTATGTAATTCCAGTCCTTGTCATTTTGATAGTAAATTTGCGCGGACTTTGACTCGACAATGTTCAAAATCTCGTTGTCGTGGTGGTTGGATTCGTCGTAGTCGGTTATCGCCTTCTGTGCCATTTCAGAATAAAGTTCGTTTAGATCGAGCAATAAGTCATTAAGCTCGCTTTGCAAAGGCTTCACCTTTAGGCCGATCCGGCTGGCCTCCCTGGCTGTAATTGGATAACTGTGGGATGGATAATCGGAGTTCAGCTGGTTACTGATCCTGTCGCACTCGCTCATATCCGCTATATGGTATGAAAGAATCTCCTTACATACTTTGATTGAAAGGGAGCTGGAGCGATCAATGGCGCCAATAACGAGCGGGTGAATGTACTTAAATATGTCAGAATAGGGGTTAGCATGATGGTCTCTGGCCCTGTTCTCCCAAAGTCTCACCAGCCTTGAAAGCTCGTCCTGGCTCACGCTTACCCGCCTATTGTTTCGTTCATCAAGCGGAGAAAGATCATGTGCGAGTGATGAGTCAATAGCTGTTAAGTGGGCGAGTGGGCCCATATGAATTTCATCTGCACCGAGCGATATCATTGTTGCAGCGGAAGCGCACTCTAGGGGAATGTAAGCCGTGACCTCGTTCGCGTACTCCCGGATCAAGTTTACAATTCGTAACGCGGCTTCGACATCGCCGCCGCTCGATTTTATAAACATGCCGATTTTTACGGCCCGCCCGAGCTTTTTAAAGATCTCATGCAGCGCAACAACGTCATTGTTGCAAACGCTTCCACGACTTGAGGTCCAATAACAAAGAATCTTTTTCTTTGTAATGCCCTCAAGCCTCTGAATGATGGACTGGGTTTGATCGAAAAGAAGTGGCGGTTGCTTGGGTGCCTGTTTTTTCAGGTCGTTCATTGAAGTCTCTTTATTTGTCGGGTTAATTGAAACTTGCATAAGGCAATTGGCCTGCGCCCCTGATCTAAGCTACTACATAATTATAGTCGCCAATACAAGCGATGCAGGCCGGAGAGCTCGGCCAGGACTTCCTGCGACCAGCCGCGGGTGGCGCGAAGTGCCGGCGCGCACGCGCCGGGCGAGTAGGCAGCGGGCGATGTGGGGTTCGGGGATCATGGGGAAGGTGGTGGCGGACGGGCGAGCCGGACGGAGTTTAGGTTGCAGCCGGGCGGGGAAGCTTGGGCGCATCGGTGTGCCGCTCTTCACGCAGGCGACCCACGGGGATGTGGAAGGTACGACTCCAGGGATGGAGGAGGTAGAGCCGTGTCGGGAACTGCGGCCGAGAGTAATGCAGGGAGCAGTTACCGGATGAGGAGACGCGGGTCGGCGCTTAAGCCGAGCTTGACCTGTCCGCCGTGGATTGCGGTCACCATGATCCTGATTGGCCCTTGGGCGAACAGTTCTCCGACCGGCGTTTGCAGGTCGAGATTTTCCAGCAGGTCGATTGTCACCATATGGCCGGGTTTAAGAGGGTACACGTGTTCCATGCTTGGCTTGAACGTTTGGTCCGCGTTATCTATCCCACAACATTCTTAATCCCACCTACGGTTTCTTCTTGCGCAACACCAACACATTGCCGAGTACGCACAGCGCGATGCCCAGCACCGTGGCCGGGTGCCAGCGGAATCCCTCGAAGAGCGTGGAAAGCAGCACCGCAACAATGGGAATCGCCACACTGACGTAGCCGGCGCGATCGGCGCCGATCCGTCCCAGGAGAGTAAGGTATCCGCCAAAGGCCAGCACGGAACCGAACAGCGCGAGATATAGGAGTGACAAGATGTAGGACACCGTGCTCTCGAACACAAATCTCTCTCCGGTGAGCAACGCGAACAGCGTCACCAGCAAGGCCCCGTAAAGCATTCCAAAGGCATTTTGCTGCACTACCGGCAGGCCGTGGCGCTGATTGCGGGCGGCAGTAATGTTGCCCAGCGATGCACACAGCGTCGCGGCCAGTCCGTAACCCAATCCCAGCATGCCGCTTCCGTCCTTGGAAAAGATTGTCAGCTCCGGCGCGAACACCATCGCCACGCCGAGGACGCCGAGGGCCGCGCCGATCAGGGCAGCGGGACGCAGTGGCGTCGCGTAGAAATAGCGCACGCCGAGGATGTTCCAGAACGCCATCGAGGAAAAAATCACCGCCGTCAGGCCCGAACTGATATGCGCCTCGGACAGATAGACGAGGACGTAATTGGCGCCGAACAGCAGAAAGCCCTGCAGCGCCATCCATGCGTGGTCGCGTAAGGTATAGCGCATCGGCAGCCAGCGGACGACACAGTAGGCCAGCAGCATCACTGATGCCAGCGCAAACCGGTAAGCAACCGAGACCGCCGGAGGTACCTGCCCCAACTGGAAGGTGATAGCGAGCCAAGTCGAGCCCCAGATCAGGACGCAGGCGATGTACAGCGAGACGCTACTCATGTCTCCCGCAGCGGATCGACGATCTTCATCCGGGAAAAAGAGTCGGAGTCATTTTCACGAGATTGAGGTGATACGCGAAAATAAAAATAACTCCACCCTCTGTTTATACCTAAGCGCGCATGCAGTTATTAATCCTGCAACAGTGAGCGCTAAAAGTAGGCGAGTCATTTCTCGCCCCCTTTGAAGGCTTAATTTTGCCGGATTCGTCAAAATAGGTTTTCATCGCGTTTCTGATTGTACTACTCAACCGGGGAAAGTAAATTTGCATTAAGGACGGAGCTTGCAGGAAACCTGAACAAAATATAGTGTTATATACTCACTCAGCAAGCCCAGAGATCAGCATGCAAGACACGTCGGAAGCAATTCGTATTCAATGGCTGGAGCAAGAAAACGCTATGCGCACACGCCTCGCCGAACCCGGAGTGGTGCCTCCTGCCGGTTTAGCGCAACATTCCGGCTTGGAGTTTTTGAAAGGGATTTGTTCAGGTGAATTACCGCTGCCGCCGATTTCCAAAGTTCTGGACTTCTTTCCCGTCGAAGTCGAACCCGGCCGAGTGGTTTTTCAGGGCACGCCTAAGCTCGCCTACTACAATCCGATCGGCAGCGTACACGGAGGGTGGGCCGCAACACTTCTGGATTCTTGTGCCGGATGTGCGATTCACTCGATGCTTCCGGCCGGCAAAGGCTATACCACGCTGGAGTTCAAAGTGAATTTCGTCCGCGCTATCACCTCAGACACCGGGCCCGTGCGGGCCGAAGGCAAGGTGATTAGCGTGGGTAATCGCGTCGGTACGGCCGAGGGCCGCCTCGTTGATTCCGCCGGACGGTTGTACGCTCACGCAACAACCACCTGCCTGATTTTTGATCTTCTGAAATGAGCATTATGTAGCTGTGGTGCAGGCCGCATAACTGGGACAGTGATTCCCCTATGCGTCTGTTCGGTGGTGTTAGTGTCAGGAAAAAATCGACTGTCCTCAGTCAAGTATTTTCGCACTTAGCGCCGGGTAACCAGTTTGGCATTAGTATCGCAGACAGCTACAATGTTAAGATTAAGAAATCAATGGCATGAGGCCTGTTGTTATGGCGGCACGCATCCCGATCCCGCAAAACCAAATCGAGAAGTTTTGTCACAAGCATCGCATCGAGGCGCTTGCTTTATTCGGCTCTGTGCTGCGCAATGATTTTCGTCCAGACAGCGATGTGGACGTATTG
>DATGVQ010000068.1:0-36787 GCA_035300145.1 Acidiferrobacterales bacterium | reverse complement strand
ATGAACATTATCCTCATCCCCCGCCGCCTTGCCAATGGCCGTCACATCAGCCTCAGCACGCGTCAGGTGTGGTTGTTGGGCCTCGTGTTCGTGGTTGCGTTACCGGCGTTTTTTGGCGTTGTCAGCTACCAGATTCAGACCTTGCTCACGGTCCCCGCGGCCTTACGCCAGCCGGAATACCTGCAACGGCAAGAACAACTCTTAATCAGCGAGCGCCAGGCGCTCGAAGCCGCGCGGCGCAATGCCGAAACCCACTTAAATGCCCTCGCCCAGCGGGTTGGCCACCTCCAGGCCCAGCTGTTGCGGTTAAACGCCCTCGGCAGCCGCTTAGTGCAACGCGCGGGCTTGGACAAACGCGAGTTCAACTTTGCCGAAGAGCCGGCCGTGGGCGGGCCGGAAGCCGCGCAGGCGTTACGCACCACCGTGCCCGACTTCTTACAGACCTTGGACACCCTCTCGCGCCAACTGGAAGTCAAATCCGAGCGCCTGGAACAGGTGGAAACCGTACTGCTCGATCGCCAATTACAGGCCGCGGTCACGCCCTTAGGCTGGCCGGTCGAGGGCGGCTGGGTGTCCTCCGGCTTTGGCCTGCGCGCCGATCCCTTCACCGGCCAGCGCATGCTGCATGAAGGCGTCGACATCGCCAACCGCATGGGCTCCCCGATCTATGCCATGGGCGGCGGGCTCGTCACCCATGCCGGTCCGAAAACAGGCTATGGTCTGTTGGTCGAGATCAACCACGGCAACGGCCAATCCACCCGTTATGCCCACGCCAAGACGCTGCTGGTGAAAGCCGGCGATAAGGTCGACAAAGGCCAGGCCATCGCCCTGGTCGGCTCCTCCGGGCGCTCCACCGGCGCGCATGTGCATTTCGAGGTGCTGCAAAATGGCCTGGCGGTGAACCCGGCCAGCTATCTGCGCCAGGCCGCGAAGCCATAAGTCGCCTGTCGGCGCCATTTGTCTGTAACATCGTCTACCGGTTTTACCCAGGACTGCGGAATTCAGCGACTTTCTTCCCGAACCACTAAAGATACGCGTGGACCGCTGTACGTCGCATACGCCTACTCGGGTGCGCTTAGTTCGCTGAACGTTTTGGGGGGTCCCTTTCGCGCAGCATATCGGTGAGTGCGGCGGAGGAGAGCCACACCTGGTACCTGGCATACCCGTCCGTTGCCACAGGCAGGCGGACTGTGCCATTCAGCGGCGATAGATGGGAGAGATCGTTGATCAGATAACGGGCAAGCCCGTTCTCATCCAACTCAGGGAGCTTGTCGCTGTTAAATTTCACGGGGATCACGTTGAAAGCGACAGTCCGGCGGTCTTTCGCGAGCGTGACTTCGAGGATCGCCGAGATCGCGGCGGCGCGCTTTATCGACAGCGCGCCATAGCCGACGAAGTTACCAAGCGAGTAAGCGATCAGCTTTTCTTTGTAGCACTCCATCCCGCGCAGGACATGGGGACCATGACCGAGCACGAGATCGGCGCCGAGGTCGACGGCGCGGCGGGCGAACGCAAACACGTTCCCGCGTCTTTCGCCCAGAAATAGTTCTTCGCGGTCCACCACTCTGAGCGCCTCATTGCCTTCCGCCCCTGCCTGGATCGAGACGATGACCAGATCGGCCTGCTTGCGGGCTTCCTGGATCAATTCCGCGAGACTGGCCGTGTCTCTCATGTCATTGCGGCGTTGAGAGTAGCTGAAACCGACCCAGGCGAGGGTCACGCCCTTGACCTTGTGGAGCGTGATTTTGCTTCTTTCGCCGACGGTCAGGACGCCGGCGTCGGCAAGATGTGCAAGGGTGTCGGAAAAGCCGGTCTCCCCGAAATCAAAGGTGTGATTGTTGGCAATGTTGAGCACATCGAAACCGGCGCCCCGGAGCAAGCGTGCAAACCTGGGTGGCATCCGGAATGCGAACACCGTGCCCGATTGGACAATCTTGGTAGAAACGCTGTGGGTGGTGAGGGTGCCCTCGAAATTGCCAAAGACTACGTCAGCGGAACCAAGCACCCGCTTGAGCTGTGCCTGAGTCTGCTCCTCGAATCCGCTCGGGTAGTGGGTTTCAGGCCAGTCGCTGCCAAGGACGATGTCACCAACCGCCTTCAGCGTGACGACATCGGATGCAGTGGGCAACACATCCTGGTTCTGGCAGGATTGCGCGATGCCGGAGCGGCTCGTGATCGAGAAAAACAAGCCCAGGGCGACAAGTACAACGAGATGAACCGGTCTTCTGAAGGCGCCCATGTGTTTATTGTTAAAGTAGCGAGAAGACAGAATGCTAACCAAATCCGCTGCCTTAGCCAAGCCATACCGCGCTGGATAACCGAATTCCGTTCGGCGCCTTGGGCGGCTAATGGTACCGCTACTCCCGGTCGGGGCCGCGATATGGCCGTGTCTATAGTGGAATATGTAGGCCTGCGCCCTTCAAGTTGGGGCGATTTTCCGACATAATCGCGGCTTTCATTTTTTATCTCGATTGAAATTTATGGTGAAGGTTCTTAGCAAGCTGTTCGGTAGTCGCAACGAGCGGCTAATCAGGCGCATGAGGCAGGAAGTGACGCGCATCAACGCGCCGGAGCCTACGATGGCCTCGCTTTCCGATTCCGCTTTGCAAGCCAAGACTGCCGAGTTTAAGAGCCGCCTTACGCAAGGCGAAAGCTTGGAGTCGTTGTTGCCCGAAGCATTTGCGGTCGTTAGAGAGGCATCCAAACGCACTTTAGGCATGCGTCATTTTGACGTGCAGCTCATCGGCGGCATCGCCTTGCATGAAGGCAAGATTGCCGAAATGCGCACGGGTGAAGGTAAAACTTTGGTCGCTACACTCCCGGTGTACTTGAATGCCTTGACCGGGAAGGGCGTGCACGTAGTTACTGTAAACGATTACCTGGCCCGACGCGATGCGGAATGGATGGGCAAAATTTATCGTTTCCTCGGCATGACCGTCGGGGTTGTGGTTTCCGGCATGGAAAGCGAAGAGAAGCGCGCGGCCTATGGGACAGACATAACCTATGGCACCAACAATGAATATGGTTTTGACTATTTGCGCGACAATATGACGTTTCGCTTACAGGATAAGGTGCAGCGCGGCCTGCATTACGCCATTGTCGATGAGGTTGATTCTATCTTAATTGATGAAGCGCGCACGCCGTTAATTATCTCAGGGCCGACCGAAGACACGACCGACCTTTACCATAAGATAGACAAAATTATTCCCAAGCTGACTCGGCAAGAGAAGGAACACGAGAAGGAAGATGGCCCGGGCGATTACAGTGTTGACGAGAAAACCAAACAAGCGTATCTGACCGAGGCCGGCCATGAAACCGCAGAGAGATTGCTGGCGCAAGCCGGATTATTAGAGTCCGGCAGCAATCTTTACGACGTCGGCAATATCGCTTTATTGCATCACCTGAACGCCGGTTTGCGCGCCCATGCGTTGTTTCAGCGCGAAGTCGATTACATCGTCAAAGACAATCAAGTCATTATTATCGACGAGTTTACCGGCCGCATGATGCTGGGCCGGCGCTGGTCGGATGGTTTGCACCAGGCGGTGGAGGCGAAAGAAGGAGTGCCGATACAAAACGAAAATCAGACGCTGGCTTCCATTACCTTCCAGAATTATTTCCGTTTGTACCAAAAACTTGCCGGCATGACCGGCACCGCCGATACCGAGGCGTTTGAATTCCATCAAATCTATGGTTTAGAGGTGATGGTAATCCCGACCCATCGGCCGATGATCCGCAAGGACTTGGGTGATCAAGTCTACCGCACGGCAGCGGAGAAGCACGCGGCGATTATTGCCGATCTCAAGGATTGTTATGGACGCGGACAACCCGTGCTAGTCGGCACGGCTTCGATAGAGAGTTCGGAATACCTTTCAGGTTTATTAAAGAAGGAAAAGATTTCCCACGAAGTGTTGAACGCCAAGCATCATGAGCGTGAGGCGTTGATTATTGCCCAGGCCGGCAGGCCCGGGGCGGTGACGATTGCGACCAACATGGCGGGCCGCGGTACGGATATCGTGCTTGGCGGTAACTTGGAGATGGAATTAAGCACCATCGAGGGCGATAAAGAGAAAGAGCAAATCTGCCAGGCGTGGCAGCAACGCCACGATCAGGTTATACAAGCGGGCGGGCTGCACGTGCTGGGAACCGAGCGCCATGAATCCCGGCGCATCGACAATCAGCTAAGAGGCCGTTGCGGGCGTCAGGGCGACCCAGGCACGACGCGTTTCTATCTGTCCCTGCAAGATAGTTTAATGCGCATCTTCGGCTCCGAGCGGGTATCCGGATTGATGCAGAAATTGGGCATGCAGGAGGGAGAGGCGATCGAACATCCCTGGGTGAGCCGGGCGATAGAAAACGCACAACGCAAAGTTGAAGGTCATAATTTCGACATTCGAAAACAGTTGTTGGAATACGATGACGTTGCGAATGACCAAAGAAAGGTTATTTACGAGCAGCGCAATCGCCTGATGGAGGTGGAGGATATCTCGGAGAGCATCGCCGCTATCCGCCGCGATGTCATCAATGATTTGATCAGTTACAGTGTCCCTCCTCAGAGCCTGGAAGAACAATGGAATATTCCTGAGCTTGAGAAAAGCCTGGAGCGGGATTTTGGTTTAAAGCTGCCGGTTGCACGCTGGCTGCAGGAAGATCCGGATCTGGGCGAGGAAAAATTACGTGAGCGCCTCCTAAGTGAATTCGAAAAGGTACACGCGGCCAAGAGCAAAGAGGTAGGCGAAGAGGTCATGCGCCATTTTGAAAAAGCCGTCATGCTGCAGGTGTTGGATACGCAGTGGAAAGATCATTTAGCCGCGATGGATCATTTGCGGCAAGGTATCCATCTGCGCGGCTACGCGCAGAAGAATCCCAAGCAGGAATATAAGCGCGAGGCGTTCGAGCTTTTCTCTGATATGCTGGACCGGATAAAGCGGGAGGTCGTGAGTTTAATCACGCGCGTGCAAATTCGCCAACAGGAAGACGTGGATGTCCTGGAAGCGCAGCGGCAAAGGCAACAGCCCATGCACTATGAGCATCCGTCGGTTACAGGTGGTGAGGAAGAGGAGGCTGAAGTCGCCACCGTGCAGCAGGTAGTAAGAAAACAGCCGAAAATTGGCCGTAACGAACCCTGTCCTTGTGGTTCCGGAAAGAAATACAAGCTGTGTCACGGCAAGCTTGCTTGAAGAGGCATAGGGTCTTAAAAAAGCTTATAGGATTTAGAAAAAGTGAATCAGACTAAAATATTTAAAAACATTCTTTCTCCGGCTTCTGACACGTTCCCGGCCAAGCGGCCATGGCGGTAGGCCTATCCGGTTTGACTGCGCTGTATCCGGTCGCCGGCATACGCTTAGGCACTTATACCGCCGGTATTCGCCGTGCCGGGCGGCCCGATCTGGTGGTCATCGATTGTGCGCCCGGCACTAAGGCAGTAGCGACATTCACCCAGAATCAATTCTGCGCCGCGCCGGTTTTGCTCGCGCGTACACATTTGTCGGTATCGGCACCGCGCGCCCTCTTGATTAACACCGGTTATGCCAACGCCGGCACCGGCAGGCCGGGCTATCAGGATGCACTGGTGTGCTGCGCCGCGCTGGCTGAGCAAATGCACTATGCGGTTGAACAGGTGCTGCCGTTTTCCACCGGCGTGATCGGCGAACGTTTGCCGCTGGAGCGCATGGTCCAAGCCTTGCCGGCTTGTATCGCGGCGCTTTCCGAATCCGGCTGGGGGGAGGCGGCGCACGGTATTATGACCACCGATACCGTAGCAAAGGGCAGTTCTAGGCAGCTCAATATAGACGGGACGACTATTACCGTGACCGGCATCGCCAAGGGCGCCGGCATGATGCATCCCGATATGGCCACCATGCTCGCGTTTGTTGCGACGGATGCGGTCATCGATCGCAGCGTGTTACAAAGCTGCCTGCAAGCCGCGGTGCAAGAGTCTTTTAACCGCATTACGGTTGACGGCGACACCTCCACCAACGATGCCTGTGTGTTGTTAGCGAGCGGCCGCGCCGGCAATGCGCCGATAAACAAAGATACCAGCCAATCTTACGCCCGGTTTGCGCAAGCCGTGCGTGGGGTCTTTATCGAGCTTGCCCAGGCGATAGTGCGCGACGCGGAAGGCGCGACTAAATTCATTACTATCGAGGTCGCCGGTGGGAGAAGTGAGGCGGAGTGTGCGGCGGTAGCCTATACGATCGCGCATTCGCCATTGGTGAAAACCGCTTTTTTTGGCGGCGATCCGAATTGGGGACGGGTGTTGGCGGCGATCGGGCGCGCGCCGGTTGATAAGCTCGATACCGACGCTGTTTCGATTTATCTCAATAATATTTGTGTTTTTGCAGACGGCGGGGTAGCAAAGGATTATCGCGAGCCGGATGCCCTGGCGGTTATGCGCGCGCCGGAAATTACCATCCGCGTCACGCTTGGCAATAGTGCTCATCAAGCGCGCGTCTGGACCTGCGATCTCTCGCATGAATATATCCGTATTAACGCCGAGTACCGCTCCTGAATCGGTTATTTCGGTAGCGACCGGAATTTTACGCGACCATCAGGCGCGCGTGCTGGTGGCAAAACGCCCGGCGCATAGCCATCAGGGCGGGAAATGGGAATTCCCCGGCGGCAAGATCCAGTCGCACGAAACCGCGCTGGAAGGATTAAAGCGCGAGTTGCACGAGGAGCTCAGTATTACCGTTCAGGCAGCCCGTCCGTTTATGCAAGTGAGCCATGCTTATACCGACAAAAAGGTATTACTGGATGTCTGGGAAGTCACCCAATTCCAAGGCGAGGTACGCGGGCGCGAAGGTCAGGTTGTGCAATGGGTGCCGGTCGCCGAACTGACCAGTCTGGAGTTTCCCGAGGCCGACCTATCGATCTTGGACGCTATTCGCTTTCCGCCTTTATATCTTATTACCGATGCCAAGCGATTCGGGCAAGAGGAATTTTTAGGGAAATTAGAACAAGGATTGCAGGCAGGTGCGCGGCTTATCCAGTTGCGTGAACATCAGTTGTCGCCGGAAGATTATCGGGCTTATGCGCGACAAGTCACCGATTTATGCCATCGCTACAGTGCCAGGGTATTGCTGAACGTAGATCCGGAATCGGTGCCGAGGTGCGGCGCCGATGGCGTGCATCTTAATGCGCAACGTCTACTAACGCTAAGCCGGCGGCCATTAGACCGGAATCTGTGGGTAGCGGCTTCTTGTCACAATATTCAGGAGCTGGAACAAGCCGCACGCATAGACGCCGATTTTGTCGTGGTTGCACCGGTGCAGGCGACTGCGAGTCATTCCCATGCTCAACCATTGGGTTGGGATGAATTCGAGCGTTTGTGCCGGCAAACAGCGCTGCCGGTTTATGCGCTCGGCGGCATGCGGCCTGGAGATTTAATGCGGGCGCGCACCTGTGGGGCGCGTGGTCTTGCCATGATTAGCGGCATCTGGCAGGCCGGGTCGATTTCGCAGGCCGTTGCGTCTTTAATCAGCCCTTAGCCTGATTTTTCAAGATCAGTTTTTCGTTTCCGACAAAGTGAGATAGTAACGATGCAGGCGTTCGACTTCGGCGGTAAGATGTGCCAGGTCGGCATTGTTTTCGATCACTTCTTGCGCGCGCTGCAGGCGATCTGCGCGGCTCGCCTGGCTTGCCAGGATTTTTCTAACCTCTGATTCAGGCAGTCCATTGCGCTGCATTACTCTTTGAATTTGCTTATCTTCTTCCGCATCGACCAGTAAAACACGGTCGATAAGATCCTGTTGACCGGTTTCAACCAACAATGGGATGACAACAAGACAATAAGGCGCACGCAGCCGGTCTGCTTGGGTTTGAATCTCGGCCCGGATGCGCGGATGCAGAATCATTTCTAATTGCCTTCGTTCTTGCGGATTATCAAAGATTCGGCTTCGCAGCACTTCTCGATTGATCCGCCGGTTATCATCGAGGATTTGTTCGCCGAAAGCGCGGACGACATCCTCGTAGGCCGGTAGTCCCGGAGTGACGACTTTTCTTGCGATCTCATCGGCGTCAATGACCGGGACACCGCGCGCGACAAATAATTTCGCTACGGTAGATTTGCCGCTGCCGATGCCGCCGGTTAAGCCGACACGTAACATAGCGGATATAAACGGTAGCCGTAGGGCATACAGATCAACCGGTTAGGTTGGACAGCCGCAGATAAGCGTGAATAATTTCATTGCCCCATAATAAGGTAATCCAGGCGGCGGAACATAAAAATGGCCCGAACGGGATCGGCACTCGCCGGTCGTGTCCCCGCAACACGATAAAGCCGATGCCGATGATCGCACCCACTAATGAGGCCAACAGTATAATCAACGGCAATACTTGCGAGCCTTGCCAGGCGCCGAATACCGCGAATAATTTGAAGTCGCCGTAGCCCATCCCTTCTTTGCCGGTAATATACTTAAAAAGCTGGAATACCAGCCACAAAAAAACATAACCGGCGATGGCGCCGAGCACCGCGGAATGTAACTCGGTGAATAGATTAAGGTAGTTTGCCGCCAATCCTATCCATAAAAAGGGCACGGTAATCGCGTCAGGCAGAATTTGACGATCTAAATCGATGAACGTAAGGGCGATTAACGCCCAGGTTAGGATAAGCGCCGCCGGCGTTGTGAAGTGAACGCCGAAATGCCAGGCGACCCCAGCGGATAATGCCGCGGACAGCAGTTCGACGAGAGGGTAACGCCGGGAGATCGGTTTTTGACAGGCGGAACATTTGCCTTTAAGCCACAAAAAACTGATCAGCGGGACATTTTCCAGCGCGGTGATGGCATGTCCGCAATGGGGGCATTGAGAGCGCGGGGTAAGAAGATTAAAAGGAGTGGTGGTATTTTCGCCGGGTTTGTTCTTGCCTAAGAATTCCTCGCATTGGCGTTTCCAATTGCGTTCTAGGATTATCGGTAACCGATAGATGACTACATTTAAGAAACTGCCGACTACCAACCCAAGCAACCCAGCCGAAAAGGAAAAGAACAAGGGATTGTTCTCCAGAAATACAGCTAATGCTGCGGTAGAGGTCACTGCTTATGATTTTTAAGTCGTTTTTATACCACTGCCGCCATTTTGAAGATGGGCAGATACATGGCGAGCACCAATCCGCCAACCACAATACCCAGAAACGCCATGATGATAGGCTCCAGCAAACTGGTTAAGGCGCCCACGGAATCATCGACTTCCGCCTCATAGAAGTCGGCAACCTTGCCAAGCATACTATCCAGTTCGCCCGATTCTTCGCCAATGGCGACCATTTGCACCACCATATTTGGAAATAGGCCGGTGCTGTTCATCGCCGATTGCAGCTGCATACCCGTGCTGACGTCGTTTTTGATTGCCATTGTTCCTTCATAATAAACCCGATTGCCGGCAGCGCCCGCGACGGAATCGAGCGCGTCCACCAACGGCATACCGGCGGCAAACATGGTGGAGAGGGTGCGGGCGAAACGCGCGATCGTGGCTTTTTTGACAATGGGGCCGACGATCGGCGCCTTTAGGATCAGCCGATCTAAGGTGTGTTGCATTTTTTGCGAACGTTTATAGCTGTAACTGAGAAAAAATATTCCGCCTCCCACCGCGCCAAAAATCAGCCACCACCACTGCTGAAAAATTTTTGAAATATTGATGACCATTACGGTCACTGCGGGCAAATCGGCGCCGAAACCTTTGAATAGGGCTTCGAATTGGGGAATAACGAAGATCAAAAGAATAGCGGTAATAATAAAGGCGACGGCGACAATCGCGGCAGGATAAAAAAGCGCGGATTTAATTTTGCTTTTGATGGCCTCGATTTTTTCTTTGTAGGTGGCGATTTTGTCCAGCAAGGTATCCAAAATACCCGCCTGTTCGCCGGCGGCGACCAGGCTGCAATATAAGGCATCGAAGTAAAGCGGGTGTTTGGCCAATGCCAGATTCATGGCGGTTCCCGATTCAATATCCTGTCTAATCTCCGTCAGCAGTGCTTGCATGCCGGCGTTTTCGTGGCCTTTACCGACGATTTCGAAGGCTTGCACAATCGGTATGCCGGCGACCAGCATGGTCGCCAACTGACGGGTAAATATCGACACGTCCTTCGGCGTGATTTTTTTCTTTTTATTAAGCAGTGATTTTTTGCGTTTTTGTACTTTTAGCGGATTAATGCCCTGGCGCCGCAAGGTGGCGTTGACAAACGCAACGCTCGACGCCTGGGTCTCGCCTTTTATTTTTTTGCCTTTTTTGTCGGTGCCTTCCCAAGTAAAGACGTCGAGTCTGGCTTTCGCGGCTTTTTCTGCCATAGATTACTTCAATCCAATTAATCGTTGGTCACGCGTTCAATTTCTTCCATGCTGGTGACGCCGTCGCGCAGCTTTTTAAGCCCGGACTGGCGCAGATTAGGGACGCCGTCTTTTTGCGCCTGAATTTCTATATCGAGCGCATTGCCGCCGCGCATAATAATTTCGCCAATCGCTTCCGATATCGGCATCACCTGATAGATACCGACCCGCCCCTTGTAGCCTTCGTTACAGTGCTCGCAGCCTGCCGGGCCGTGGATTTTCAGGCCATCGAGCTCGCTTTCTTTAAAGCCGGCTTTAAGCAAGGCCGGTTTGGGGATGTCCACGAGTTTTTTACAATGACTGCAGAGCCGCCGGGCCAGGCGTTGCGCGATGATAAGGTTAACCGCCGAGGCGATGTTAAAAGGTGCCACCCCCATATTGACCAGACGGCTTAAGGTCGCCGGGGCGTCGTTGGTGTGCAAGGTTGAAATCACCATATGGCCGGTCTGTGCCGCTTTTACTGCGATCTCAGCCGTTTCCAAATCGCGTATTTCACCGACCATTATTATGTCCGGGTCTTGCCGTAAAAAAGCGCGCAGTGCCGTGGAAAATGTCAGCTTGGCTTTTTCATTGATATGGACCTGGTTGATGCCGGAGAGATTGATTTCTACCGGGTCTTCCGCCGTAGATATGTTCCGGTCCGGGCTATTCAAGATGTTTAGAGCGGTATATAGCGTGACGGTTTTACCGCTGCCGGTCGGGCCGGTAACCAGGACCATGCCGTAGGGGCGATGGATCGCCTCCATATAGAGCTTTTTCTGCTCCGGCTCGAAGCCGAGCTTATCGACGCCGAGCGAGGCGGAAGCCGGATCAAGGATACGCATGACGATTTTTTCGCCGAACAAAGTCGGCAATGAGCTGACCCGGAAATCGATCGCGCGATTGTTGGAGATACGCATTTTCATGCGTCCGTCTTGGGGGGCGCGTCGTTCTGAGATATCCATTCTGGAGAGAATTTTAATGCGAGCAGCGATGCGGCCGGCCAGGGCCAGCGGCGGGTTTGCAACTTCGTTCAGGATGCCGTCCATACGAAACCGCACGCGGTAAGTTTTTTCATAAGGCTCAATATGAATATCGGACGCGCCGCGATGGACGGCATCCAGCAGCACCTTGTTCACAAACTTGACGATCGGCGTGTCGTTGAGCGCGGTTTCATCGGTGGAGTCGGTTTTGAGCTCTTCGTCGCTGGTGATTTCAAGGTTATCCAGGCCGTTATCGGACCCGAGATCGGCGAGACCGGTGTCAGCGGAGAAATCCAGGCATTTTTGGATGGCGCTAGTGAGTTTTTCTTCCTCCACCAAAATAGCCTCAGCGCCGAGGCCGGTATGGAATTTGATTTCTTCCAGCGCCTTCAAATTGGTCGGGTCGGCCAGGGCGACATAAAGCCGGGTGCCGCGTTTATAAACAGGCAATGCCCGGTGGCGCCGGATGATTTTTTCATCCACCAGCTTGACCGGCGCCATTTCCAGATCCAAGGCATTGATTTCAAACAAGGGCAGCCCGAATTCTTCCGATGCCGCGCGCGCGATAGTGGCGCCATCCAGTTTTTTGCTTTGGACTAACTGAGTAACGAACGGCACCTTATTGGTTTGGGATTCGTTTTGCAGGCGTTCGGCATCCGCCGGGCTCAGCAGATTGTTACGCACTAGCCTAAGGGCTAAACCGCTTAAATTTGTCGCTGGATTCGTAGCGGCCATATCTTTCAATAAGGGAGGATACAGGTTAGGTTGGTTTGCATCATATGTATGATATTAGTTGAGATAGTTCCATTCGCCAACTTTGCGTTGGGGAGGTTTTTGGCTCTCTTGACAGTAACTAAGGCATGGATTTAGACTTAATCTAAATTTAATCCCAGAAAACGGAGAGCAGTATGAAACTGAAAGGCAGCAAAACCCAAGAGAACCTTAAATATGCTTTTGCCGGCGAATCGCAGGCCAACCGCCGCTACCTCTATTTTGCCGCCAAAGCGGATGTGGAGGGCTATAACGATGTTTCAGCCGTGTTCCGTTCCACCGCGGAAGGTGAAACCGGCCATGCCCACGGCCACTTGGAATACCTGGAGGAAGTCGGGGACCCGGCAACCGGCTTACCCATCGGCGCTACCGCCAATAACCTCAAGGCCGCGATTGCCGGCGAAACGCATGAATATACCGATATGTACCCCAGTATGGCCAAAACCGCGCGCGATGAAGGACTGAGTGAGATCGCCGATTGGTTCGAAACCTTGGCTAAAGCGGAGCGCTCGCACGCCAATCGCTTCCAAAAGGCATTAGATACCCTGGGTAAATAGTTAACGTACACCAGTCCTGGGCCGGCGTTGATCCGGCCGGCGTTTGTTATTATCCAAAAAATTGCCGTCCTTAGGTGACTAATGTCCGTGCCTCCAGAAAATTCCAGTCAATTCGGTAAGCGCACGGAACGCCTTGCTCCCCATCAGCGGGAAGGCGGTGTGGCGGCGCCCATGCGCCACCCGATCGACTGGCAAAATCCCGCTTTTTACAACGAAGGCGCGTTGTTCGCCGAGTTGGAGCGGGTATTCGATATTTGTCACGGTTGCCGCCGCTGCTTCAGCCTGTGCCAGGCATTTCCCACCTTGTTCGATCTGATCGACCAATCATCGACCCTGGAGTTAAACGGCGTCGCCAAGCAGGATTACTGGAAGGTAACGGATCAGTGTTACTTGTGCGATCTGTGTTACATGACGAAATGCCCGTATGTGCCGCCGCATCCCTGGGATGTGGATTTTCCGCATCTCATGCTGCGTGCTAAGGCGTTCAAATTCAAACACGGCAAAGCCAGCCTGCGCGACAAGTTTTTAACCAGCACGGACACCATCGGCAAACTGGCCGGTATTCCGGTAGTGGTGCAAATGGTCAATGCCGCCAACCGCAACAACGCTTTCCGTCAAGCGCTGGATAAAGTGCTAGGCGTGCATCCGGACGCGAAATTGCCCGCTTACCACCATGACAGCTTCCGCAAGGGGTGGGAGGGAGTTGCGCTTTCGGAAAATGCAGCGGTGCCGACCAGCCATACGTGCGGCAAAGCGGTGGTGTTCACCACCTGTTTCGGGAACTACAACAGTCCGCAATTGGTTCAGGACCTCGTGGCGGTTTACACCCATAACGGCATTCCGGTCACGATTGTGAAACAAGAACATTGCTGCGGCATGCCCAAGCTGGAATTAGGCGATTTTGCCGCCATCACCCGTTCTAAAGACGCCAATATTCCGGAGCTTGCCAAGCTGGTGGATGAGGGCTGGGATATCGTCGCGCCGGTGCCTTCCTGCGTGCTCATGTTTAAACAGGAACTGCCTTTGCTGTTCCCGGAGGAGCCTGATGTCCTCAAGGTTCGGGATGCCATTTACGATCCATTTGAATATCTGATGTTGCGTCACCAGCAAGGCAAGCTCAACACCGATTTCAAGCAATCCTTGGGAAAAATTTCTTACCATGCCCCCTGCCATCAACGGGTGCAGAATATCGGGCCGAAGACGCGGGAATTATTACAAATGGTGCCGGATACTGAGATTGACATGATTGAACGATGCTCCGGCCACAACGGCACCTATGCGGTGAAAAGCGAGTTCCATGAAGCGGCAATGAAAATCGGCAAGCCGGTGTTTGAGCGGGTTGAGAATAATCAGCCGGACCATTACGGCAGCGATTGTCCGATCGCCGGCTACCAAATTCAAAACGGCCTTAACACCGACCGGGAGCCGGAGCATCCGTTGCATCTTTTACGTATTGCCTATGGAATTTAACAGGTTTTTGTTACGGCGATGGAAAAGCTAACCCCGCAGCATTTGTATTCCTTGGAAAAGTATTCCGCAGTGCGCGCGGATTTCCGCGCCAAGGTGATGGAGCACAAAAAAAATCGCCAAGTGCAAATCGGCCCGCACGCCCGATTATATTTTGAAGACAAATTAACCATCCAGTATCAAGTGCAGGAAATGCTGCGTGCGGAGCGCATCTTTGAACGCGCGGGAATCGAGGAAGAGCTGGAGGCTTATAATCCTTTGATTCCGGACGGAAGCAACTGGAAAGCCACCTTTATGCTCGAATACGACGACATTGAGGAACGGCGCGCGGCGCTGGCAAAGATGATCGGCATTGAGGATTGCGTGTGGGTTAAAGTGCAGGGCCACAGCCCGGTATTCGCCATCGCGGACGAAGACCTGGAGCGCGCCACCGAAACCAAAACTTCCTCTGTGCATTTCCTGCGTTTTGAACTTAGCCCGGAAATGGTGCGCGCCATCAAACAAGGCGCCGATATCGGTGCCGGGATCGATCATTCCGCTTATCGTCATCAGGTAAGCGCTGTCTCAGAAGCAACCCATAATGCCTTGGCGGAGGATTTAACCGACTTTTGAGCTCGGCGGTTAACCTGCTCCCGCGCGCGGCTATAGCCCATAAACAATTTATCTTGGCGGTGTTCTGGTGGCAAAGAACTGGTTCAAATGGGAGGGTGAAGATTTAATTTTAAAAGTGCACGCCAAGCCGCGCGCAAGCCGGGATGAGTTTGCCGGCGTGACCGGCGACGCGCTCAAGATACGTATCACCGCGCCGCCTGTGGATGGCAAGGCCAATGCGCGGTTAATCGAATTTTTAGCGCAGCACTTCGGCGTGGCGAAAAGCCGGATTTCCCTCGTGCGCGGACATAACGCTCACATCAAGCGGTTTCGCATCGTTGCTCCGGCTAAATTCCCCGCCAGCCTCGAATCGTGCCTAGCCGCTAAAAATCCATCCGGTTAGTGGGACTCTGATTAAGTCATATTTGTCATTCCGAGTAGCGAGGAATCTGACAGTAATCAACTTGATTCGGAACGCGCAATTGCCGCGTAATCATAATCCGTTATACTCTAGCGTCCTTTGACTAAGTCATCACACGATGCCCCGATGAAATTCATGGTTTATCTATGCGCAGAGTAAGACGCTGGTTTTTTAAGGCATGAGCTCTGCATACGATTCCTCCGCGATTGAGGTCTTAACCGGTCTTGAACCGGTGCGCAAGCGGCCGGGGATGTACACCCAGACCGAACGCCCCAATCACCTCGCGCAAGAGGTGATCGATAACAGCGTCGATGAGGCGATTGGCGGTTACGCCTCCAAGATCGAGGTTGTGTTGCACAAAGACGGCTCCCTCTCGGTTGCCGATAATGGCCGCGGCATGCCGGTCGATAAACATAAAGGCGAAGGCGTATCGGGAGTGGAAGTGATCCTGACCCGCTTGCATGCCGGCGGCAAATTCTCCAACAAAAATTACACCTTCTCCGGCGGTTTGCACGGCGTGGGCGTGTCGGTGGTCAATGCGCTTTCGAGAAAGCTCGAAGTCTGGGTGCGGCGCGGCGGCAAGGAGTACCACATGAGCTTCGCCGATGGTCAGAAGACTTCCGAGCTCAAAGCAATAAGCGCCGCCAAAGGCGGCGGCACCAGGCTACGCTTCTGGCCGGATGAAAAGTTTCTCGATTCGGTCAAGTTCCACGTCCCGAAGCTCAAGCACCTGTTGCGCGCGAAGGCCGTGCTTTGCTCCGGCCTGCACGTCACCTTCACCGACGAAACCGACAAGAACAACGACGAGGAGTGGCAATACCGGGACGGGCTCAAAGACTATCTCCTCACCGAGCTCGGCGACCAGGAACTCGTGCCTGAGGAGCCGTTTGTCGGCCACTTCCAGGGTAACGACGAGATGGTCGACTGGGCGCTGGTGTGGCTGCCGGACGAAGACGCGGAGCCGATCCTGGAAAGCTACGTGAACCTGATCCCGACCACGCAGGACGGCACCCATGTTAACGGTTTTCGCACCGGCTTGACCGAGGCGTTGCGTGAGTTCTGCGAGTTTCGCAATCTCCTGCCGCGCGGCGTCAAGCTCGCGCCGGAAGATGTCTGGGGCCGCGCCGCTTACGTGCTCTCGCTTAAACTGCGGGACCCCCAGTTTACCGGCCAAACCAAGGAGCGCTTGACCTCGCGCGACGCCGCGAGCTTCGTCGCCGGCGTAACGAAGGATGCGTTCGGTCAGTGGCTCGCGCAGCACGTGGCCGATGCCGAGCGCCTGGCGGCGCTTGCGATCGATTCGGCGCAGGCGCGCATGCGCGTGGCGAAGAAGGTCGAGCGCAAAAAGATCGGGGCCGGGCCGGCGCTGCCGGGCAAGCTCGCCGACTGCACCAGCCAAGACCTCGGACGCACGGAATTATTCTTGGTTGAAGGCGACTCGGCCGGCGGCTCCGCCAAGCAGGCGCGCGACAAGGAATTCCAGGCGATCATGCCGCTGCGCGGCAAGATCCTGAACACCTGGGAAGTCGATCCCGCCGAGGTGTTAGGCTCGCAAGAAGTGCACGATATCGCGGTGGCGTTGGGGGTCGATCCCGGCTCGAGCAAGCTCGAGGGGCTGCGCTACGGCAAAGTATGTATCCTCGCCGATGCCGATTCCGACGGCGCACACATCGCGACACTCTTGTGCGCCTTATTCGTAAAGCACTTCCGGCCGCTGGTTGCCGCCGGGCATATCTATGTCGCCATGCCGCCGCTGTTTCGCATCGACGTCGGCCAGGAGGTGCATTACGCGCTCGACGAGCAGGAGAAAAAGGGCATCCTCGATCGCATCGCGGCGGACAAGCCGCGCGCCAAGCCGACGGTCACCCGTTTCAAGGGCCTGGGTGAGATGAATCCCCTGCAACTGCGCGAGACCACCATGGACCCGGACACGCGCCGCTTGGTGCGCCTCGAGATTGAGCAGCGCGACAACACCGACAAGATGCTGAATATGCTGCTTGGCAAGAAACGCGCGGGCGACCGCAAGGCCTGGCTCGAGAAGAAGGGCAACAAGGCGGAGATCCTGTAGCGTGCGGGAAATCATAACGACGATCGACATCGCCGCCTCGCCGGAACGGGTGTGGCGCGTGTTGACGGATTTTGCCTCCTACCCGAAATGGAATCCTTTTATCCGCGGCATTCACGGCAACTTGGAAGAAGGCGCGCGGCTTAGGGTACGTATGCGCCTGCCGCCGCGCGGCCGCGCGCGTATATTTTCTCCAATCGTGTTGAAGGCGATACCGGCGGCGGAGCTGCGCTGGCGCGGCAAGCTGTTCATGGAAGGTCTGTTCGATGGCGAGCATATATTTATCATCGTGCCGCAGGGGCTTGAGGGCGCGCGGTTCATACAACGCGAGCGGTTTTCGGGATTGCTCGCGCCGCTGCTGTTACTCTTTATCGCCGGTAAGACGCATAAGAGCTTTGAAGCAATGAATCGCGCATTGAAAAAAGCCGCGGAAGTAAAATCCTGATGGCAAACAAACCGACCAAATCCAAATCGCTAAAGAATACTACGGGCAAACGCACGAATAAGGTGGTGTCGCTCGAACGGGCGCGTGTGGCCAAGATCGAAGGTATCCCGATGGCGGCCTTCACCGAAAAGTCGTATCTCGACTACTCGATGTACGTCGTGCTTGACCGCGCGCTGCCGAATATTTGCGACGGCTTGAAGCCGGTCCAGCGGCGCATTATCTATGCCATGTCGGAGCTTGGGCTCTCGGCGGCGGCGAAATTTAAAAAGTCGGCGCGCACGGTCGGCGACGTATTGGGCAAATTCCACCCGCATGGCGACAGCGCGTGCTATGAGGCGATGGTGCTGATGGCGCAGCCCTTCAGCTATCGTTATCCCTTGATCGACGGCCAAGGCAATTGGGGCTCGCCCGACGATCCGAAGTCGTTCGCCGCGATGCGCTATACCGAGTCGCGGCTTACTCACTTCGCGCAGGTGCTGCTGGCGGAACTCGAACAGGGCACGGTCGAGTGGGTGCCGAACTTCGACGGCACGCTGCAGGAGCCGAAGATCATGCCCGCGCGCCTGCCGCACGTGCTGCTTAACGGCACCACCGGCATCGCGGTCGGCATGGCGACCGACATCCCGCCGCACAATGTGCGCGAGGTGACGGCGGCCTGCCTGCACTTATTGGACAAGCCCGATGCCTCGGTGAAGGAGTTGATGAAGCACGTCCGGGGCCCGGATTACCCGACCGAGGCCGAGATCGTCACCGGCAAAGCCGACATCCGCAGTATCTACGAGACCGGCGGCGGCACGATTCGCTGCCGCGCGACCTGGGAGCGCGAGGACGACCTGATCGTCATTATTGCGCTGCCGCATCAGGTGTCGCCGGCCAAGGTGCTGGAGCAGATCGCGCAACAGATGCAGCAGAAGAAGCTGCCGATGGTCGAGGATCTGCGCGACGAGTCCGACCATGAAAATCCGACCCGGCTGGTGATTGTGCCGCGCTCGAATCGCGTCGATCCGGTGGAATTGATGGATCACTTGTTCGCCACCACCGATCTCGAACGCACCTACCGCGTGAACATGAACATGATCGGCCTCGATGGCCGCCCGCGCGTGTATAACCTCAAAGACCTGTTGGCCGAATGGCTTGAGTTCCGCATCGAGACCGTGCGCCGGCGCCTGCAGCACCGTTTGGACAAGGTCAACCACCGCCTGCACATCCTCGATGGCATGCTGATCGCTTATCTCAATCTGGATGAGGTCATCCGCATCATCCGCAGCGAGGACGAGCCCAAACCGAAATTGATGAAGCGCTTTAAGCTCTCCGAAGAGCAGACCGAGGCCATCCTCGAAACCAAGTTGCGCCACCTGGCCAAGCTTGAAGAGATGAAGATCAAAGGCGAGCAAAAGGATCTTGCGAAGGAAAAAGACGACCTTGAAAAAATCCTGGGCTCGCGCCAAAAGTTGCGCGCCCGCGTGCGGGAAGAGCTGACGGAAGATGCCGAAGAGTTCGGCGACCCGCGCCGCTCGCCGCTGAAAGAGCGCGAGACCGCAAAGGCGATCGACGTCACGCAATTGCTGCCGGCGGAGCCGATCACGGTCGTACTGTCCGACAAGGGTTGGGTGCGCGCGGCCAAGGGCCACGAGGTCGACGCCAGGTCGCTGGAGTACAAGATGGGCGATCAGTTTCTGCAGGCGGCGCGCGGGCGCACCAATGAGACCGCGACCTTCATGGATTCCACCGGCCGCACGTATTCACTGCCGGCGCATAAATTACCTTCCGCACGCGGGCATGGCGAGCCGCTCTCCGCCAGTTTCAATCCGCCGCCGGGCGCCAGCTGGTCGGGCGTGATGATGGGCAATCCGGAAGACCTTTATTTAATTGCAAGCGACGCCGGCTATGGCCTCGTCGTCAAGCTCGGCGATCTCCTTACCGACCGGCGCGCGGGCAAGGCGGTGCTCAAGGTGCCCAAGGGCGCCAAGGCGTTGCCGCCGCAGCGCGTGATGGCTTACCAGGACGATTGGCTCGCCGCGGTCACCAACACCGGCCGCATGATCGTATTCGCGGTCGGCGATCTGCCGCAGATGGAAAAAGGCAAGGGCGATAAAATCCTCGGGATTCCGGGGGCGAAAGTGCAAAAGCGCGAGGAATATCTCATCGGCATCGCCGTGTTTAAAGAAGGGCAGCAGCTCATGTTGCGCACCGGCAAGGGTGAATTGAAGCTCCGCTCCGGCAACGATATTGATCAATATGTCAGCGAGCGGGCCTTGCGCGGCTCGAAGCTGCCGAGGGGGCACCAGGAAGTGAAAGAGATTGAGGCAGTGGAAAAATGAGCTTTTCTGTATGAGTAATGTAGGGCGGGGCCTTGCCCCACCGTCATCCTAAAGAAGGACAGCGCGAACTGTAAATTGAATTGTTGTCATTCCGAACCGCCGTAGGCGGTGAGGAATCTTGATTTTTCAATAGCCTTAACAGATTTCGCGCTCGGAATGACGACTTAAGGAAGCAAGGACAGCTCGATAAATTTATCAGCGAGGGGAGGGTGGAGTGACCTGAGAAGGCCGCTAAAAGCGGCTTTTTTGGTATCGCCTGTGCAGCAAGGCGGCCGCCGCAGCGTGTAATTCCCCCGCAAGATTGGACTTTTCCAGGATTATAGTTAAGATTATTGATAGGCCGCCCTCGCTTTGCGGCCCGACAATTTACAACAACATTTGAAAGGGAGCATAACAATGAAACGACGTTATAGTTATAGTAGTTGCTTAATGATGGCCGCCATCCTCATTCTGTCCGGTTGCGCGAGCGTTGCGCCTAACTATCAGCCATCCATGGCTAATGTCGGTACTTTAAAGAATCAACGGCCGGCTCAAGTCAAGGTAGGTGCCTTCACCGCGGGTGGACGGGAAAAAGATAAGGTAAACAATCTTACGATTCGCGGAGGTTCATTTGTTTCCCCCTATAGCGAGTCCTACGTTGAGTATCTGCGTGAGGCACTTCGCCAGGAACTCTCCATGGCAGGTCTGCTCGGCGACAATACAGATGTAGAGTTGTCCGGTGTATTGTTTAAAAACGAGTTTGACGCCTCCGGTTTCAGTCTTGGGTATGGGGTCATGGAGGCTCAGCTAACCGTTAAAAAGAATGGTGCCGTACGCTACAACAAGACGAAATCGGTCCGTCATGAATGGGAGTCGTCTTTTGCCGGGATGGTCGCAATTCCCAAGGCGAAGGAGAACTACTCGATCGTTGTTCAGAAGCTACTGGCCAGCTTTTACGGTGATCCCGAATTCCAAAAAGCTCTACAATAAAAAATTCTGGTTATATTTGAAGTTCTTTCGTTAACTCTAATTGAAGGAGGGGGAAACAGATGAAAGTTATTGCGCGTATTGCTGTTATCGTCGGCGTGCTGTTATTGGTTGGTTGTGCCCATCCGATTAGCATGGCGCCTAAAATGTCAGCATTTGATGGTAAGCAGGCGAATCAAAAAATTTCGAAGAATGTCGGCTACTACATATCGCAGGAGGACCGTGATCGAGAGGTGACCACGCCGGGCGGTGGTGGCGACAAGATTCAATACTTCCCCTATCGGGATATTGAACCGGGACTGTATAAAGTGCTGTCCAATGACTTCAACGATGTATACCTAGTGAAATCTCTTGACGATAAGAGCTTTCTCGTGGAAAAGAAGATAGCGTACGTTTTCGTTCCTAAGATCGAAACGAGTTCCTCATCGAGCAGCGCGTTTACGTGGCCGCCCACGAATTTCACGGTTTCTTTAGAGTGCCGCGCCCTCTCGCCTGCTGGCGCCGTCGTTTGGCGGACGACTGCGAAGGGCGAGGGAAAAGCGACTTACAGTGAATTCAAGAGCGATTTCTCCCTTGCTGCACGCCTGGCAAGCGAACAAGCTCTGTTGCAACTGCAGAAGCAGATCAGCGCTTCTCCACTGGGGCGGTAGATTTGGGGGAAAGCAGGGTGAGTTGAGTTTAAAAAGCCGCCGAAAGGCGGCTTTTTTTTATGGTATCGCCTGCGGCGATGATGTGAAATGCTAATATGCGGTTTCTGCACCGCGGGCGGGTGACTTTTCTTTGCTTGTCCAAAGAAAAGTCACCAAAAGAAAGGACACCCCGGTCGCTCGCCGCGCAAAAGGCGCGCGGTTCCCTGCGCTCCTCACGCAGCCGGGCGCTGCGCAACTCGCGCGATCGCGCTTCGCGCGCCACGCGCTCAGACAGTGCTCGCTTAACTACTCCCGGCTGCGCTCCGGTGCTCGGCGAGCTCCTACGGGGCAAAACCAACTCCGATCCTGAGGTCTCCTACATATTTTCTTTTTCAATATACGACCTTATGTTAACCTAACCCTGTGATTATTCATAATTCAAGAACGCTATTACATCAAAAATGATGTAATTGATCCCGTCAAATGGGACGTATGATTGTAGTTGGGCTCTAGCGAATGATCACGATACCGACAACTTTAGTCGTGGGTGCGGGCGGAAGCATGGCTTACATGTTTCCGTCTGGCTATCACCTTCTGGTCAAAATCTGTAACTTTCTAAATCCAGGGGTAGACACCAATGAAAAGAAGATCCTGCGCAGCATAGGCTTCGAAGAAGATCGGTTACATTGGCTTCGCCGCGATCTTCTACGCTCAGGGGTTAGGTCAGTCGATGCTTTCTTAGAGCGGCGGGTCGAACTTATCCATGAAGGGAAAGCTGCCATCGCGTGTGCATTGATTGAGCACGAAAACCCAGCTTATGTGGTAGAGCGACAGATAGAGCACAACTGGTACGAGTATCTTTGGTCATGCATCGCAACTCCCAAGCCAGAGGAGTTGGCGAAGAATCAGCTCTCCATTTTAACCTTTAACTACGACCGATCGCTGGAGTACTACCTGTTCAATGCGATTCGCTATACGTACGGTCTTACGGACGATAAGGCGCGTCAACTCGCAGCCTCTCTGCCGATAATTCATTTGCACGGGCAACTCGGAAAATTAAAGGAACTCTTTGGAAAAGGAAGAGATTTCCAACCAGACCGGTCGATTGATGCAATTAAGGTCGCTGCCGACGGGATCATCATCATTCATGAAGCTGACGATGGTCACGAAACGTTCATGCGCGCGCGCGAGAAATTAGCATCGTCGGGAATCATCTGCTTCCTGGGATTTGGATATCACCCCACCAATCTTCGTCGATTAGGTATCAGCAAATTCCAAAAACCAACACTTATTGGCACGGTATCTGGCATGACACAGCAGGAGATCAACCAAGTGGTAAGGGAGATTGGCCGCGGATTCCAACTCGTAGGCCAAGATATTCTTACGTTCCTGAGAGAGAGTGGTGTATTCATCGGCGGGGTTGGTGATCGTGCATGAATTTCAGCGTTTAACAGTACGGTGTACGCTGGCAGGGTGGGTGATCCAAACGTTAGGGGTCATTAGTGTCAGAGTCGAGGGGTCGATTTTTCCCGTAGGAGTTCGCCGAGCACCGGAGCGCAGCTGGGGGCAGTTAAGCGAGCACTGTCTGAGCGCGTGGCGCCGTAGGCGATCGCGCGAGTTGCGCAGCGCCCGGCTGCGTGAGGAGCGGAGGGAACCGCGCGCCTTTCGCGCGGCGAGCGACCGGGGAGCGTTTCTTTGGGTACTTGTATAACAACGATGTTGTAGTGACATAATGTATGGCGAACCATAATTAGTGGTTCAAATCAAATAGTTTTGATACTACATTTCGATGTAACTTGATATACTGTTGAGGCATTAATTAGGCGTCACCTGGAAGGCGTGTCGTAGCACCTCCCAGGCGACTGACCCCAAACTTGCGATAACAAGCTCGGGGCTGGCGAAACTATACACCCGATGAATAGCCTGGGTGTAGAGCATCGAAGGCCCTGGTAACGCTTATAAAAAGGAGCCAACGATGACGAATAATGAAAAAGCAGGTATCCCCTCCACGCGCCGTATTCTGGCAAAGAAAATCAAACTGTTACGTGCTGCGCGCGGCTGGTCGCAGGAAACGCTGGCGGAACTCTGTGGGTTTTGCCGGAGCTATATCGCTAATATCGAAAGCGGCAAACACAATCTCAGTCTGGATAACCTGGAGCGCATCGCCGATGTATTTGAAGTGCCGATTAGCGAATTATTGGATCGGGATTTCAATCTGCGCATTGAACAGCCGCGGGTGGCGTATTTTCTCGGTGCTGCCTTTGGTTGATTGCGGGGGAGAATTTATTCCCATCGAAACTGGCTGAGTTGTGTAAGGTCTTCCGCGCCGTTTTCTTCCAATAGCTTAGAAGGAAATGGCAAGAAGAAAGCTCCTGCGCAGTGTCGCGTTAGTCAAACGCGCACTGCTAGGTGTCAGAAGCGCAGGGAAAGACCGATAAATGGACCAACGATTTTTTCGGTCGGGCTTTTGATCTGTCGGTATCCGCCTCTAACGGCCCAGTATCGACCGCCTACGTCCACGGCGAATTCGTTGTCGGTAATTTCGTTGTTGTTGATAGTCATCCACGAGGGCCGATATTCGATGCCGAACCAGGGGAGGGGTTGATATAGGACCGGTGTCGCCCAAGTGTGCCCGGAGTTTCGTGAGGTGCCATCGAATGTCGTTTCTCCGTAACCCAGTCCGATCTCCAATGTGTTACCGAAAGACATCCGGTACAGACCGTGATACTGGTCCACCTGCAGATGTGTGTTAATTTTGGTGTCGCGGTAACGGGTTTGGCGGATTTCGAGTCCGAATGCGCCATATCCGATTTCGAGGCGCGAGTCCACGCCGGAAATATCGCTGTCAACGCGCTGGTAGGACGTATCCAGTCTCGCATAGACGAGTAAGCCGTCGCCGGTCTGTCGGGGGATGACGCCTTGCGGCGATTCCATAAGAGTAGAATCTATCCGCATCATGCTGTTTTTCCCGGGGACCAGGAAAATCGTCTCCAGGACATCGCTGATAAAACTTTTTTGTAAATCGGATGAATCAGTGTCAGAGCCGTAGCTGCTCGCTTGCGCATGTGGTTTATCGGGAGTTCCAGGTTTGGCGATGTCCTTTTCAAATTTATCGAGCCTGCTTTCGTCTGCGCCAAGTGCTGCGAACGGACTCAGTAACACAAACACAAATCTGGTAGTAGCAATGGTCCTGATGGTGACTTTGTTTTTCATACTGCCGCTTCCTCCGTTTATTATCATAGCTCAGATTCGGAGCGGCAGAACTCTGAGGTTTTTGCCGCTCCCTACGATGTGCGCGGATGCACTGGTTGGAAAGAATCCACCAAACGAGAAGGTGCCGCGATAGACATGGATGTCGAGAGCGGCCGCACCATGATGTCGATCGGTGCGCGGCCGCTCTCGCGCATCCATGCGCTCCGCGGCATTCATACATCCTGTACAGCACAGCGCACCCTACTTTTTAGTATGGCGGTCCATGGGGAAGCTGCGACGAAACAGGCTAGGGAAGCGCTGAGTCGCAAATCGTCATGCCCGCGGAAGCGGGCATCCAGGCTTTTCCGCAGTGTAGTGTTCTGGATTCCCGCTTCCGCGGGAATGACTTGTTCGGAGATTCCTTGGTTTTAATATAATCTAGACGTTCGAGATCGTGATCGAGAAGGAGGAGGCACGCCTATCGGCGACTTCTTAATTTTCGACTATTATATAATTCATCTCGTCGGATTTGAGCACGAGCCGTTTGGTTCATACTAGAGATGAAGACCCGCAAAATTAAGGAGGAGTAACGATGAAGCGAATTTACGTTATTTCCATACTTTCTATAGTGCTAACCAGTTGTGCGTCGCCCTATAAGATTCCGCTTGATATGGATGCGAGTAAGCCTATCGGCTTCACGATCGTTGATAACAGATCTGAGTCCGACAAGACGGGAGGCAATCGCTCGCTATTGATTACTAACTGCGAGTACGCGATCAAGGATATCGGTGACGCGGATCTGCAGCCGTCCAAGCTTGATATCCTGAAGGTCAAGTTGCAGAGGGAGTTTGGCAGCCAGCTGGATGGCAAGGTTGTCACCCTAAACAGGTTCAGAATTGTTCTCAACAATCGGCTGTCTTTCCGTAGACAAGTGGGTGGGAGACATCAGGGTCTGATACCCGATGCGATGATTGGTAGTGGCTGTGTCGCCAGTCCGCGGATCGAAGGCGGTTATGCTCTTACGGATAATCCACAAGGCCTGCCTTCATTTACAGTAATTATCAGGGGGAACGTTGGATCTGCAAAGTTCGATATTAAGCACTTTGAAACCAGCGAAACTGTCGATAGCACATTATCCCGTAACAAAGACAATGTTCTGCCACGCGTCATTGATAATGCGATTAATAAGGTGTTACCCGAAATTCGAAGGCAGATTTAACGTATGCCGGTTCGGCTGGTTTCGGCCAATCACCGGCAACCGAAGCGACCATGGTCGAAGGCTTCAATAGCATTATGCACTCTTCCTCCAATACCGTTCCATTTCGAAGAAGGTGAACGACGCGGACCAGGTGATCAGTAAAAAGCCGATGAGCGATTCAGTGCCGGTCATGAAGCGGATAGCGCCATGCGGTATGAGATCGCCAAGACCGAGTGTCGTGTAGCAGACCGTGGAGAAATAAACCTGATCGAGGAAGTGAGCCGATTCTATGCCGGTAATGCGGCCATTCGCCGGATCGAGCAAAAACCAGTGGAAACCGGCCGCGAAGATCCAGATCTCGACGATATGCAGGGCGATGAGTGCGAGCATCATCAGCAATAGGCGCTGGCGCTGGCGCCGGCGGTGTGTGTGCACCCGACTGAGAACCCAGTTCAGCCCGATGAAGGCCTCATAGTGGAGAATGACGCAGGCGATGACGATTAGTCCTGTGACGAACATCGTGCGGACATGTACGGTGGTCCATACGCGCGCGCTATCAAGCGCGCTGTTTGCGTCCTGCGCGCTCACAGAGGTGCTTGCAGCGCTGTCGGCCAGTGCCGGCACCACACTCGCCGCGGCGAGCAAAATCAGGATGAGCAAACTGGCAATCAGTTGAGGTAAGGTGTGACTAGAGACGTGGTTGTTGCTCAATCAGGGCACTCATCATCGTTTAAGGATTGATAGATCATGCCATATTTTCTAAGCGTCCGCATAAAGTCTCATGATAACCGCCGGCAACCGTATTAGATAATAACGGATGTAAATAAAGGAGGTGTGTTATGACCGAAACCAAGAAGCAGGGCGAAGGTGATCGCGAGTCCGCCAAGCGCTACAATTAGGATACTCAGGAGCTCGTCAAGAAAGCTCGTGTCGACAAGGCGGTGCAGGAGGCGACCGAAGATCTAGACGCCGAACGCAAAGGGTGCGAGCGCGCCAAAGAGTTCGACCCCGAGGAAAACCGAGACTATTCCAAACCGGAAAAATCAAAGTAGGTGGTAGAAGCCGCGAAGGGCAAGGGCGCTTTCGTAGCGTCGATCCCTCTTGCTGGGCACTCCTGACAGCGGCTGGTCAAACGCCGGGCCGCCTCCCGGGCTACAGTTTAAGGCCCGCGAATTCGAATAAACTCGAGTCCGCGATGGCGGCATCGGGTAGGCGGTGGAGATGCTTTATTGACTTCATGTTGTGTCTTCTGTTTAAAGCGAGGAACCCGGTATAATGATTTTTTGCGCGCTGCCGTAAAGTAAGCCATGAACAATGATTTTCAAATTGAGCACGAGGAGCGTGCAGCGGGGGGTCGCTACGTGTTAACCGTAGAGGGTCAGAAGTCGGAACTCACTTATTCCCGCGTGAATGGCCGTATGGTCATTACGCACACCTATGTGCCGCCGGCACAACGGGGGCGTGACCTGGGTCTCGCCCTGGTGAAGCGCGCGGTGGAAGACGCGCGAGCGAAAGGCGTAAAGGTCGTGCCGATCTGCCCGTATGTAAGGTTGCAAATCGAGCGTCGGCCGGAGTGGCAGGACGTGCTGGCGCGCCAGGATGACGGATAAAGCCCTGGCGAGGTGAATTAAGTGAGGGCGGGTCGGGTATCGCGTATTCCGAGCGCACCGGTTATTGCCGACGCAGCATGCTTTAAGGATGTTCTAATTAGAGCCTGGTAGCACAACTGGGAGGGGTGATGATTAGTGTGTACAGTTTACCGGCCGCCATAGCGTTTTTGATCAAGCTGCTGGTGCTGTATTTTTCATGGCGCGTCGAGGTGCGAAATACCAAAACCCGGTTGTTTCTCTTGGCGACGATCGTCTCTCTCGCTATAAGCGTGGTGGAGACGGTAGGTGTAAATTTCAAATCTTTGGAGGAGCCCGAGAAGGTTTTGGAATACGCAAACCTGTTTGGATACAGTTACTATGCGCTGTTTATCCCGTTTCTGGGTTTACTTGTTATGCTCGCGGTAGTCATTAGCGAAGACAAAAGAGCTTTTTCTATTTCTATCTTCACTGCTATTTATATACTGGTTTTAGAGTACTTGTTGCTCTTCACCTCTTTACTGGTTACCGGATTCCAGCCGCTCAAGTTCGCAATAACGCGCATTTCCGGCCCGCTTTACGGTCTATTCGAGTTTTTGACTTTAGTCACTGCGCTCGTAGTACTGCTCTTCCCGTTGCAAGGCATCAAGGCCGACCGGCCGCCGCTCGTTCGCAGCCAATGCAAGCTTTGGCTGGCGACCGCGTCGCCGGTCGTATTATTAATCGTATTAGTGTTTGCGCTTCTACATTTCAATATCCGCATATTTAATACGGTTGCAACGCTGCCGCTCGTGTCGGCGTTGCTTTTGGTCGCTGTAGGTTACGCGGTGCATAACCAACGCATTATAGAACTGGACTTTTACCTGCCCTGGTCGCATACCAGGAAGCACAAGGCGTTGCTCTATTCGCGCTTGAGCACCGCCGCGGCGGAACGTTCCGCAGAACAGACGATCCGGAATCTGGCTGATATTCTAAAATGTCCCGCGGTATTGATATCACCTGATAAATCGCCCGCCATAGAAGCAGGCGCCAGGGCGAGCGCACTGAGCGTCTTCCCGCGCGAGGAGTTGGAAAGGGTCGACCGCATGCTGGTCGCAAAGGAGGGCCAAGATCTGCCTGATGTTCGGCGCTCGATGAGTGCGCGCGGTGTTGGTATCATCATTCCGTTTTTTCCTCACAGCAGGACAGCGGCGAGCTGGCTGTTGTTGGGTGATGGCTTCAACGCGCATATCTATACACCGCTCGATTTCAGGACGTTGCAACAGCTTTTAGATAGACTCGCCATCTTGCTGTTGGATGATGTTCTTCGCCCCCATACTTCACTGCAGCAGAAAGGAGTCAAACTTCGCGATTTGCAATCCTCACAGGAATCTTTGCAAGAGCAGTTTCAGCGGCTTTTTTTGCAGGAGCCGGGGGACTTTAGTTCGAGACCGCTCGAAGAATATGTGTCGGAGTTCGAGGCAGCAATTATTAAACGCGCACTGGATTACTGCGAGGGAAATCGGTCGCGCGCAGCGCGGTTGCTTGGCCTGCGTGCAAACACTCTTCACTATAAACTAGAACGCCATAAAATCGAGACGGCGAAGAAAAAATCACGGCTCGTGCAGACTTAGCTGAAAGAAGATACAGGCGGCGGGGTGGCTGACATCCTGGCGAGTGGAATGTGGTGGAGAAGGCGAATTAGGAGCAGGGGGCGGTTTTATGCTTCCTCGTGTAGTTTCGCGATCGGCAGCTCTTCCTGGTCGAAAGCGCGCCGTCCGGGTAGGGGACACTTTTCTCAAGGAAGGTTATAACGCTAGGGTGACCCAAGACGTGCAAACGATCTTAGGCCGGTCACCGGCGGGGATTAGAAAGTACGCGCGAGACTATAAGCAGACATGGCTCTGAACAGAAAGTGCGGGTGTGCTAGGATGACGCGACGATAAAGGCCATATGGCAGAGAGAGATGAGCGATGAGCCGGCAAGCAGATATTGATTCCGAACCAGGCGCCGCGGTTGCATCCGGCGCGATCGAGACGGTGATTGTTCCGCGCACGCGCGATCTCGGCGGCTTCGAGGTGCGCCGGGCGCTGCCGTCCGCGCGGCGGCAAATGGTGGGGCCCTTTATCTTCGTCGATCAGATGGGGCCGGCGGTGTTCGGCGCGGGCCAGGGTATCGACGAGCGCCCGCATCCGCATATCAATCTCGCCACCGTCACGTATCTCTTCGCGGGTGAGATTCTGCACCGCGACAGCCTCGGAAGCCGGCAGCCCATCCGCCCGGGCGAGGTGAATTGGATGACCGCGGGCCGCGGCATCGTGCATTCTGAGCGCACCGCACCCGAGGTGCGGGCGCGCGGCGGAACGGTGTCCGGATTGCAGACCTGGGTGGCGCTGCCGGCCTCCGCCGAGGAAACCGATCCTGAGTTCGCGCATCATGGCGCGGCGGAGCTGCCGCTCATGCGGGACACCGATAAGATCGTGCGCTTGATCGCCGGCAACCTGTACGGCAAGACCTCGCCGGTACGCACCTTCGGCGGCATCTTTTACGCCGATGCGCAACTGAACGCGGGCGCTTCACTCCCGCTGGACGCCGAGCATGAGGAGCGGGCGATTTACACCCTCTCGGGCGACCTCACGCTAGCGGGGCAAGATTTTGGTCCGGGGCAACTCCTTGTCTTCCGGCCCGGCGACCGCATCACCGTCAAGGCGAAGACGGCGGCGCGTTTCATGCTGCTCGGCGGCGCCACCATGGATGGTCCGCGTTATATCTGGTGGAACTTCGTGTCGTCACGCAAGGAGCGCATCGAGCAGGCGGGCGCCGAGTGGAAGGCGGGGCGGTTCGCCAAGGTGCCGGGCGACGAGGCGGAGTTCATTCCGCTGCCTGAGCAGCCGGCCGTAGCGCTCTATCCCTAGTGTCGTGGTTCCGTGGTCGGCAGCTCTTCCTGGTCGAACGCGAGGTCGCCGTCCGGGTAGAGTGCATCTTGCGGTTTAAGGCCGGCGAAATCGAATAGGCAGCGGTCGGCGAGGTGCGAGGGCGCGACATTCTGTAGGGCGCGAAATATCGACTCCGTTCGGCCCGGAAACTTTTTCTCCCATTGCCGCAACATCTCCTTGACCGCCTGGCGTTGCAGATTCGGCTGCGCGCCGCACAGGTTGCACGGAATGATGGGGAATTCCTTTACCCGCGCGTATTCCGCGAGGTCGTCTTCACGGCAGTAAGCCAGCGGCCGGATGACGATATGTCTGCCGTCATCGGTGACCAGTTTCGGCGGCATGCCCTTCAGCCTTCCGCCGTAGAACATGTTGAGGAACAGCGTCTCGAGCATATCGTCGCGATGGTGGCCGAGCGCGATCTTGGTGCAGCCGAGTTCCGCTGCCGCGCGGTAGATGTTCCCGCGGCGCAGGCGCGAGCACAGCCCACAGGTGGTCTTGCCTTCCGGAATGACGCGTTTTACCACGCTGTAGGTATCGCGCTGCTCGATGCGAAACGGCACGCCGAGCTTCGTCAGATATTCCGGCAACACGTGCTCGGGGAAGCCGGGCTGTTTCTGGTCGAGATTGTAAGCGATAAGATCGAACCGGGCCGGCGCCCTTTCTTTCAGGGCGAGCAAGATGCCGAGCAGCGCGTAACTGTCCTTGCCGCCTGAAAGGCACACCATCACCTTATCGCCATCCTCGATCATATTGAAGTCGGCGATGGCCGCGCTCACCAAGCGGCGCAGCCGCTTGTTCAGCTTGTTGGCTTCGTAATATGCCCTTTGTTCGCGGCGGATAAGGGGGGCGGGTGCTTGCATTTCATATTTCCTTAAGGCAAAAAGTGATTTTACCTATATATCCGTCAAACAGGCCATAGCGTGATGGTGCGGGCCTATCTGAAGGACCCAAGCGGCGCCCGCGCTTCGTTATTAATTATTAGAACTCGAAGTGATAGCCAATCAGCATGTTGATTTCATGCATTTCGTACTTGTAGTTGTTTGTTGCAAATCTCACGTTGTTAATAGCGATTTCAAACAATCCCCTGGGCCATCGCCCCTGCCAGAAAAGGAGCACGCCGGATTTGCCATCAGTGGAGCCACTGATGGACGTTTTCGCCATCGTCGCGGTTGCGGCGTTGTCTTGGGCAAGTATAATGTCTCCCGAAAACCAGGTTTTCCAATAACCGTAACCGACACCGAAGCGCGAGTCTCCCGTCCGATCGACGCTGCGATAAAAGATTGTCGGCATGACGTAGGAATAATAGCCTGTTACGCTCGTTCCCAGGTCTTTGATGTCTTCTCCACCTTGGGCGCTTGTTGACTTGACTCGCTGGTTACCGAGAGAAAACGATGTTGCGTAACCACGGACTGTGACACCTACCTTTTCATTCAACAGCAAGGTCGGGGATTCCACATTCAGCGCAGCGTACATGGGCCCGGTGAAACTACCATCATTCGTGATGGTCCCTGTAGCGCCATCCGAGCCGCGTTTCACATGCAAATCCAATACGCGTACGCCAACACCTGGGGTAATGGTCCAGCCTAGTAGGCTATCTTTCTTTTGGCTGCTTTCCTCTTCAGCGAGGACCGACAGTGAAAGAAGACAAATAGCCACGGCGAGCATTCGGTGCGGATAGTGGGAACGTTGGTCGCGCGCCATCGAAGAAGCCGCCCGGAATTTTTCTTTATTGTTCGTTAATCATTGGTTACGCAAAGGACGTAGCAGGTACACCCAATTAGTTCTGGCATGTACTGACATTCGCCTCTAGTCTATCAATAGAGAACTGGCGGAGAAAGGACTCGAAGCGTTGCCGTTCTCTTGGCTTATCGATACTGTTTTATTCGTATTCGTCTACAGGTTTATTATCGGCGTCGTCGCCGATAATCCGGCTGCTCCTGAGCATCTCGACAACCGCCCCCTGCGTTGCCCTACCTGTGTCATCTCTCTGGGTCGCATGCGATGCACAGGGATATGCGAGTGTCCTGAGAGGCAGGATGCCGAAAGGGACCGCTCGGCCGCTCCCGGCGGCCCGCGCCCGCGCCGCACAGGGATGTGCAAGTGTCGCGGGAGGCAGGATGCCGGAAGCGACCGGCATTACTACTTCCCTGTACGGTACGGCATGTGGATTTTTTTACAGTACAGCACGGCGGGAAGGACGGTGATTTCTAAACTAGAGGCTTCCTACAAAAATTGTGGCTTTAGTTTCCCTCCCGGTTTTTTTCATTCCACGTAATTCCTTGATAACTAAGATTTAGTTGTCCGAAAAACACTCGGCATGGAGCTTGCTAAATACAAGATGTTCATGACGGCGTGCGCGTCCTCACCCGAGATTCTTTCCAGTTCGTCATACAGAAAAATCCGCTGGCACGTACGCATCGGGAATTTTTATCGGCCTACCCGGTCTTAGATATATGCTGCAACCAATGCGCCGGCGCTTTCGGCGGCAGGAGGCGGTTATGAAGTACTTCAAGTTGACAGTTATGCTAATCCTACTGCTCAGCGCGGTAACGAGCAGAGCAGTGTGGGCAGACGGTCACCGTGCGGGTGGCCATTCCGATGGCCGTGGAGATGGCCATTCGGATGGTCGTGGAGAGGGCCATGGAGATTTCCGTGGTCATGTAGATGGCCATGTAGGTTTCCGTCACGACCATCCTCATCCTGGGCATGCTCGTTTTAGAGTTTTCATCGGTGCTCCGCTATGGTGGCCTTTATATTATCCTGCGCCGTACTATTCGTATTACCCGTATTACCCGCCGGCAGTTGCGGCGCCGTCCTCACCGCCGGAGTACATTGAACAAGGTGACGCACAGGCCGCACAGTCGAATTACTGGTACTACTGCACCAACCCAGAGGGTTACTACCCCTATGTAAAACAGTGCCCGGATGGTTGGCAAAAGGTTGTACCACAGCCACCACCGCCTTAACCGGGAACCGGTTGCCATGCTGCGGGCGCTAAGATATTCACCTGTCGTTGCCCTGCTTCTGCTCGGCGCGTGCGCCACCTTGCCGGACGGCCCCAGCGTCCTTGCACTACCGGGGACAGGCAAGAGCTTTGACCAGTTCCGCAACGACGACGGCGTGTGCAGGCAATACGCCTATGAACAACTGGGGGGAAAGACACCCAATCAGGCCTCCAGCGAAAGTGCCGCGCGCAGTGCCGCCGTCGGCACGGTGGGTGGCGCGGTGGCGGGCGCAGCCATTGGCGGACGTAATAGCGCGGCGGCAGGTGCAGGCACCGGGCTGCTGATCGGTAGCCTTGCCGGAATTAGCGCCGCGGATGCCTCCGCATACGGCACGCAACGGCGCTATGACTACAGCTATGAACAGTGCATGTACGCGAAGGGTCATCGGATTCCGGTTTCAGGTCGATTCATAGTGAAATCTGATCACGCTTCGTCTCCCGCTCTTCCTCCGCCCCCGCCCCCTAGTGCTCCGCCGCGCTGAACGCTGCTATCGTTAAGTACCGGATTCAGGGGTGTAGCCTGAAGCTGCCGCAACCGTTCACTGCCAAATAAAAAGCCGCCTGGAAGCACCCAGGCGGCTTTTTGATCTTTCAATTCCCCGTCGTTACCGCGAATACTTCGCCGTCAGCGTGGTTTTTTGGATGACGTTTTGATTGAGGTAAAAGCCCACCATCGCGCCGGGGGCGTTTTCGTCCAGCGGCAGTTTGTCGGTTTTAAGCGCAAACACCGTAAAGTGGTAGCGATGGGGTTTGCCTGGAGGCGGGCAGGGGCCGCCGTAGCCGGTTTTGCCGAAGTCGGTGCGGCTTTGCACGCTGCCTTGCGGGGCAAGGCTTGCGTGCGGATCGCCGGCGTTTTTCACGAGACCCTTTGTGTTCGCGGGAAGGTTAAAGATAACCCAGTGCCACCAGCCGCTGCCGGTGGGCGCATCGGGATCGTAAACGGTTACGGCGAAGCTTTTGGTTCCCCGCGGCGCGCTGGACCATTCCAACGCCGGCGAAATGTTCTTGCCTTGGCAGCCAAAGCCATTGAACACCTGCTCCTCGGCCATTTTGCTATTCGCTTTCAGCTCCGGGCTTTTCAGCTTGAACTCGGCCGCATAGGCGCCTTGGACCGCCAATAGCCAGGTCATTGTAAAAAACACTATTCGTTTCATTGTTGCCTCCATTTTTATTGATTAGGTGCCTGGGTCTTAATCCGGAAGTACGGCGCGCTTATAATACCAGAAACTTTTTTCCATGGGTCCGGCTTTCGAACTCAGGTAAAATACCCGACTTGTCGTTAATGGGGGTGTTTATGGACCGTAAGTCGGTCGGTATTTTCATTTTTCCGTATGTCGAGGTTCTCGATTTCGCGGGACCCTTCGAAGTGTTTTCCGTTACCCGGCTAAACGAGGAGCGCAGGCGGGAAGACCCGTCTCCCTTCGACGTGAAGCTGATTGCAGAGCGGCAGGAGCCGGTGGTGGCAACCGGAGGTCTTAAAGTCATTCCTGATTACACATTATCGGATTGTCCGCCGCTTGATATTCTCGTCATCCCTGGCGGCTGGGGCACGCGTAAAGAAATGAACAATGAGGCTCTTCTAAAATGGGTACAGGGGCGCGCTGCAACCGTGGACACCCTGGCGTCGGTGTGTACCGGGTCGCTGGTGCTTGGCGCAGCGGGTTTGTTGGATGGCAAACGCGCGACCACTCACTGGCGGTCGCTTGGGCTGATGAGAGAAAAATTTCCCTCGGTTCATGTACTTGATGATGAGCACGTGGTTGAGGAGGGCCGGCTGTTTACCTCCGCCGGCATTTCCGCGGGGATTGATATGGCGCTAAAGGTGGTGGCGCGTTATTGCGGAGCAGCGATCGCGCGCGCGACGGCGCGGCACATGGAATACCCCTATCCCGATTCGAATCAACGGCGAATCCAGATCACATAATGCCTAGGGGAACGCTGATTAAGTTGTATTTGTCATTCCGAGCGCAGCGCGGAATCTGACAGTAATCACCTTGATCAGTTGTAGCCTGGATGAAGGCGCGACGCGCCGAAATCCGGGGAGCTTCGCCGTGACCTGGATTTCGCTGCGGAGGCTGTGTCAAAACCCGAACTCAAATTTCTCGGTGGGAGTATCTGTGCAAAAGAATCTAAATATTGGTACTCTCATGGTACGGTTGCGAAAAATTTCCACAATATTTTGCTATTGAGTGGGAAATTTTCCAGTCATGAAAGAAATTTTTAGAGTTTTCACACAGCCTCCTGCGCTCCATCCAGGCTACCAACTTACCGAAAGTTATTTGTGGGACACTAGAACATTGCCTAACCTACCCGCATGGCCAGCCCGCTTCGTATTGAATATCCCGGTGCTGTTTATCACTTCACGGGGCAACGCCCGCAAGAAAATCTTTCTTGACGACACTCGTCACCCTCGGCTGGGTGGTGGAGCAGCTCGGATGGCTGTGCCATGCTTACTGAAGGTGCGCAATGCAGCGATGGAGAGGGCTTACCGTGAATACGGCTATACGCAGGCCGAGATCGCTTGTACACTCGACCTGCATTACGCGACCGTGAGCCGTCTTATTAAGGCGGGGAAAGATAAAATGGCAAAAGGCAAGATGTGACCCTTCAAGCAAACACTACCGTTAGTAAGGATCTCCGGTTTAATATAATATAAAAGATTGGCTAAAGAGTTTGTTACCGAGCGAATGAGAAAAGTTCTCGCGATTTGCTTACTATGGGCTATGCCTGTGCTCTTGGTTCTTTCTGTCTACTTACACAAGGAGTATGCGGATACACGTCCTCTGCAACCGCGACCAGAGGAGGGTCGGGTTTATCCCTTAAATGTCCATGGAACTGTCGTTTACTTAACAAAAATTGAAGATATTGCGAGCACTTGGCTTTTGCCTAGTGGGATGATTTGTGCATTAATTGGTGCGGCTTTGATGCACAGCATCAAGCGCGAGTAACAGCCCGCGTAGCCTGGGTTAGGCGCGAAGCGCCGTAACCGTGCGCCCGCGAGGGCACATTATCTGCAGGGTGAAAGTCCCTGTCAAAGGAAGTCATCACCTTTGTAGCGGAAGGTAACTGCGTCACCGCGAGGTGAGGTGGAGAGCAACCGGACGCGAACGAGCAGTCCGTAGGATAACGAACCCGATTCGGCGGGATGTGGCGGCGAGCCTGCGGTTACGTGGCGAAGCCTGGAAGTCACCGAACACGCTGAACGATGACGGCGAAAGCGATGTTCGGGAGCATCACGTGGTTGGGGACGGAATGCCTAGAAGGTAAGGTCGAGTCAAGCGGGGAGACCCGCCGTTGCAGTGACAACGTGCGGGAGTCAGAGCCTTCACAGTACCGAGATGTTGAAAGCTTACGACCAAGGCCGCGCGGTGGAAACGC
>DATGVQ010000067.1:0-15614 GCA_035300145.1 Acidiferrobacterales bacterium | reverse complement strand
ACCAGCCGCCGGTCTTAAGCCAGCGTTCCACTTGCTCCAGGCGATCCACGCCCCAGAATGGCTCCCCGTCGACGATGATGAACGGCGAGCCGAACACCCCGCGGTCGATCGCCGCCTGGGTCTCTTGCCGGAGCCGCTCTTTAATCGCCGGGTCCCGCAGCGCGGCCGCCGCTTGCACCGGATCGAAGCCGGCGCCGGCAATCACCTCCGCGGTCACCGATGCATCCGCGATGTTCCTGTCTTCGGCAAAGTACGCGTGAAACAGGGCCTTGGCCAGCAGGCTCGCCTTCGGCCGGTTGATCGCCTCCGCCCAATAAACAGCGCGCGCCGGCGCCAACGTCGCGATCGGAAACGTTGAAGGCATTTTAAACGGCACGCCGTAATAGGCCGCGCAGCGCAAGAAATCGCGGCGCGCATACTTACCTTTAAGCGGTTGGTCGGTCAGCGGCGCGTTGCCCGTGGTCTTGAACACGACGCCGAGGAGAAACGGACGCCATAAGACCGTGCGCCCATAGCGCTTCGCAAGCGCGTCAATTTTGGCGCCGGCGAAATACCCGTACGGCGAGGAAAAATCGAAATAGAAGTCGATCGGCGCGCCCATCAAACCCTCCTGTGATCAATATACACCTGCTTCAGCGCTTGTGTTTTATAGACCGGATAAGTATAACAGCGCCTTGCACTTTCGTGCGCTCTTACATGAAACCGCCCGCGCACAAAACCGACATGCATGTCCACACGGCAACAATAAGCTTTCCGTTTGCGGAGGCCCCCGGGAAACTGGTTGCAGTGGGGCGCGGAGTCCACTGGCTGATGATGACTGTTGTAATTAACCGGCTTTAAAGATTTCCATATCGATTTTTTACACTATATTATTCCAACATAGGTTAACTATGAATGCGGGCGCCGGCCAGTCCGGGTGGCGCGGCCGAGCGGAGGGGATAAAGATGTGTCTGATCGTGTTTGCCTATCGCTCGCACCCGCACTATCGCCTGGTGCTGGCGGCGAATCGAGACGAGTTCTACGCGCGGCCGACCGCGGCGGCGGGTTTTTGGCCGGAAGACCCGAATATGCTTGCCGGCCGCGACCTGCGGGGGAATGGCACTTGGTGCGGAGTGACGCGCTCAGGCCGGTTTGCGGCGGTGACCAACTTCCGCGATCCGACGAGCGTGAAACAAAACGCCCGCTCCCGCGGCTTGGTGGTCAGTGATTTTCTGCGCGGGCGCGCGGAGTCGCGCGAGTATCTTCGAAACATTATAAAAACGCGGGGGGAATATAATGAGTTTAATTTATTGGTCGGCGAGGTCGACGCGCTCTACTATTACGCAAGCCGCACCAACGAGTATCGATCGCTCGCGCCCGGCATCTATGGGTTAAGCAACCACTTGCTGGATACGCCGTGGCCGAAGGTCGAGCGCGCCAAGCGCGCGTTGCAATCGGCGCTTGCGCCACCGGCGGAAATTCAGCCGGAATCGCTGTTCAATATCCTGTCCGACCGGACGATCGCGGAGGATGCGCTGCTGCCGCGGACGGGCGTCGGTCCAGAGCTGGAAAAAGCGTTGTCGCCCGCATTTATTATCAGCCCGGGCTACGGTACCCGTTCCTCCACAGTGCTGATGGTGAGCGATCAAAATCATGCGACCTTTATGGAGCGCACGTTTGTTCCGGGCACATCTAAGGCGGGGGAAACCCTGCGCTACGAGTTTGCTATTCAGGTTTAATCGCATTTTCGTGGTTCCCGTCGCTTTTTTGAAGCCAAACGAGCGGGCATTCATCCCTTTCGTATCGCCATAATTGGAAAATTCTCGTTAATTCGAATACTTCACGCGCGCTCGATCACGACCGCCAGTCCCTGCGGCTGTAGGCGTTGTCCGTCTGGCCAGGATGAAGGGCGCGCGGCTCATGCTCTCTACCCCGGCTGGCGACATAGAGATCGCCTTCGCCGGCCTGATTGGTGCAGCCCAGAATCACGTCGTCGATCTGTTCGGGTCAGGACAGGTTATGACCAAGCCCGAGGCGCCAGCCCAAAACGAAGGCAGGCGGACGGCGCCGACTAACCTTGCAATTTGAGCATCCTATGTTCAAAATGCATGGAAATGGCCATCTACCTCGAACGTCCCGCGCTGATCGCCCGGGTTCGCTCGGCGCTACGCGCCAACCCCGTCGTTGCGCTGCTCGGCCCGCGCCAGTGCGGAAAGACCACCTTGGCGCGGACGGTGGCGGCCGGGGCGGGCGCACCTACGTGGTCGCATCCGCCTCGATAAAGAATACCTCAATCCCGCTTTTTTGCGCTGCCGATGCCAGCGCATTGTCCGCGGTCACATGGATAGCTTTTCACGCACCGCCACGGCGACGTGCAGGGCGTCCAGCGCGCGCAACGCGGAATCGAAGCGGCCGATGCGAAGCCTCGCGTCTTCGTAATCCTCGTGATCGAGCTTCACGACACGGTAGTAGCCGCCGTCGACGTGCGTTTTAAAGGTGTCGGCGATCCGGTGGGCATCAGCGGCCGCAAGCGCACGTTCGCGGACCTTGCGCGCCACCGCTGAAACAAGCTCGACCATCGTGAGCCAATTGATCGTGGGGCCTGTATGAGAAGAGAGCACCGCCTCGGCCCGTCGCGACGCGGGACCGGGCAATAGTAGGCGGCCAACACGCTCGTATCGACATAAACGCTAATAACGCGACTTCTTCCGTTCTTTCAGGAGCGCGTCCGTGAGCCTGCCTTTAATATGGATCAACGCCCGAAACTCGGCGAGACCCGGCAGCCGCGGATGCCTGCCGGATTGCGCCCGCGACAGCCGCACCGCCGGCTTCCCACGACGCAGAATAACCACTTCCTCGCCCCGCTCGGCGCGGTCCAGAATCTCACTGAAACGCTCGCGCGCTTCTTTTGCGGATATCTTCATTTAATGAACTGTACATTTCAGATGTACACTTGCCAAGCGGTGGTCGGCGTCAACCTTGCTATCCGCGATCCTGACGATGCCTGGGTGCACGCGTCCGCGCTCGCGGGTAAAGCCGATTTTAATTTTCCTGCTGCGCTTCGAGCGCTATTGATGTTTCTCTCTTTACTTCACTTCTTCTAAGGTTCGGTGGATTCGCTGCGCTTAATCCACCCTACCTAAATATCTATTTGATGAGTCCGCTGCGTATGGCCTGCGATAAACCCATTACTCACACTCAATCGTATTATTTTTACTCAAGCACTTGCTCAATCCGTGAGCCTGTGCGCACATTTTTTTTGCTGCGTTTGTGCGTGGAAAAACTATGAAACAAAAAGCGTGGCAAATGCTTACGCGATACGGTTAGCGTAGCGCTTGATCAGTTCATCGAATTTGCCGCAATATTTCGTTAGCTTCATCGAGGTCGAACGCTTCTGAATCGAAATCCGGGCTAACCCAGTCGCTTATGTCTTCGTATTCCTCGTTCGTCGGGTCGCGCAGCACATCGAGCAGGTGTGCATAGCCGTGCAGGTGGCTGTCGGTCCATATTTTAAGGATGTCCATCAGCAATTCCCGATCGTCGGAATAGGGTATTTCCAGGATGTAATAACCAGCGCGAAAGTCATGTACAGACACTACGCCCCGATTGCGCGGCGTCTACTCGATTTTGTAGAACCGTTCAGTAGCATCCATTCCTTCCCCCCTGGATTGTCTACATATATAGTGGTATCTTGTAAACTCTGATTAAGTCGTATTTGTCATTCACGATGAGCAAAACTCAAGAGATTCGGCCTCGCTTTTTCTGCCTTTCTTGGGGTACACCACTGGTGCTTAAGGTAGTGCCATTCCTATCTGAACCGCCTTTTGGCTCCGCGTGATATTTCCCTGTTAATTCCCTGTTATCCCCTGTTCCGATGTATATTCAAAATGGGCTGGATGACCGGAGATCGGCTCTGGACGCGGGTTTCCGCCGGGTAGGGCGTAAATGGAGGCGTCAATAATCACGAAATTCCCTGTATTTTTCCCTGTTAGCAGGGAATTCATGTCAGAGCAGAAATGCTTAAGGTAGTGCCATTCGAATCTGACAGCAATTAACTTGATCACTTGATCACACTGCCTTAAATATGATACCGCTATCGGTAATTAGCGAACACGCGATGCCGAGTTCATTGTGTTGAATAGACCGGCGATTGATAAATGCAAAAATAATGTCCTATCTCTCATATTGTCACGCGGATGGGTCAAGCGGCCGCTCCTGCGCATCCCTGCGACGCACAGGGATGTGCGAGTGTCCTGAGAGGCAGGATGCCGAAAGGGACCGCTCGCGACGCACAGGGAGGTGCAAGTGTCGCGGGAGGGCTGCTCCAGCGCATCCATGCGCACGCAGCATTCGTCCTTCCCTGGACAGCACAGGATGCCGAGAGCGACCGGCATTCGTGCATCCTGCACAGCAGAGCGGACCCATCAAAACCTATGATTTTGTTGGGTTCGCCGCTTACGCGGCTTAACCCAACCTACATTGGTCATTAGTAGAGAGCGGACATAACTTATACGTGGATCAATAGCACAAAAAGAGTTTATGGTAGAGCAAGACATTATATTCATTTATAACGGGGCAATATCAAAGCCGAAACAAAGGGTAGGGCGGCAATTATGGACATGACCAGCGAACAACGTGTACTGGCGCCGCAAACGGAAGTGTGGAAGGCGCTTAATGATCCGGAGGTATTGGCCGTCTGTATTCCCGGCTGTGAGGCGGTCGCTAAAGTTTCTGACACTGAATTCAACATGGTGATGACGGCCAAAGTGGGACCGGTAAAGGCCAGGTTTAACGGCAAGGTGTCATTAGCAGATCTCGATCCGCCTAAGAGCTATACGTTGTCGTTTGAAGGCCAGGGCGGGACCGCGGGTTTTGGCAAGGGCGAGGCCCGGGTCAATCTCATCCCGGACGGCGCCGGCACCCGCATTGCCTATAGCGTCAAGGCGGTAGTCGGCGGCAAGCTGGCGCAGGTGGGATCGCGCTTGATTGACGGGGTGGCGCGTAAGATGGCCGACGATTTCTTTGCCAATTTAAGCAGTCGCCTCGGCGGCACGGGAAATGAGGCGGGCGCTCGGGAGATCGGCACCGCCCAGGTTGCCGGCAAGGGTTTGAACCGCCTATTCTGGATAGGCGGCGTCATCGTAATCCTGCTGGTTATTGCCTACTTTTTTGCGCGCTGATTTTTCGCCTAAATGTAAGGGGAAAAGTATCATTCTTGACCTGCCGATAATAGCGGACATAAGATAGTCGTCAGCGATAGCCTTTTTGCCTATGGCGCCGATTCGTACATGTTGTTGTGAAACAAAAAGCGCACAGGTTGCTGCGCCGGCAACAGGAGCGCTAGTCTCGTGTCCCACCAATAACTTTCGGTAAGCTTGTAGCCGGATGGAGCGCAATCCAGGTCACGGCGAAGGTCCCCGGATTTCGGCGCTACGCGCCTTCATCCAGGCTACAACAGGAAGGGAAGACGGATTGTGCGGTACCTGACATAGGTAAGATTGTTTATGGGACATAACACGATAACCCCTCGACTTACACCAGGAGGTGCTATGGATATTACCATTTCCATGACCGTGAACGGGAAGCCGGTGTCGGCCGAGGTTGACGCCCGTACCTTGCTCGTTCACTTCCTGCGCGAACATCTGCGCTTGACCGGCACCCACGTCGGTTGCGACACCAGCCAGTGCGGCGCGTGCACGGTGCACGTTAACGGCCACGCCATCAAATCTTGCAGTATGCTGGCGGCGCAGGCGGACGGCGCCGAGGTGTTGACCATCGAAGGCCTCGCCGTCAACGGTACCCTCCATCCGATGCAAGCGGCGTTTAAAGAGCATCACGGTTTGCAATGCGGTTTCTGCACGCCGGGCATGGTCATGAGCGCGCTCGAATTGGTAAAGCGTCATCCTTCCCCGTCGGAGGAAACCATCCGCGCGGAACTCGAAGGTAATTTCTGCCGTTGCACCGGTTACCATAATATCGTCAAAGCGGTGAAAGCCGGCGCCGCTAATATGCGAGGGTAATAACATGAACGCTACTGGAATCGGCGCCTCGGTCCGGCGCAAAGAGGACTACCGGTTTCTCACCGGACAGGCTAATTATACCGACGACATCAATCTGCCCGGGCAGACCTACGCCTATTTTGTGCGTTCGCCCCATGCCCATGCCAAGATCAAACGTATTAAAAAGGACAAGGCCTTAGCCGCGCCCGGGGTCATTGCCATCTTTACCGGCGAAGACCTGGCGGCCGCCAAAGTCGGTGGGCTGCCGTGCGGCTGGCTTATTACCGATAAGAATGGCCAGCCGATGAAGGAGCCGCCGCACCCGCCGTTGGCGCAAGGCGCGGTGCGCTACGTAGGCGACCAGGCCGCGGTCATCATCGCCGAGACTTATTATCAGGCCAAGGACGCGGCCGAGCTGCTGGAGGTGGACTACCAGGTATTGCCGGCGGTGGTTTCCCCGGCGGAGGCGCTAAAACCCGGTGCGCCGCAAATTTATGATATCGCCCCTAATAACACCTGTTATGTGTGGGCGCTGGGGGATAAAGCCGCCACCGACAAGGCGTTCGCGAACGCGCATCATGTTACCAAGCTCGATCTGGTTAATAATCGCTTAATTCCGAATGCGATCGAGCCGCGCGCGGCCATCGGCGCGTATTCGCGCGCGGACGATAGTTATACGCTTTATACCACGACGCAGAATCCGCATGTCATCCGTTTGCTGATGAGCGCGTTCGTGCTCGGACTGCCGGAGCATAAGGTACGGGTGGTGGCGCCCGATGTCGGCGGCGGATTCGGTTCCAAGATTTTTCATTATGCCGAAGAGGCGGTGGTGACCTGGGCCTCGCGCCAGGTGAACCGCCCGATCAAATGGACCGCGGAACGCTCCGAGTCGTTCCTGTCGGACGCCCACGGGCGCGACCACGTGACCCACGCGGAACTGGCGTTGGATAAAAACGGGAAATTCCTCGGCATGCGCGTCAACACCACCGCCGCGATGGGCGCGTATCTGTCCACCTTCGCCTCGTGCGTGCCGACGATCCTTTACGCGACCCTGCTCGCCGGCCAGTACACCACGCCGGCAATTCATTGTGAGGTGACCGCGGTGTTTACCAATACCGCGCCGGTGGATGCCTATCGCGGCGCCGGCCGGCCGGAGGCGACTTATGTGGTCGAACGCCTGGTGAGCGCGGCGGCGCGCGAGATGGGCATAGCCCAGGCCGAGATCCGGCGGCGCAATTTCATTCCGGTCAGCGCGTTTCCGTACCAGACGCCGGTCGCGCTCATGTACGATGTCGGCAATTATGACGCGACGCTGACCGAGGCGCTCAAACTCGCCGACGTCGCCGGCTTCGACGCCCGGCGCAAGGAGGCGATGAAGCGCGGTAAGTACCGCGGCCTCGGCTATTCGACTTATATCGAGGCCTGCGGGCTTGCGCCTTCGAACGTCGCCGGCGCTCTCGGCGCGCGCGCCGGCCTGTTCGAGGCCGGCGAGGTGCGGCTGCATCCCACCGGCAGCGTGACTGTCTTTACCGGTTCTCACAGTCACGGCCAGGGCCATGAGACCACCTTTGCCCAGATCGTCTCCGACCGGCTCGGCATCCCGATCGAGAATATTGAGGTAGTGCATGGCGATACCGGCAAGATTCCGTTCGGCATGGGCACTTACGGTTCGCGTTCGGTGGCGGTCGGTGGAACGGCTTTAGTAAAGGCGCTCGATAAGATTATTAATAAGAGTAAGAAAATTGCCGCGCACATGCTGGAAGCGGCGGAGGCGGATATCGAATATAAAGACGGCGTTTTTAAAGTGGCCGGCACCGACAAGAATCTGACCATGGCCCAGATCGCCTTTTCCGCGTATGTGCCCCACAATTATCCGTTGGCAGAGCTGGAGCCGGGATTGGATGAAACCGCTTTTTACGATCCCACTAATTTTACTTATCCGGCCGGCAGCCACATCTGCGAACTGGAGGTCGACGCGCAAACCGGGGTGGTTGAGATCGTGAAATTTGTCGCCGTGGACGATTTCGGCAAAGTCATCAACCCGATGATCGTCGAAGGCCAGGTCCATGGCGGGCTGGCGCAGGGCATCGGCCAGGCCTTGTTTGAAGGCTGTGTGTACGACCGCGAGAGCGGCCAGCTGATCACCGGCACCTACATGGACTACTGCATGCCGCGCGCCGACGATCTACCCAGTTTCACCGTGGGTATGAAAGAGACGCCGTGCACGCATAATCCGTTAGGGGTAAAGGGTTGCGGCGAGGCCGGCGCCATCGGCTCCCCGGCCGCCGTGATCAATGCCATCATCGATGCGCTCGCGCCGCTGGGCGTTACGCACATCGATATGCCGGCGACGCCGGCGCGGGTGTGGGACGCCATTAACAAGGCCAAGAACACACGCGCCGCCTGATTATCAAGGAGAAGAATATGCATGCATTCGCTTATCATCGCCCGGCTAATCTTAAACAAGCGGCCACCTTGTTGCAGAACTCGCCCGAGGGCAAATTATTGGCCGGTGGCCAAAGCCTGATTCCCGCCCTTAAGCAACGCCTGGCGGCGCCAACTGATGTGATCGACTTGCGCGGAATTTCCGAATTGCGCGGCATCACGGTGAAAGGCGGCACCGTGACCATCGGCGCCATGACGCGCCATGCCGAGGTGGCGGCTTCCGCGGAGGTGGCCAACGCCATCCCCGCGCTCGCGCAGTTGGCCGGCGGCATTGGCGATCCGCAGGTGCGGAATATTGGCACCCTGGGGGGGTCCATCGCCAATGATGACCCCGCGGCGGATTACCCGGCGGCGCTGCTTGGTCTTGGCGCCACGGTACACACCTCCAAACGCAAGATTCCCGCCGATGACTTTTTTGTCGGCATGTTTGAAACCGCATTGGAGCCGGGGGAGATTATTACCGCGGTGAGTTTCCCGGTGCCGGAAAAAGCCGCCTACGCCAAATTCGCAAACCCGGCTTCGCGCTTCGCCATGGTCGGCGTCATGGTGAGCCAAGGTTCCGGCGGGGTGCGCGTGGTGGTGACCGGCGCCGCGCCTTCGGTATTCCGCGTGAGCGCAATGGAACAGGCCTTGTCGGCGGATTTTTCCGCGCCTGCGCTGGAAGGTATCCAGGTGCCGCCGTCCGGGCTCAATTCCGATATTCATGCCAGCGCCGACTACCGCGCGCATCTTATCGCGGTAATGGCGCAACGGGCGGTAGCGGCGGCGCTGGCAGGAAAATAATTATAAGCTATCTCACTATCTCTCCGGTCTGTACAACCCCGGAGGGACAGGGGATCGATCTCCCTTCTCCCGCCGGGCATAGGTATCTACACATCTCGAATAGATCGTCATTCCCGCGCAAGCGGGAATCCAGATACCCCGCGTCCATACTGGATTCCCGCTTGCGCGGGAATGACAGTGGGTGTTGCGGTGCGATTGAGCGGTTCCTACAGAATCATTGGGTTGATGAATTGTGTAGATACCTATGCCCGCCGGGAGAAGGGTTGGGGATGAGGGAGGGGTTGTTGAGATCGTGGAATACGGCATTTTTGAGATGGTTTCTAAATACCGCCGCGGTTATTCGATTGAAGCGCAATATCATGCGCCGCGTGTATCCGTGAGCGGTTACCCAGGCCGGCTTTATCTCTACGTATTATTATGACCGCCACTCGCACACGCGCTTCCTCCCCGCGTCCAGTCCCGGATTCCATCGACGCTACCGTCGCTTTATTGCAAGCAGGTGATTACATCGCCGACCGCCGGCTCGCGACCGCGCTGTTTCTTAGTCTAAAGATGGGCCGTCCATTGTTCGTAGAGGGTGAGGCGGGGGTAGGGAAGACGGAAATTGCCAAGGTATTGGCGCGCGCGTTAGGACGGCGCTTGGTGCGCCTGCAATGCTATGAGGGTCTCGATATCGCGTCCGCCGTTTATGAGTGGAATTATCCCCGCCAAATGATCGAGATCCGCCTGGCCGAGGCCGCCGACGCCGGCGACCCTGAGAAGCTCAGCCGGGATATTTTTTCCGAGCGATTTCTGATTAAACGGCCGCTGCTGCAGTGCTTGCAACTGGAGAACGGCGCGGCGCCGGTGTTGCTCATCGATGAGTTGGATCGCACCGACGCGCCGTTCGAGGCCTATCTGCTGGAAGTATTGTCCGATTTTCAGATTACCATTCCGGAGATAGGCACCATTAAAGCCGAGCAAACGCCCATCGTGGTGATTACGTCCAACCGTACCCGCGAGATCCATGATGCGTTAAAGCGGCGCTGCCTGTATCACTGGGTGGATTACCCGGACGCCGTGCGCGAACTGGCGATTCTGCGCTTGAAAGCGCCGGCGGCGCCCGCCGCCCTCAGTGCGCAAGTGGTCGCGTTCGTGCAGCAGTTGCGCACGCTCGATCTATTTAAATTGCCGGGGGTGGCGGAGACCATTGACTGGGCGAATGCGCTGGTGGAGCTGAACCGGCTTTCCCTCGATCCGGAAACGGTGAATGACACGCTGGGCGTGCTGCTCAAGTACCAGGATGACATCGCCAAACTACAGGGCAGCGAGGCGGCGGCGCTCTTGAATCAGGTGAAGGCGGACCTTGCCGCAGGGACAACATGAGCCGAGATACCTTGGTGGAGAATGTCATGCACTTTGCCCGCGTGCTGCGCGCCGCCGGTCTGCGCGTTGGTCCGGACAAAGTGATCGACGCGGTACATGCGCTTGCAATTGGCGGGATTCAGCGGCGCGACGATTTTTATTGGACGCTGAACGCGGTGTTTCTCGATCGGCACGAGCAACAGGCACTGTTCGATCAGGCGTTTCATATGTTCTGGCGCGATCCACGCCTGTTGGATCGCATCATGCGTTTGTTACTGCCTAAAGTCCGCGGCAACAAGCGGAAGGGCGAGCCGGAATCCGCCCGGCGCTTAGTCGACGCCCTGGTTCCCGCCGGGTTCAAGCATAGGACGGTGGAACATCCGTCGCAAAAGATCGACATCGATGCCAGCTTTACCTTTTCCGGGCGCGAACTGTTGCAAACCATGGATTTCGAGACGATGTCGGCGGCGGAGTTGGCGCAGGCTAAGGCCGCGATCGCGCGCCTGCGTCTGCCCATCAGGCAAGTGTTGACGCGGCGCTATGCGCCCAGCCGTCAGGGCAACAAAGTGGATATGCGCGCCACCCTGCGCGCCAGCCTGCGCAGCGGCAGTGCCCTTATTCGTCTGCATAAACGTGCGCCGGTGACGCGGCACCCACCCCTGGTAATTCTATGCGATATCTCCGGTTCCATGAACCGTTACTCGCGCATGTTCTTACACTTCCTGCACGCCTTAACCGGCGACCGCGACCGGGTATACACGTTCGTTTTCGGTACGCGCCTGACCAGCGTCACGCGCTATTTGCGTTATAACGACGTGGATGTAGCCCTGGGAAAGGTGAGCACCGTGGTCCAGGACTGGGCCGGCGGTACCCGCATCGGCAAATGTTTGCGTGAGTTCAACCTGCATTGGTCCAGGCGCTTACTGGGGCAGGGCGCCGTCGTGCTGTTGATCAGCGATGGTCTCGATCGCGATGCCGGCGCCGGCCTGGAGCCGGAAATAGAGCGCTTGCACAAGTCCTGCCGCCGGTTGCTCTGGCTCAATCCGTTGTTGCGGTATGAAGGTTTTGAAGCCAAGCCGGCGGGAGTGAAAGTGATGTTATCGCATGTGGATGATTTTCGCCCGGTGCATAATTTACAGAGCCTCGTCGATCTCGCTAAAGCGCTGACGCACAAGGGCCGCCCACCGGCGCGGGTTATCGCAAAAACAGCGCAATCTCCGGCGCGGAAAACGGCCAATTAAGCTCTTGCCCGGTGTCCCGGCGCAGCAGCGGAATTCGCGTTCCATAGTGCTCCATCAACGTGCGGTTATCGCTGATATCGATCTCGTCAAATTGAATGTGCGGTCCTAGCGTAGCGGTCAGCAGCGCCCGCGCCTCATCGCAGAGATGGCAGCCGAGCGTGGTGTATAGCGTGAGTTTTTGCACAATAATAAACCTTGATATAGTTTGTTATCATAATCCTCTAGCTTAACAATAGCGCCATTATTTGGGAGATTAAAAGTGCCCTTTACTATTCGTATAGTCTTATTCCTCTTCACTTTCACGCTTTTGCGCGCGCACGCGCAGGAAGAGGTTTACGTGAATATCGACGCTCGGCCTGGGGTCACTCAAGCCTTTATGCTTACCAAACCGGAGCAACCTGCTGCCACGGTTGTGCTTTTTACCGGTGGCGGCGGGGTGCTGGATCTTTCGCCTGCGGGGTATGGTAGCGGTAGCGGTAATTTCCTGGTCAGGAGCCGGCAACTCTTCGCCGCGCAAAACATGATGGTCGCCGTGGTCGATCTTGCGTCCGATTTTAAAAAACAGGGCAAGGAACCCCCCGGCAGTGTGCGTTTAAGCGATGAGCATGCCCAGGATGTCAACGCCGTGATCGCCTACCTTCGCAAACAAGCATCGGTTCCGGTATGGTTGGTCGGGACCAGCAGGGGCACGATATCGGTAGCGAATGCCGCCGCTAGTCTTAAAGACAATCCGCCGGACGGGATCGTTTTGACATCATCGGTTACGAGCGGCCGCAACGAAACGGTTTATGATGTCGATTTAAAGCGTATTCGCATGCCGGTATTGCTGGTTCACAATGAACGAGATGGGTGCAAGGCCAGCCCTTATAACGGTATGGCTGGAATTGAGAAAAAACTTGTGAACGCCACGAAACTCAAAACGCTGACTTTCCGCAGCGATACTTCGCAGGTACCAGACCCCTGCCAGGCGAAGACGACGCATGGTTTTTTAGGAATCGAAGAACAAGTGGTAAAAGAAATCGCGGCTTGGATTAAAAATCCATCCTAAATATAGACCTGGCGTGTTAGCTGAAAACCGCTCTGTTACGATTTTAATTGTTTGTTTTGCTATGAATATGGTTTTCAGCTTATTAGTTATCGCGGCTGCGGGTTGGTTCTGGATCGATAGCCTGCGCGCCCGTGAACGGGCGTTAGAGGCCTGTGCTCACGCTTGTGCGGAAAGGAGATTACAGCTTCTCGACCAGACGGTGGCGTTGTCCCGGCTGAGTCTAAAGCGTAATCCGCAAGGCCACATGCGGTTGTGGCGGGTTTATGTATTTGAATACAGCACCGATGGCGCCGATCGGTGGCGCGGGCGCGCCACATTGTTTGGTCCGCTTGTCGCATCGGTGGAAATAGGTTCTGGTGTCGTGTCCCATTAATTCGCAGATGATTCGAGCTCACCGCAATCCGACACAGGGCTCCCTCATCCCCGACCCTTCTCCCGAAGGGCATAGGTATCTACACATCTCGAATAGATCGTCATTCCCGCGCAAGCGGGAATCCAGATACCCCGCGTCAATACTGGATTCCCGCTTGCGCGGGAATGACAGTGGGTGTTGCGGTGCGATTGGGCGGTTCCTACAGAATCATTGGGTTGATGAATTGTGTAGATACCCATGCCCGAAGGGAGAAGGGAGTTTGAACCCCTCTCCCTTCGGGGAGAAAAGGCCGGATTGCACGCGAGGCATGCAAGCCGGATTACGTCATATCAGGTTGGGCCGTCTTTTCCCTTCATACGCTGCATTACCAGCGCCAGGCTGGTGCGCAGACGGTTGATCGAGAACGCCAATTGATGTACCTCATTAGCGCTCTTGGGATTGATTTTTTCCAGGCCAAGTTCCGCGTTTTCACCGACCGAGACTTTGTCGGCGGCGTTGGTCAGGCGTTTTATCGGATTGACCACCACTACTTTGATAAATAGAAACGCCGCGGCAAAAGCCGCCAGTACCAGCACGATCTGCGGGGTGCCGACCACCCGGAAAGACGTTTCAGCTAAGGATTTGGTCGGAATATTCACGCTGATGATGCCGGCTACATCGCCTTCTTTGAAACCGAAACCACCCTTGATCCCGTAGCGCGCGGTAACGTCGGCAGGGGCCGTCGCTGCATCGCCGTGGCAGCCGATGCACGATTGCTTATGATAAAGCGCGCGCGCATAGCGATAGCCATTTGGCGTGATCATGTCATACTCATTTGTTTTCTTATCTTTAATGACGCGAAGCGCCTCTTCTTCAAAAGAATCCGGCTTATTCAGCGGGTTCATGAAATTATCCGAGGTCATGCGGAATTTTGCCGGCGAAGAAGAACGTGCTATCGCCTCGGAAAACTCCCTTTGCGCCAGCGCCGGATTCTTTGAGTAAAAGTGAATGATTTTTTGTTCAACCGCCGGTGCTTTCGAGCGCGGGGCGGGCGCCGCTGCGCCGGCCGTTTCAACCACCTCGATCGTGCCCAAATAGCTGGAAGGATCGTCTTTTACCCATACCCGGCCATATTGGGATACCCAGGCGCCGAAGGCATCGACGTTGTCGGCAATGGTCTGCGCTTGGCTCTTGAGCTGCGTGTAATACACGTTTTGCAGGGTCAGATAATAAGCGCTGCCGATGAGCAGCAGGACCACGATGAATAAGCCGATAAATCTGATAGCAACCGATTGATGATTGAACATGGTGTTACTCCTCTGAAAATTTAAGGCTCCGAGCTACGAAACAGCGACAACTCAAAATTGCTGACGGTTTGTGATCCTCAACTCACGCGGATGCAGGCTTTGGCGTCGGCTTCGAACCGCCGGCGCTGTTGGGGATCGGGAATATGAGTGGCTAAGAGGGTGATATACCGGACTAATTCCGAGGGTCCGGTATTGCCGGTTTTCACCCATACCGGGAACGCCTCCTGGCCCAATTCCGCACCGATCGGCCCTACGTAGCGCAGGAATATTTCATCGATCTGGGTGCGCATCCGCTGTACGACCGGCAATACCTGTCTTCGGGAATCAGAGATTCTGTTGCCGCCGTCTTGGTTCGTCGTGTTATTCATTAGCGTTCTAAGTATAGGATAAGTTGTTATGTCTACCGTATGTACATCCCGGCCGGTTAGATGCCTCTCGCCACTAACAGGTTGCTGAAAAAGTCCATCCGTGGCCTTTTTCAACACGCAAAGCAAAAAGCGCGGTTTTTGCTTTGCTTCATTTTTCAAACACTTAGCGTGTCTGAAAAATGGCGGTACGTCCCTATACCGCACCGCAGGGTGATGTTCATCACCCTGCTAATTTTATTTCTTACGAAGACAGCAAGAATCAGGCCATTCCCGGCGTCTGGCCCGGATTTTGCTCCTATTGCTCAACGGTGTGGGAAACGGAAGCCCATTTATGCAATAGCCGAGGCGTCGGGGTAAGGGCGCTGCTGGCGTTATGAAACTAAGAATCAGGTATTTATGGCTGTGCAAAAAGTGGGCGGAAAGATTATCCGGCTTCTCATTATTAATGATTCAGCCGATGAGGCCGAGCAGGTGATTGACGCCCTGCGTCAATTCGGATATAGGCTAAAGACTCATCGCGTCGATAAAGCGCCGGCGCTAGAGGCGGCGCTGGATGGCAAGGCAGGAGAGAATCCACCAAACAGGCAAGACAACGTCTCTCAAACGAGAAAGAAGGAGTGGGACATTGTTCTCGCCGAGTTTTCTGCTTTCGAGGCTCAGCGCGTATCCGCCCTGATTCAACAACGGGGCTTACAGGTCCCCGTTATCGTTCTAGCCGAAAAAATCACCGACGACGATTTATGTCAGG
>DATGVQ010000066.1:0-16125 GCA_035300145.1 Acidiferrobacterales bacterium | reverse complement strand
GTAAGCATAGGCTATGAAAGGTGCCGACGTTGATGCGCCGCGCCGGCGGGCCCAACCACGCCGCCAGCCGCCGGCCCATCTCCTGCGCCGCGCGGGTGGTGAAGGTGACCGCGAGCAGGGATTCCGGCGGGAGTCCAGCGGTCTGTAACAAATACGCCAGCCGTACCGTAAGGGTATGGGTCTTGCCGGTGCCGGGGCCGGCCACCACCAGCACCGGCCCTTCCGTTGCCAGTACCGCCTCCCGCTGCGCGGGGTTGAGCGTGCCGAGTAAATCAGCGTCCACGCTAAAACAGACTCATTTGCGCTGCCGCCGCTGCCCGGTCCGCAAGATCGAACAGCTGGATGGTACCGTACTCGCCGTCGTAGCCCGGCGCGATCGTCACCTGGCCCGTCCGCATGCGGCGCACGGCCTCGGCGAGTAAGCTGCCACCGGCCGTTTCAATCTCCAGCAAAGGCGCGTGCATCAGGATATGAAACTCGCTCCCGAGAGCTGCAAGCAGATTGAAATAGGCCTCGGTCACGGCCTTGGTGTTGACGCCCGCGCCTTTCACCTGGGCGATCAGCTCTACGAGGGGGATTACGTTCCAATAGGGCAAGGCGCGCGACGAGCGATGGCCGGGTGGCCGGTCGGCCAGCACCTCGACCCGGTGCATGACACCCACGGTCACCGGTTTGCCGCATGCCGGGCAGCGGTAGTCGTGTTGCTTGGTCTCGCTCGGGCTTAAGCGCACGCCGCAGGTGCGATGGCCATCGTAATGGTACTTGCCTTCCTGCGGAAAGAACTCGAGGGTGCCGAGAAAGCGTTTGGGGTCGGCGCTGACAAAGGCGTCGATGATCGCCGGGTAAGAAAGGGTGGTATCCAGCAAATTCGCCTCGCGGCCAAGCTTGCTGGGCGAGTGCGCGTCGGAGTTGGAGATCAAGGTAATGTGGTCCAATTGGCTTAAGCGCCAGTTCATGGGCGGGTCCGACGACAGCCCGGTCTCGATCACTTTGATATGCGGCGTAAGATCGCCGAAGCATTCTTCCAGAGAGTCGAACCCGGAGTTCGCGCCGAATACCGCAAAATGCGGGGTCCAGGCATGCGCCGGGACCAATAGCGCCTCGGGCGCGGTCTCGAGCGTGAGGCGCAGCAATTCCTCGCTGTCCAAGCCCAGGATCGGCCGGCCGTCGGCCTGGAGGTTGCCGATGCGCGCGAGGCGCGCGTTGATTTTCGCGACCATCGCGAAGCTCGGGGCAAAGACAAGATTATGGACCTTGCGCGTGCGGCCGCCGCGGCTGTAGATGCTGCTGATCTCGGCGGTCAGCATGAAGCGCACCTCCGCCCGGCAGCGCTCGGGCAGCTCCGCGTCGACCGGTTCAGCCGATTGCGGCTTCAGGCGGTAAAGCCCGGGCTCGGCCGGCTCCAGCTTGTCCTGCAATTCGGTAAACCAGCGGGGATGGGTGAAATCGCCGGTGCCGAGCACGGTAATACCCTTGAGCTGCGCCCAGCGGTACAGGCCCTCCGGCACCATGTCTTTGCTCACGGCCCGGGCGTAGCGGGAATGGATGTGCAGATCGGCGATAATGGGCATGGGTCCTTCCTCAAGGCGCTAGCTTATAGAGCGGCCTGTGCCGGGGCAAGCCTTCGCGCGCTTTTGCTTGGACGCGCCGGCGGTGCTGTGGCAGACTACGCGTCACAGGAGGAGACCAGCCCGATTGAGGCACTGGTGAAGCAACTTAAAGACAAGGCCGGGCCGGCGACAAAATCGCCCCAGCCCGATATCCAGACCGACATGATGGAGCAGTACCACCGGGTCAAGGATAAGCACCCGGACGCCCTCTTGTTCTTCCGCTTCGGCGATTTCTACGAATTATTTTTCGATGATGCCGCGGTCGCTGCACGCGCGCTCGACATCGTCCTGACCTCGCGCACGCAAGGCAAGGGCCGCGAGCGCGTGCCAATGTGCGGCGTGCCGCACCATCGCCTGGAATTCTACCTCGCGCGCCTGGTCGAGCAGGGCCATAAGGTCGCGATTTGTGAACAACTGGAGGCGGCGGGCAGCGGCCGCGGCCTGATCCAACGCGAAGTGATCCGCGTGGTCACGCCCGGCACCTTCTACGAATCCGAGCGTCAGGAAGGCGCCTTGACCGCGCTGTGGGCCGAAGGCGATCAAATAGGCCTTGCGTTCTTGCGGCTTGCAACCGGCGAGTTTTGGGTCGCGGACCTCCCGCGCGCCGAGCTGCCGGCGGTGTTGGCGCGGCTGCGGCCGGAGGAGATCCTGTTGGAAGCAGGCGCGCGCCTGGAGCTGCCGGCCTACCGCCCGTTCCTGGCGGAACGTCCGGCGGCGGCGTTTGATCCGGAACCGGCGTGGTCGCTGCTCGCCGGTCACTTCGGCCGTGCCGCCATCGAACTCTTGCGCCTGACCGCAGGCCGCGGCTTACGCGCCGCCGGCGCGCTGCTCGCCTATGTCAAAGATACACAGATGGCATTCCTGCCGCACGTGCAATCCCCGCGACCCTATGCCAGCGAAGACTTCGTGTTGCTGGATGCGCAGACCCAGCGCAACCTGGAGCTGGTGGAGAATCTGTTTCAGGGTACCGAGGAAGGGACCCTGTTCGCGGTGCTGAATCACACCCGCACCAGCATGGGCCGGCGGCGGCTCAAGCATTGGCTGCTGCATCCGTTGCGCGACGTGGCGGCCATTGGCGACCGCCAAGCGGCCGTGGCCGAGCTCATCGCGCAAAACCGCGTGCGCACGGAATTACAGCAGGCGTTGGCGACTATTTTGGATCTGGAACGTTTGACCTCGCGCGTGACCGCAGGCCTGGCCAATCCGCGCGATCTTGCCGCCCTGCGCGCGTCGCTGGCGCCGCTGCCTACCATCCGTGCGCTGCTCTCCGGCTGCAAGGCCCCATCGCTGCGCGGCCTGGGCGAACAACTGGATCCGTTGGACGATGTGTACGCTGAAATCGCGCGCGTGCTGGTGGACGAGCCGCGCGCGACGCCGCGTGAGGGCGGCATCATCCGGCCGGGCGTGTCCGCCGAGTTGGATGAATTGCATGGCTTGCAGCGCGACGGCAGCGGGTGGCTCGCGCGTTACGAGGCGGAGGAGCGCCGCCGCACCGGCATCCCCAATCTCAAGATGGGCTTTAACAAGATCTTCGGCTACTACATTGAGATCACCAAGTCGCACCTGCGCGCGATCCCGGCGGATTACGACCGGCGCCAGACCTTAGTCAACGCCGAACGCTTTATCACTCCGCAACTGCGGGAGTTCGAACACAAGACCTTGTCCGCGACTGAGCGCGGCAAGGAGCTGGAGTACGAGTTGTTCGTGCACCTGCGCGAACACGCGGCCGCGCAGGCCGGGCGCTTGCGCCGGACCGCGGAGGCGTTAGGGGTGTTGGATGCGCTTGCGTCGTTAGCGCAGACCGCGGCCGAGCGAGGTTGGGTGCGGCCCGAGGTCTCGGATGACTATCGCTTGTCGATCCTGGAAGGGCGGCATCCAATGGTAGAGGCCTTGAGCGGCCATTTCGTGCCAAACGATTTACATCTGCATGAAGGACAATCCTTTTTGCTGCTCACCGGACCGAATGCTGCAGGTAAAAGTACCTACGCGCGCCAGGCCGCAATCCTGGTACTGCTCGCCCAGATCGGCAGCTTTGTACCGGCGCAAAAAGCCGCGATCGGCGCGGTGGATCGCATCTTCACGCGCGTGGGCGCCGGGGATTTCCTGGCGCGCGGGCTGTCCACCTTTATGATGGAGATGATCGAGACCGCCAACATCCTGCGTCATGCGAGCAGCCGCAGCCTGGTGATTCTGGATGAAGTCGGACGCGGCACCGGCACGGCCGACGGCCAGGCCATCGCTCAGGCCGTGGCCGAGACGTTGGCGCAAGAGATCAAGGCCAAGACCCTGTTTACCACGCATTATCATCAGCTCGCGCGGCTTGCCGAGCGCATCCCGGCGATCGTGAACGCGCGGCTGGCGGTGCGCGAGGAACGCGACGAGGTAACGTTTTTGTATAAAGTAGTGCCGGGCGCGGCGCAGAAGAGCTACGGCCTGTATGTGGCGCAGCTCGCGGGCCTGCCGGCGCCGGTGGTGCAGCGCGCAACTGCGCTGCTGGGCGAATGGGAGCGGCAAGAAAGCGCCCGCCGAGAAGAGGTGCCGGCACGAACGGCGGTGCCCGCTCTAGTAGATCATCCCGCCGCCCATGACGCCTTGATCGCACGCCTGCGGCAGATCGATCCGCTGCACACGACACCGCTGGAGGCCTTGCAACTGCTCGCGGAAGTCAAGACATTGGCGCAGGTAGGCGAGCACCACCAAGAAGAGCGGCCGGAGCGCCCGCGCCTGATGCCCAAGCCGCGCAAGGCATGAGCATCCGGGTTTTATCGCCCCAGGTGCAGCAGCGCATTGCTGCGGGCGAGGTCGTGGAGCGCCCGGCGAGCGTACTTAAGGAGCTCATAGAGAACGCCCTCGATGCCGGCGCACAGACCGTGCGCGTGGAGGTGCAGGAGGGTGGCCGCCGGCTTATTCAGGTCACCGACGACGGCGCCGGCATTTTCAGCGATGACGCGCCACTCGCGTTCGCGCGCTTCGCCACCAGCAAGATCGCGCAGGTGGAGGATTTAGCCGCGATTCACTCGTTCGGTTTCCGCGGCGAGGCCTTGGCCGGCATCGCCTCAGTCGCGCGCGTGCGCTGCCTCACGCGCACGCGCGACGCGCTGCTGGGTACCGAGGCGCGGCTCGAAGGCGGGCGCATGGTCAGCTTAAGCGAGGCCGGCGCGCCCGTCGGCACGCGCATGGAGGTATGGGATTTGTTTTACAACGTGCCCGCGCGCCGGAAATTTTTACGCAGCCTTCAGACCGAGTATCGCCATATCCTTAATACCTTCACCACCTTCGCCCTGGCTTTTCCGGAAAAGCATTTTTCCTTAACCCTGGATGGCCGCGAGGTCTATGCCCTGCCGCCGGCCACGCCGGCGGAACGCATCGCCGCCCTATTCGGCCAGCGGGTGGCCGCGCAGTTGGAAAGCTTCGACGAAGTCGGCGCCTGGGGCCGCGTGTGGGGCTATGTGATTTCTCAGGAGTCTCAGCGCCGCGGCTATCTGTTCGTCAATCGCAGGCCGGTGCGCAACCTGTTGCTCTACCGCGCCATGCGCGAGGGGTTGCAAGAGATGACTGGCCTCACGGTGTTGTTCTTGGAGCTGCAACCCGCCGAGATCGACGTCAATGTGCACCCGGCCAAGACCGAGGTGCGCTTTCGCCAAGAGCACGAGGTGTATGAGCGCGTGCGCCACGCCCTGCGCCGGCGGCAGCGCGCGTTTAACGGCGGACAACTCCAGGCGGCGGAAGAGGAAACAGCCTACGGCGGCGCCAATGGCTTCCAGCTCCTGGGCCAGCTGGAAGAGACTTTTCTGCTGGTGCTGCACGACGGGCATCTATATTTACTGGATCAGCACGCAGCCGAGGAACGCGTGTTTTACGAACGCCTGCAACAGGGTGGCACCGGCCGGCGCGAGCTGATCGCGCCGCAGGTAGTCACGTTGTCTCCCGAGGAGCGCGCGTTCGCGGATGCCAACTTTGATGCGCTCACCGCCTGCGGCTTCGCGATGGAGCCGTTCGGCGCGCAGGTGCTGGCGTTGCGCGCGGTGCCGGCGTGCGTCCATCCGAAGGAATCGGCGCGCATTTTCCTGGAGCTGCTCGCGCACGTGCGTAGCGGGCGCGAGGACTTCGCACAGGCGCTGTCCTGTTTGAGCGCGGTCAAGGCCGGCACGGTATTGGAGCGCGAGGCGCAAGAGCGGCTGCTCGCGGCCTGGACCCAGACCGCCAATCCGCACGCGTGCGCGCACAACCGGCCGGTATATTTCCGGATTTCACTCGACGAGGTGCGACGCAAGGTAGGCCGCACCGGCTTGAGCTGTGAGTTCGATCAAAACCGATAATCTTTAGTTGGAAGACGGGTGGCTTAAGGTGAAGTTTTTATTTCCGACGCCTCACTCACTCGATATCTTCAAGCTTCACGCCGCGCCCAGCACGCAGACTCTGTCTCGCTTTCGCGCTTCAGAAAGCGCGGATCGTTTTCGAGGCGGTAGTCAAACCAGTCATCCTCGGACTCAAAACCAATCAGAACACCGGCGGGCTTGCCATGCCGGGTGATAAGGATTTTTTCTTTCTCAGCGAGCCGCAGGTACTTTGACAGATCATCCTTAACTTCTGACAGAGCAATTTCTTTCATGTGGATTCTCCAAATCGTTCAAGCCAAACCCATGCACATGGTAGGGTGGGTTAGCGGCGCGGCCGCGTAACCCACCATCCGCCGCGTCCGGTGGGTTACGCCCTGACGGGCTAACCCACCCTACAAATACTGCTTCGCTGATTTATTCTATTTAGCACTCTCGTATTTCCATCAATAGCGCATGCTAAGTCGAAGCAGCTTTGGCATCCCTATATAAAAGACCCGCGCGGCGCAGGACTTCGTCCAATCTCTTTTCTAGTTCCTTCGTGGCTGGAACCATGGGTAGCCGGTGTTCGTTTTCCTGCAATAATCCCATGCGCTTCATCATGTACTTGATGGGAATCGGGTTGGTGTCGAAAAATACTGCCTGATTGAGCTCAAACAATTCGTAATGCAGCCGGCGCGCCGCTTCCAGCTCTCCCTGTGCGGTCTTTTCGTACAACTCCGCCACTTTGCGCGGGGCAAGATTGCCGACCGCATTCATTAAGCCGGCGGCGCCGATGGCGAGCATCGGGAAGCTGAGTTCTTCCAGACCGACAAAGATACGAAAATCAAAGCCGAAGCGGTTGAGTAACTCGCTGACAAAGCCAAGGTCATTGACCGCGTGCTTGATACCGACCAGATTCGGCGTCTTGTCGACGATCTTCTCCACCGTATCGAGTTGTAGGGCAATCGCGGCGCGGCCGGGGATATGATAAATCATTACCGGTAAATCGGTGCGCTTGCCGAGGTCAATGTAATACTCCACCAAGCCGCGCTGCGGCGGCCGGATGTAATACGGCGTCACGATCAAGAGGGCGTCGGCGCCGGCCTTTTCCGCCCGTGCGGTTAAATCGACAGTTTCAGCATGCGATTGCGAGCCGGTCGCGGCCGTGACCTTCACCCGCCCGGCGGCAGTATCGACCGCGACTTTCACGAGTTGAGCGCGTTCGTCGATGGTCAGCGTACTTGGTTCGCCGCTGGTACCGGTTACCAAGATACCGTGCGAACCTTCCTTAATTTGATAATCAACCAGCTCGGCAAACTTATCGTAGTCGACCATGCCCCTGCGAAACGGCGTCACCACCGGCGGATAGGAACCGCGGAGAAAGTTTTTATCTAATTTCATCACTGCATTTACCCGGAGACGCTGGCGCGATTGGTGGCAAAACCCTCTTGCGAACCCAATGCCGCTAACGGTTGTTTGAGATTTTCCTGCCACAGCAGCGATTCCATCGCGATATTCAACGGGCTGTCTTGAATAGTCAGTTCATAAACCGGTTCGTCATAAGACGCGTGGTTATGAATACCCCAGCCCGGCGCGGAAAGCATGAGATCCCCCGCCTGCCACTCGAAGCGCTTGCCTTCGACCACACTGTAGCCCTTGCCGCTAAAGTAGTAATTGATCGCCGCCGCGGTATGGCGATGCGGGCGGTCGACGATCTTCGGCGGGCGCACGCACATGGTGGCAAAAAAGTTGTGGCTGGTGCCGTTGGTGCGGCCGGTCGCGGGATTAAAGAGCAGGTAGAGGCGCCGGCCGACGTAGGATTTGCCCAAGGTTTGCAGCTTGTCCAGATGTTCTTTAACCAGCTTCCACGGCCAATGCAGCGGCGGCGAGGGAACTACGTCCGGGTTAATCAGTTTCTCATAGGGCATGAGATAGGCGCCGTCATCGGTAATTTTGAAGGTGCCGAACGGATTGACTGAGCTACCCTGCGCTTCTTCCGGCTCGGCCGGTGCAACTGCATCGACGATGGGTGGATCCTCATCGACCATATGCACGTTCATCTTTTCCAGCAGCGCGGCGTTGCTGTAGGTCAAACGCACTTGCAGCGCGTTGCTGTCGTTAACATGGGAATACACTGCCATCGACGGGGTATTCCATACATCGTAACGTTCGAATCCAATGCGTTTGCCGTTGATGATGGAATGGCCGCGGCCACGGATGCAGAAATTGACCTGAGTGGAGTTATGGCGGATAGGCTTGGTGCGTTCGCCGGGCTGTAAGACGTTGATCGACACCTGAATGCCGGGCGCGAGCCCAAGGCCCGGTGGCTTTGAATAGGGATGAACAATCAACGCGGAGCGCCGGCCGTTTTGCGGCGCCGGCAGGCGCGCCAATGTTTCGATCTCGGCTTCAATCGCCGCCTTCGGGATAACAATGGCCGGCCACAAATCAAGCTTAGGTGCTGCAACACCGGTGCAATCGACAAACTTCGCCGGTGATTTGCTCGTCTTCAATTCACTCATAAGCCACCTCCGTTCTTACATCTTAGCACGCAGCCGCGGTTTGGCGCGCTGCGGATGGGCAAAATCATAACCTACATTCTGCGCTATCGCCCGCCGGTATAGCTCAATACCGAGAGACAGATCAGAAATACCCATGCCCATGGCCTTAAAAAGGGTGAGATCGGCGTCAGCCGGGCGCGGCTTGCCCTCGCCCACCAATTTACACAACGGGATCACGTCTTCCCAGCGGCCAAGGCCTGCGCCGAAGTAGTCCATGAATTCGCGCGACAGTTTCTGCACCTGCGGCACACTATCAGCGGCGATGCGCCCGCAGCGCGGGAAGATGTCCTGATCGAACTCGACTCGATCGGGCACAATCGCACCGACTGCGTTGATATGCGCGCGCTTGCTCACCATGGCCGCGCTTAGGAATGGTCTAGTGGCGCGTGTTACCAAGGTAATGATAGGCGCACCTTCGACTGCCTGCGCTACCGATTTTGCCTCTATGACCGTGAAGTCAAATCCTTCCGCCTGCAATCTCTTGGCGAAATTCGCCCGGTGTTCCGGGTTGGGGCTAAACACCCGCACGCGCTTCAGCCGCCGCACCGCCGCCACCGCCGCAATCTGGGTCAGCGCTTGCTGGCCGGTGCCGATGATCGCCAGTTCGTCCGCATCGGGCGCGGCGAGCCAGCGGGCGGCGACGCCGGAAATGCCGCCGGTGCGTAATTGCCCGAGGGCAAAAGCCTCAATGATGGCCTTGAGCGTACCCTCGTGGCTGTCAAATAAAATCAGCAGTGGCGTCGCGGCGCGCTCGGTATGCGCCCAAGTTTTAGTGCCGATAAAACCGGCGCCGAGAAAAGTCGCGCCGATGGCATGCAGACTGTGCAGGCCCCAGGAGACATGGGTCTTCACCATATTCTGCGCCTCGCCGCGCGCCTCCATCGACAGTCCCGTCTCCAAGGCATTAATTGCCTCGCCCATATCCATCAGAGAAACTACATCAGCCTCAGTCAGCCAACGGGGTTGGGTCATTATCGTTGTCCTCAAAAATAGAAGTAACCGGTGGAGTAAGCGTCAGCGTATTGACGATCAAGGCATGCATCATATAGCGCCCGACTAACAGTAAAAGCGCGACCGCGTATTTTGCCCCGAGCGCCTGCACAACCGCCTCAAACTCGTCTTGCGCCTGGCGTCCAAAGCTGGCGACCACCGCCAAGGTAAACTTTTGCACCAGGCGCTCTTCCTCGCTCAGCGAAGTACTTTTTCTGGGGGTGCGCGCATTGACATCGCGCACCCAATTTTTATCGAAACCGAGATTGATGCACAAGCGTTCGTGTTGATTGCGTTCATAGTCGTTGCGCATGACGCCCGCCACGGTGAGCGCAACGACTTCGGTAAGTCTGTCGGGCAACGCCTTCTTTAAATCTTCGGTGAGGGTATTAAAAGACAGCAAGGCTTCCGGCTGATTGCCCATGCATTGGAAAAACTCACCGAGGTAACCAAGCCGCTTTACTTTCGAATTCAAAGCCGCCGCCAGCGCCGGCGTCAGTTGTTCCATCTCCAGGCGGGGAATAAGTCGGCTCATGTAATGTCATTCTCAATGCAGGCGGCCAGGGAAGCAAATGCGTACAGGATCATCTGGGCCTATTGTATCCGGCCGGCGCCAAACCTCCAATATGGATCTGTTTGGCAAGTCGCCGTCCACTCAAGATAACTCACAGCAGCGCAGCCAATATACCAACCACTACGGCCGCAGCCGTTGCGGCCACAACCACAAGCAGCACGCGCACCCTGGCCGCGAGTACTTCGACGCTGTTCGTTAAATCTCGCATCTGCTCGGCGATTTGTTCTACTACCTTCGCGTTTTCCTGGTCATGTGTTTCCAGGTTCTTCAGCCGTTGGAGTAGTTCGTCTACCTCTGATTGCGGCCGGCTGGCCGCGTGCCTGGCGGCCTGATTCGCTTTGCGGTTACCAAGCAGTCTGGTTGAAACTTCGATGATCTCCGGAGCCCGCCGGATGAGGGTGGCCCACGGAATCGTCTTTGCTGCCACTGTTAGCCATGACCACGCCATTATTCAACCCCCCAGTCGTCGGAAGACGGAGATGGTAGGAGGCGACTGGAAACGACGTCTCGCAGGGTGATGAAAAACGGATTTTTCACCACCCTGCTAAAGCAAAAATGCATCATACAGCGCCTGCCCAACGGCCCATCATAATGCCGCCGTGGATGGAGCGCAAAAATGGTAATATGAGCAGGTGCCAACGCTTTGTGAAACCGGATGTGGACAACGATCGCCCGACAAATTTCAGCCACGACAGGTAAACCATTTACCGCGCGCGGGCAACGTTCGGTCGGCGGGGGCTGCATTAATGCGACTGCGGCGTTAGAGGATGATGGACGCAAATATTTCGTTAAATACAACGACGCCTCTAAACTGGATATGTTTAAAGCGGAGGCAACCGGATTACAGGAACTCGCCAAGGCACAGGCGGTGCGGGTGCCTGAACCGATATGCTGGGGTATTGCCGAAAGCCGCGCTTATATTGTGCTGGAATATTTACAACTCGGAAAAACCAAAGACGCCTCTGCGGAATTATTGGGACGGCAATTGGCGCGCCTGCATCAGGTTCAGGCTGATTATTTCGGCTGGCATATCGACAACACTTTGGGCTCCACGCCGCAAATCAATACACCTGCTAAAGATTGGGTAACGTTCTGGCAAAACCAGCGCTTAGGTTATCAATTGGCATTGGCGGCGCGCAACGGTTATAAAGGCCGGTTGCAGCGCAAAGGCGAGCGCCTGTTGGCGGCTACACCCGCCTTCTTTCGCGATTACCAGCCGCAACCTGCGTTACTCCACGGCGATCTTTGGTCGGGAAATTATGCCGCGGATACTGAGGGCCGCCCGGTTATCTTCGATCCCGCGGTTTACTACGGCGACCGCGAAACGGACCTGGCAATGACGGAGCTGTTCGGTGGATTTTCACCACGGTTCTACAGCGCCTATCAAGAGAGCTTTCCTCTGGACCAGGGGTACGCGATACGCAAAACTTTTTACAACCTATATCATGTGCTCAATCATGTTAATTTATTCGGCGGGGGCTACGCTGCGGAGGCGGAACAGATGATGGACCGGCTCTTAAGTGAAATTCAGGCATGATCATTGTCTTTAATCAAGAACCGCGCTAATGTGCGTGTTAGCCCGCCGTACTGAAAAAAAATTAAATAATAGTGAGCCCGTCTGATATTCGCTTGCTGTTATGGGTGCGCGCGTTGCGCGCATTCGGCGACGGCTATGTAAGCTTGCTCCTGCCGTTCTATTTGCTGACGCTGGGTTTTGATAGCTTGCAAGTCGGCGCTATCGCAACCGGCACCCTGCTCGGTTCCGGCCTCCTTACCCTGCTGGTCGGTTTTTTAGCTCATCGCTTCAGGCGTCGGAAGCTGTTAATGATGGCGGCTGGACTAATGATTATGACCGGCGCCGGATTTACCTTCATCACCGATTTCTGGCCGCTGCTGCTGATCGCATTCGTCGGTACGCTCAATCCATCAAGCGGCGATGTCAGTGTCTTTTTACCGCTGGAACATACCCTGCTTTCCCAAGCGGCCGACGATCGGCATCGCACTGCGCTGTTTGCCAAATATAGTTTGATTGGTTCTTTGGTCGGCGCATTAGGCGCGCTTGCGGCGGGTCTGCCGGATATACTTGCCAGTACGGCTTCTTCTAGTTTGAAAGCGGCGCTACAGGGCATGTTTCTTGTTTACGGCCTGCTCGGTGTAATCACTCTACTGATTTACCGCAAGCTTTCCCCGCAAATCGAACCCAAGGATGCGGCGCCGGCGGCGCCATTGGGCAAATCTCGAAAAATTGTTTACCTCCTCACCGCTCTTTTCAGCCTGGACGCGTTCGCCGGCGGTTTCGTTATCCAGTCGCTGTTAGCGCTTTGGCTGTTTAAAAGATTCGAACTTTCGATCGCCGCGGCGGGTACGATTTTCTTCTGGGCAGGCCTATTTTCCGCCTTTTCTTACCTGGTGGCGGTGCGCGTCGCCAAACGCATCGGCCTGGTTAATACCATGGTCTTCACCCACTTGCCGGCAAATATATTTTTGCTCCTGGTGCCATTCATGCCTACCTTGCCATTGGTGATTGCGCTGTTGCTGGCGCGTAGTGCGCTATCACAAATGGACGTGCCGACCCGGACATCTTATGTGATGGCGGTCGTTTCTCCGGCGGAACGCCCGGCGGCGGCGAGCCTGACGGCGGTCCCACGCAGTCTGGCGACGGCGACCAGCCCCTTGCTTGCCGGCTACCTCCTTCATCTCTCAATCTTCGGCTGGCCACTGATAATCGCCGGCGGCCTTAAGATCGTTTACGACCTTGCGCTGCTCCGGCTGTTCAGCCGGATACGCCCGCCGGAGGAGGCGCAGGGATAAACAGCTACAAATAAATTCTGATGCGGCACCAAACGGGCATGACGCTGAGAGTTAAATAATCTATGCTTGAAATAACAAGCTGTGAAAGCAGTGGCAGGGAAATTGCATGGCTGACGGACAATACAATATTCTGGTTGTTGACGATGTCGACGGAACCCGCGACACGCTTTCGATACGCCTTAAGCGCGATGGGTACCATGTTAAGGTCGCGGAAAACGGGCGCCAAGCGCTGGATATCATCAATACCGAAAAATTTGATCTGGTGCTGCTCGACATTAAATTGCCGGATTTGTCCGGATTTGAGGTGCTTAATCTTATTCGGCCATCCCACTCGATGTTGGATCTGCCCATCATTATGCTGTCCGGCGCCAATGAAACCGAGGACGTAGTCCGGGCGTTAAAAAGCGGCGCTAATGATTACCTGACCAAGCCGATAGATTTTTCTATCATGCTTGCGCGTATTAAATCCCAACTGACATTGAAACATTTTAAAGAACTCAACGATAAACTCCTGAATATCGCCAGTCATGATTTGAAAAAACCGCTGTTAGTAATCTTGGAAGCCGCGCGCGAGCTGCAAACCGAATATCCTTTGGGAACGCCGATGGATGCGGAAGCACAGGAATCGCTTTCCATGTTGATTAAATCGGGGGAATATATGCAACGCGTGGTGCAAGATTCGCTTGACCTGCGCGCGATAGAGAGCGGGCATATCAAACTCGCAAAAATTCCCACCGATATCAACGAACTGACCAAGCAGACGCTGGAGAGAAATAGCGAATATGCCAAAAGGAAGAACATCAATTTAAGCTCCGAGCTTGATCCGCGCCTGCCGACGATTAAAGCGGATAATTTCCGTTTAGCGCAGGTGTTGGACAACTTGCTCGGTAACGCCATTAAGTTCAGTCCGGCGGGGGCCAGCACCGTGGTACGGACGTACGCCGAGGACGGGTTTATCTTGCTCGAAGTCAGCGATGCCGGGCCCGGCATCGCGGAAGAAGATATGGATAAGCTGTTTGTCGAATACGCGCAATTGCGCAATCGCGCGACCAGTAACGAAAAAAGCACCGGCCTTGGGCTGGCCATCTGTAAAGAATTGATCGGCCTGCATGGCGGCGAGATCGGCGCGCGCAATAACCCTGAGGGAGGATCGACGTTCTGGTTCCGTCTGCAGGTGAACTCCTAAAGGCCTGTTAAGGATTATGCAAAATGATCAAACCGACGCCGGTAAAGACGAGCGCGGCGCCCAACAATATGCCGGCGTTAATTTGCACCTCTCGGAACAACACATAAGCGAACAGCGCCACGAATACCGGATAAGAAATCTCAATTAGACTTGCAAGCGTAGCGTTTTTACTATCGATGGAAGTAAATAACAGCGCCGAACCGAGCAAGCCCGTCAATGCCGGCAGCAAAAGCACGGCTTTCGTGCGCCAGTCCATTGCTTTCAAGATAAAATAATCTGCGGCGATCTCGCGGTAAAAAAACGGCACGACCACAATAATTCCCAAAGCGGTCAACAACAAAACCGAAATGAAAGAAAGTTTTTTAAGCGCATTCGCAATCAGAGGATAATGTATACCCCATACCAAGGCTGCACCCAAGGCGGTCACATACCAAGGCAGCTTCACGTTATAACTCCTTTTTACAAGTCTGCTATTTAGAAAATAAATGGTGCTCTGTCTAACCCCTGTCAAAGTGGCAGACATAATCCAACAGGTCATTAACTTCGATTTCGAAGTAGGAGTTAGCGGGGACGGAAAAGCTTTCATTGGCTCGATAAGCCTCCCATACTTGCTTGCCGGCCGGCTTTACCCGGCAAGACCCCAGCAGAATATCTATCGTTTCGGCCGCGCCGGTTTCAAAACGATAGGCGCCGGGCAGCATAACGCCCAGCGTTTTCTTTTCGCCTCGCTCCGTGATGATAGTGCGGCTGGTGACCTTGCCGCCGTGATAGATATTGGCCTTCTTCTTAACTTCCACGTTATAAAAACTCATGCTTTCAAAACTCCGAATCAGTGGAATATCCCAGCAACCCTTAAGCGTGCGCTCGTGCCTGGTCATCATGCCACTCTGGAAGCTCAAAGTAAAAACGCGTGCCCCCTTCAACCTGAGTCTCGAAATCGATGTGTCCGCCGTGCTTCTCCACAATCGCCTTGGCGATACTCAGCCCCAGACCGGCGCCGCTTTGTTGACGCGTATCCAATGAATCAATACGAGCGAACCTCTGAAAGATGCGGTCATGAAATTTTTTTGGAATCCCGGGACCGTGATCGCTCACCGAAACCCGGATTGTCATACCCCGGCGTATGACTGCGACTTCTACAGCGCTATCTGATGGAGAAAACTTCGCGGCGTTTGAAAGCAAGTTGTTAATAACCTGTATCAGGCGTTCACGATCGGCATGAACTTTAGCGTCCGGCAGCGCCGCGGCGAGCACATATTTGACGCCCAGTTGCCCGGCATAGGCGCGGCTCTCCTCAACCGCCTGGTTTACTAACGGCATCAACTCCACTGGTTTGAGACGAAGCCGCATTTTTCCTGACTGGATATTATCAGTATCTAAAATATTACCGATCAAATGAACCAGGCGGCTGGTGTTATTACGCGCCATATTGATCAATATCTTCCCCTGTTCGGATAGTTCTCCACCGACACCTTCGGATAACAAACTGAGAGAACCCAGCATGGAAGTAAGTGGAGTCCGTAATTCATGGCTAACTGTAGATATAAATTCATTTTTCATTTGATCGATTTTCTTACGATCGGTAATATCGCGCACAATGCCCACGAAGACACGGCCATCGCCTAACCGCATTTCGCTTAGACCAAGCTCCATTGGAAAAGTAGAGCCGTTTTTGCGTTGGCCGGTAATTTCCAAGCCAAAACCAATCATCCGCTCTTTATCAACGCGCGCATAATTTTTTACATACGTTTCATACTCACTGCGGTCCCGCTTCGGGAGCAATGTATTGAATTGCCGGCCGATAATTTCTTCGGATGAATAATCAAAAATGCGCTCGGCGGAGCGGTTGAAAGATTCGACTACGCCCCGTTCATTAATCGTGACGATTCCATCGAGGACATTATCGACGACAGCGCGAATACGGGCTTCGTTTTGCTGCAACTCCTGCTCCGCGTGTTTGCGTTCGTTATAGAAGGTCTGGAGCTTGCGCGACATCTCATTGAACGCCTGTGCGGTCTCCGCCAATTCGCCCTTGCCTTGCACTTTCACCTGATAACCCAATTCACCGGTAGAA
>DATGVQ010000065.1:0-7776 GCA_035300145.1 Acidiferrobacterales bacterium | reverse complement strand
AAATAAATCGAATCAATAACCAGCACTACCGGCAGCAGGCGGAATAACCAATGTATTATCCGCCGTAATCGCGGGAAAAAACGCATGAATTCTTATCCTATTTTTTCATACACGACGGTCAGCGGGGAGGAGTTACGCTCGCCACATATATATTCGCAATTCTAACTCATCTACAGGGTTTCTTCCCAGAGGAAGGATGGCTTGTCAGTGTTTTTCTATTTTAGGTAGGGAGTCAGTTTGCAACCTAAATCCTTGGTGCATCACGCGCTGATAAGTTATTGGGAACTGGTGAGCGATGCAAGGTTCGAACTTGCGACCCCCGCCGCGTGAAACAATTCTGTGAACTATTCCAGACTACTCCAACTCACTTCAATCAACTCCAACAAAGACTTACGCGGTGACCTAAATGAGCTTGAGTTGGGTGGAACGGGCTGGAGTGTGGTAGGGCTGAGCACAAAATGAGCACAGCAACAGTGTTCAATACAATCGTCTGAAAAGCTGATTATTCATCGAAACCCATTAAAAAAAGTGTATACGTCACTCGTCAAGATTCTACCGAGGAGGACCCGAGGCAGGCGGTGGCGGATTTCTGTTTTCCGATTCGCCGTCGTCTATCCGCTTCAAGATAACCTTCACATCAAAATCCAATACCCGCGCCGCGAGCTTATCGATAGCGCCGGATTTTGCTTTCTGATTGTCGTCCTTATCCTCATTCTCGTCTTTATCGACATCCTCATGCTCTTTTTTAAGGGCCTGGCGGATGTCTTTCAAGTTATTGCGCAAGCCAGTGATATTGTTGCGCTTGGCCGCATCAATCGCGGCAATAAATAAACGGTCGAGCTGCGTGACAAGCACTGAATCGATAAGCTTCATGCTCACTAGATCCTGATCGAGATATCTTTGCAGGTTAGTCAGAACCACGGTGGCATCGAAGGGGTTGGGAACTGGGATGCGGGGGACGGCAGCGGTACGGCGAACCGAATCGTTGTTGTTGACTAGGTCCACGTATTGTTTGCCTATCGATGTGGCGGATGTAGGACCGAGGTCGGAGAAACCCTGAAGGTCTCTGCGTAGTCTACCCCAGGTTTGGACGAACCCTACTCCCGGCAAATCCTGACTTTGAATGCTAAAGCCGCCCTGGCTCTGCCCGGGTTTTAGACCCCTAAAGGTTTGAAACCAGTTAACAAGAGACCCCGGAGCATCTGGCTGCGGGTTCACTTCTCCCTCCCAACCGGCGGGAGTGTTTTGAGTCGCTGCAGTAGCCTCGCTCGCGCGCAGTTGGACAAAGTTTAAATCTTGTTTGCTCTCTTTTCCGCTTCTTACCCTGTACTGATAGACAACAAGGCCCTTCGCCGACTCCTTGAGCGTAAATTTGACGGTGGGGTCAATTCTAGTAGGCAGCTCAAATTGCGCGTGTTTCAATACCGGGGTGGGTCCATCGTAGGTGTTGTAGTACTCGATGGTGTATACTCCGGTATTAGAGTTGTAAGTGAGGCTTTCGCCGTCATCGGCAGTGGCCGACGCGAGGAAGCCCGCGAACAGCACTGCCACGATTATACTCAGGGTTTGACTCAAGCGCCTCATCTTCATACGCAACAGGCTCCTCCTGTTAAACAAACATGGTAGTGCTGATTGTCTGTGCCTGCGTAAGCAGGCCCCGCTCCCGCTGGGCAACGGGTTGCGCCGACCTTCCTTACATTCACCTCAAATGCTTCAAAGTTCGCTTCGGGAATTGATGTCGTCGGGTTGATCTGAGGATTTGCTCGGATATCAATCTCCGTGCCTTTTTTGTGGGTTACATGTGGCGGGCGCCAGGGTATGCCATTTCGCGCACCGATATCGAACAACCCACCGCGCTCCAGACTCGCATCGTTAAGGTTCAGGAGTAGTCCGGCCGTAAATTGTTGCGAATAACGACCGGCCAGTTTTTGCAGTACTGTGATGGAGGCCGGCGTGAGATAATGGTTATTAGGATGCAATGTGTCCGTATTCGGTGTAATGAGGACGTAGGTCGGGCTCTCTGGAATCGGTACTAGCCCCTTCACCCCCACCCGCACCGTATCCGGCCCCTCTTGTTTGCAAGTACGGTCGAGACAAGAGGCGGTAATTTTGTGATCCCCGGCCGGATCGGGGGCAGCGAAGGCAAACCCCATCCCATTCGGGCCGGTATTGCCGGTAATCATCGTATCCACAACCACACCATTGCTTAATTCGCCTTTAGGCCGGGGAGGGGGACCATCATGTTGGTGCCCGCCGCTCTTGGCGATGACCGTGACTTCAAGTTTTACATTCGCGTTAGGCACTAATTGCCCATTTGCATTGAAGACGCGCACCCGCAGGTTGGTGGTAGCTTTGCCCGGTTCGACTTCGGCGAGCGTATCCGATGTCGGTAAACCGGCATCGTTGGAAAGCTTGATAACTTGGGGAGCACCCCCACAATGCCCGGGCGCAGGGCCGCTGAAAACTTCACCTGGGAGGCACGAGGGGTCACGAAACCAAAAACAGATATTACTAGCACGAAATCCAATTGGGGCACTCTCAAAGAAGCCCAAAAATCCACAGCTCCCTCCGTCGCAGGAAACTTCAGTTTCTCCACCCCCGAAGCAAACACGTGTAGGTAATCCTGCTAGCGGATCACGCGATGCTTCTTGGTCTGCGTGGCAGGCGCGACCTGCGTCAACCAGTGATTGATAAAACTGATCTACGCAATCTACGCCTGCGCCTGCGTTTGCCGAGTGCATAGGAGATAAAATGAACAGCAAAAAGGCGGACGAGCGAACACACCGGAATACGCAACGCATGAAAATCCCTCTATTAATCGATGAGCCGGGCCCGTTACCTGCCGATCTAATCCTTTAGGATCATAATCAAAAAGACTAGGTGAGAGAACGAGGATGTCAAGCGTGAGGGGATAGGGAAGCTTGCAGGCTGACATTAAGGACGGACACTAAGTTACTGTAATTTCGGGTGAAGCCGCTGAATCTCCGATGCTAAAGCAGCGCATGTAAGTTTAAAAACAGGCTGAGTGTTAACTTATCCACTTTTGAGGATCGCTGCATGTGCTGCAACTAATCCCTGCACACTATTAATAACAAGGACATGGAATTTAGCCGCAACAGAGAGCGCGAGGCCTTCTACCATTAACATTTCTTTTTGAACTCCCGCTTTTCGCCGTTGCTGAAGCTCGTAAACAGGGTTTTAGGAGCTCCTAATTCCTGGAAAAGCTCTGATTCAGTCGTAGTTGTCATTCCGAACGCAGCGAGGAATCTGACAGCAATCAGCTTGATCGGAGCTTCCCTAGAGGATTTGGTATTTGGTCAATTGGTATTTGGTCAATATGAAGGTCGCATACGGGTGGAACTCCTGTTACCCTTAACAGCTCCTTGCAGATGGGGAGCAGGCGCGCAAGATCGTAGGGCAGTTCCAAGCTGGAATTAGAGAAAATAAACAGTTTCATTCTTGAATGCCTGTTTCATTAGTGCACTGTATTTAGGCGATCTCATCGTCGGAAGCACCAATTTTGTGCAAAAAAGCCAACGGTGATAGCAAAAATCCCTATTTTTCGAGAATTTTTTTCGGCATAGTTCATGCACGAATGCCGAATCGGTTAAACTTGGCCGGCCAAGTTTTATATGCTGCGCTCGCAGCTGACAATTAAATTTCTAGATCTAGATAGGAGGATCCCAGATGTCTGGCGCCGATGTTTTAAAAATGATTGAAGAAAAAAACGTAAAATTTATCGATTTCCGGTTTACCGATACCAAGGGTAAAGAGCAGCATGTCTCGGTGCCGGCCAGCGCCATCGAGGCGAGTACGTTTGAAGAAGGCAAGATGTTTGATGGCTCCTCCATCGCCGGTTGGAAGAGTATTCATGACTCCGACATGATCCTGATGCCGGAAGCGGCTACGGCGGTCATGGATCCGTTTACCGAGGAGCCGACATTGATTTTGCGCTGCGATGTGATTGAACCCCAGACCATGCAGGGTTATGAGCGGGATCCGCGTTCGCTGGCCAAACGCGCCGAGACTTATCTTAAGAGCACCGGCATCGCCGACAGCGCTTTTTTCGGGCCGGAAGCGGAGTTCTTTATTTTTGACGATGTGCGCTGGGGAGCCGGCATGAATGGTTCCTTCGTCAAGGTGGACTCGGAAGAAGGCGCTTGGAATTCCGAGAAGGTGTATGAAGGCGGGAATCTAGGACACCGCCCGGGCATAAAGGGCGGCTATTTTCCGGTACCGCCGGTGGATTCGCTGCAAGATATCCGCTCCGCCATGTGCTTGGCGATGCAGGAGATGGGCGTTGCGATCGAGACTCACCATCACGAAGTCGCGACCGCCGGCCAGAACGAGATCGGCATGCGTTTTAATACGCTGGTGAAAAAGGCCGATGAACTCCAGATTTACAAATACTGCGTGCACAATGTGGCGCACTCTTACGGCAAGACCGCCACCTTCATGCCGAAACCGCTGGTGGGAGACAATGGTTCCGGTATGCACGTGCATCAATCCCTGGGCAAGGGCGGCAAGAATTTGTTCACCGGCAATGACTACGGCGGGTTAAGCGAGCTCGCGCTGTATTACATCGGCGGCATCATCAAACACGCCCGCGCCCTCAACGCCATTACCAACCCGTTGACTAATAGCTACAAGCGTCTAGTGCCGGGTTTCGAGGCACCGGTGATGCTGGCCTATTCCGTGCGTAACCGTTCCGCCTCGATCCGCGTGCCCCATGTGCCCAACCCGAAGGGGCGGCGTATCGAGGTGCGCTTCCCGGACGGCGGCAGTAACCCCTATTTTGCTTTTACCGCGATGATGCTGGCCGGTCTTGATGGTATTCAAAAGAAGATCCATCCGGGCGAGCCGGTTGATAAAGATTTGTATGACCTGCCGCCGGAAGAATCGAAAAAGATCCCGACGGTATGCCATTCGCTCGACATGGCGCTGGAGGCATTGGATAAAGACCGCAGTTTCTTGACCGTCGGCGGTGTCTTTACCGATGATGTGCTCGACGCTTATAGGGATCTCAAGATGCAGGAAATTACACGCCTGCGCATGACTACTCACCCCATTGAGTTTGACATGTATTACAGCGTGTAATTATTCTTTGTTTAAAAACGCCCCCGTGTTGGGGGCGTTTTCATTTGTCATGTTAGGTTTTTTGCGTATGCACACTTTTGGTGCACGGCGGCATTTGCTACACTGATCGCTGTTTAACTTTAATTCTTGCGAGGATGTCAACCCGTTCCTGCCAGCAAATCTTGGATAATTTAAATACCGCGGTGCTCGTATTGGACGCGGAATTGCGCCTGATTTCAATTAATCCGGCAGGAGAGGCGCTGTTTGCAATCAGCGCCAATCAAATTGTCGGTCAAAGGTTAGCGCAGATTCTGCCTCGCAGCCGGCCTTTAATAAAGACGCTGCGTCAGGCGCTGGTAAGCGGCGACCCTTTCACCGAGCGGGGCTTGCATCTGGCGCTTCCCGGCCCCCGTTATGTCACCGTCGATTGCACGGTAACCGTGTTTGCGGTTGATAAAACTGAGAAAGAATTATTGATCGAGTTGAATCAGGTGGATCGGCTATTGCGTTTAGCGCGCGAGGAAAACATGCTGGATAAGCATGCGGCCAGTCAGGCCGTAGTGCGAGGCCTTGCCCACGAGATCAAAAACCCGCTCGGCGGCTTGCGCGGCGCCGCCCAGTTGTTGGAGCGCGAATTGCCCGATCAGCGCCTGAAAGATTACACCAGGATTATTATTCATGAGGCTGATCGCCTGCGTAATCTAATCGATCGTCTGGTTGGCCCCAGTCGGCCGCTCACTAAAACCCCGGCCAATATCCATCAAATCTTTGAGCGCGTCCGCAGCCTAATTCTGGCCGAGATCCCGCAAGGCATTACCATTGAGAGCGATTTCGACCCCAGCGTGCCCGAGATCTTTGCTGATTCCGAGCAGCTCATTCAAGCGGTGCTGAATATTGTGCGCAATGCGATGCAGGCGGTAGGAAACAGCGGCGTCATTCACTTGCGCTCGCGCATAGAGCGACAATTTACCATCGGCCAGAAACGTCACCGGCTGGTGTTGCGCGCGGAGATTGAAGATGATGGGCCGGGGATTCCGGAGTCTTTGCGTGAACATATCTTTTATCCTATGGTCACCGGCAGGGCTGAGGGCACCGGCCTGGGGCTGTCCATCGCGCAGGCGATCATTAATCAGCATGGCGGCCTAATCGAATGCAGCAGCCGTCCGAAACAAACTATTTTTACCATTTATCTGCCGGTGGAGCGGGAGCATGCCTAGTCAAGACAGCGTTTGGATCATCGATGACGATCCCTCTATCCGCTGGGTATTAGAAAAGGCGTTTCAACAAGCGCAGATAGCTGTTCGTTGCTTTAGTTCTGCTGATGAGGCGCTCGATTTGCTTCCACGGCAACAGCCCGACCTGCTCATCACCGATATTCGCATGCCGGGAAAAAGCGGCCTGGAGCTGCTCGAAGCGATTAACCATGAAGCGCCCGGGCTGCCGGTTATTATTATAACCGCGCATTCCGATCTCGACAGCGCCGTGTCGGCGTATCAGGGCGGGGCGTTTGAATATTTGCCCAAGCCGTTCGATGTGGACGAGGCGGTGAATCTCTCGCGCCGGGCGATTGAGCATCGCCGGCGTCGCAAAACTCCCCCTGTCGTTGCTCCCACCACGGTGCCGGAGATCATCGGCCAAGCGCCGGCGATGCAAGAGGTGTTTCGCGCCATCGGCCGCCTGTCCAGCTCGCGTCTTAATATCCTTATTAATGGAGAATCGGGTACCGGTAAAGAACTGGTGGCGCGGGCGCTGCATAATCATAGCCCGCGCGCCAAACAGGCTTTTATCGCGATTAACATCGCTGCGGTCCCGCGTGAACTACTGGAGTCGGAATTATTCGGCCACGAACGCGGCGCTTTTACCAGCGCGCTAAGTCAACGCAAGGGGCGTTTTGAGCAGGCTAACGGCGGCACATTATTTCTCGACGAAATCGGCGACATGCCGACCGAACTCCAAACCCGCCTGCTGCGCGTGTTGGCGGACGGAAAATTCTATCGCGTTGGCGGCTACGATCAAATCAGCACCGATGTGCGCATTATTGTGGCGACTAACCAAAATTTAGAACAGCGAGTCAAAGAAGGACGCTTTCGTGAAGATCTATTTCACCGTTTGAATGTTATTCGCATCCATACTCCGCCGTTACGCGAACGGCGCGAAGACATTCCTATGCTCGCCAGACATTTTCTGAAGGCTTCTGCCACTGAACTCGGCGTGGAAAGCAAACAACTATTGCCTGAGACTGAAAATTATTTACACAATTTGCCTTGGCCGGGTAACGTCCGCCAATTAGAAAATGTCTGCCGCTGGCTTACGGTAATGGCGCCTACACAGACAGTCCACGTGGAAGATCTGCCTACCGAGTTGCGCATGGAGGGTAAAGTGGATGGCAGCGATGATTGGGGAAAGGTTTTAACACGCTTTATCGAACAAAGCCTGGTGCGGGGAGAAACGGATATTCTCGCTAAGCTCAGTGCCGATTTCGAGCGCATATTAATTCAAACCGCGCTTAATCATACCCGCGGACACAAACAAGACGCCGCCAAGAAATTAGGCTGGGGACGTAATACGTTGACGCGCAAGCTTAAAGAGCTGGGGTTATAAATGCCCGGTAATTTGGTGATACGCCATCATCTTGCCACCAAAAGAGAAATGCTTTGCGCCGGTTAAGATCGCCATAAGGCGGGACAAGCACGCCTTGAG